>JBIQJS010000048.1:0-25466 GCA_044507405.1 Rubrivivax sp. | reverse complement strand
GATGTTGGCGGCCACCAGGTCCTTGATGGCGTTGCCGTACTCGATGACCGCATGCGCCATGCGCGCGGGCTCGGCCTCCTGCAGGTAGATGTTGAGCGGGATCATGCGCCGCTCGATGTAGACGTGGCGGATCACCACGTCGTTCTCGTCTTCCTCGAGCAGGCTCGGGCAGTACTGGCGCAGCTCGGCAATGAGCTCCTCGTCGAAGCGCACGCGCGGGAAGGCGACGTTGCTGTACTCGAGCGTGTCGGCCATGCGACCCACGCGGTCGTGCTGCTTCACGAGCAGGTACTTGCTCTTGATGAGCTCGCGCGTGGTCTCCTTGGGCGCCGGGTAGAAATCCTTGATGACCTTGAAGACGTACGGGTAGGAGGGCAGGTCGAAGACCAGCATCACCATGCCCTTGATGCCCGGGGCGATGCGGAACTTGTCCGACGAATGCCGCAGGTGCGCGAGGAAGTCGCGGTAGAAGATGTTCTTGCCCTGCTTCTGCAGCCCGAGCGCGCTGTAGATCTCCGACCTGGGCTTACGCGGCATGAGCGAGCGCAGGAAATGCACGTAGGCCGAGGGGATCTCCATCTCGACGAGGAAGTACGCCCGCGCGAAGCTGAAGAGCATCTGCAGCTCGTCTTCGCCGAAGAGCATGGTGTCGATCACGAGCAGCCCCGAGCCCGGGGCATGCAGCACGGCCAGCGCGAACGGCGTCTCGGTGAAGCCGTTGATGATCTTGCCGACGATGTAGGCGCCCTTGTTGCGGAAGAAGAGCGAGCTCAGCACCTGGATCTGGAAGTTCGCGCGCGGGCGGAAGTCGCCCAGCTCGCGCGCCATGGCCGACAGCACGTGGTCGACGTCGCGCCCGAGGTCCTCGAAATCGCGGTTGAGCTGGAAGTTGCTCACGATGCGCAGCCAGGTGTCGCGCATCGTCTCCTTGGTGGGGTAGTAGGCCCGGTAGGTGGGCCGCAGCGTGGGCTCTTCGTTCTCGATGTATTCGGTCGAGACGGCCGGGCGCAGGAAGATGAAGTCGTTGTGGAAGTAGCTGCGGTGCAGGATCTTGGTCGTGACCGAGTTGAAGAAGGTCTCGGCGAGCTCGGGCTGCTGGTGGTTGGTGAGCAGGCCGATGTAGTGCAGCTTCACCTGCTGCCACACGTCCATCGACAGCGTGCCGGCCTTGAACTCGGTCTGCAGCCGCTCGGCCGCCTCGTCCACGCGCTTGTCGTAGAACTCGATGCGCTCGCGCTGCGCGCGCTGCTGGCCGTGCCAGTCGGCCTCTTCAAACCGCCGCTTGGCGTGCGCGCTGGTCTCGCGAAAGAGCGTGTAGTGGCGGTCGAAGCCTTCGAGCATCGCCTGGGCGATGTCGAAGGCGCGCAGGTCGGTCAGCTCCTGCGGGAAGACCGCCATGCGCTTCATGCGCTGGCCTTCATGTCGGCGTAGCGCGCCTTCAGCGCCGCCACCGCGGTGTCGTAGGCCGGCGCCACGCGGTCCTGGCTGGCCGCCGTCATGCGCAGGTCCTGCAGCAGGCCGTTGTGCAGGCTGTAGAACCAGCCGTGCACCGCGAGCTCCTGGCCGCGCGACCAGGCGTCCTGCACCACGGTGGTCTGGCAGGCGTTGAGCGCCTGCTCGATCACGTTGAGCTCGCACAGCGCGTTGACGCGGTGCGGCTCGTCCACCGTGTCGAGCCAGGCCTGGTGGCGGTTGCGCACGTCCTGCACGTGGCGGATCCAGTTGTCGGCCAGGCCCACGCGGCGGTCGTACAGCGCCGCGGCCACGCCGCCGCAGCCCGAATGGCCGACGACGAAGATGTGCCTGACCTTGAGCATGTCGGCGGCGAACTGCATGGTCGACAGGCAGTTCAGGTCGGAATGCACCACCACGTTGGCCACGTTGCGGTGCACGAAGAGCTCGCCGGGCTTCAGGTCGACGAGCTCGTTGGCGGGCACGCGGCTGTCGGCGCAGCCGATCCACATGTAGCGCGGCGCCTGCTGCGCGAGCAGGCCGGAGAAGAAGCCGGGGCTCTGGTTTTCGGTGCGCTGGGCCCAGAGGCGGTTGCTGTCGAGCAGCTGTTGGATGTCGGTCGTCATGGGGCTGGATTGGAGCAGAGCTTGCCGGGGTTGGCCGCAGTAGTCCTACATCGTCTCGGCAAAGAGCTCGCGGCCGATGAGCATGCGGCGGATCTCGCTGGTGCCGGCGCCGATCTCGTAGAGCTTGGCGTCGCGCCACAGCCGCCCGAGCGGGTAGTCGTTGATGTAGCCGTTGCCGCCGAAGACCTGGATGCCCTCGCCCGCCATCCAGGTGGCCTTCTCGGCGCACCACAGGATGACGCTCGCGCAGTCCTTGCGCACCTGGCGCACGTGCTCGGCGCCCAGCTGGTCGAGGTTCTTGCCCACCGTGTAGCAGAAGGCGCGGGCGGCCTGCAGCACGGTGTACATGTCGGCCACCTTGCCCTGGATGAGCTGGAACTCGCCGATGCTCTGGCCGAACTGCTTGCGCTCGTGGATGTAGGGCACCACGTTGTCCATCACCGCCTGCATGATGCCGATGGGCCCGGCGGCGAGCACGGCGCGCTCGTAGTCCAGGCCGCTCATCAGCACCTTGGCGCCGCCGTTGACGGCGCCGAGCACGTTCTCGGCCGGCACCTCCACGTCCTGGAACACGAGCTCGCCGGTGTGGCTGCCGCGCATGCCGAGCTTGTCGAGCTTCTGCGCGATCGAGAAACCCTTCATGCCCTTCTCGATCAGGAAGGCGGTCACGCCACGGGCACCCAGCTCGGGCTCGGTCTTGGCATAGACGACGAGCACGTCGGCATCGGGGCCGTTGGTGATCCAGAACTTGCTGCCGTTGAGCAGGTAGTGGCCGCCCTTGTCTTCGGCCTTGAGCTTCATGCTGATGACGTCGGAGCCGGCGTTGGGCTCGCTCATGGCAAGCGCGCCCACGTGCTCGCCGCTCACGAGTTTCGGCAGGTACTTGCGGCGTTGCGCCTCGCTGCCGTTGCGGCGGATCTGGTTCACGCACAGGTTGCTGTGCGCGCCGTACGACAGGCCCACGCTCGCCGAGGCGCGGCTGATCTCCTCCATCGCGACCATGTGCGCGAGATAGCCCATGCCGGCGCCGCCGTACTCCTCGCCGACGGTGACGCCGAGCACGCCGAGCGCGCCCATCTTGCGCCACAGGTCCATGGGGAAGCGGTCGCTGCGGTCGATCTCGGCCGCGCGCGGCGCGATCTCGGCGGCGGCGAAGGCCTGCACGCTCTCGCGCAGGGCCTCGATGTCGTCGCCGAGCTGGAAGTTGAGGCCGGGGAGGTTCATGGGGTGTCCTTCAAATCAGCGTCTGTCGCCCTCGGCCAGCAGCCGGCGGGCTTCCTTCTCGTGGGCGCGCACCTCGTCGAGCGTGACGTGCAGGTCGGCCATCTGCTGCTCGAGCTGCGCCCGGTGCAGGGCGAGCACGCTCAGGAACTTCTTGAGCTGCGGCACGGTGTCGCGCGGCGATTCGTACATGTCCACCAGCTCCTTGACCTCGGAGAGCGTGAGCCCGAGCCGCTTGCCGCGCAGCGTGAGCTTCAGGCGCGTGCGGTCGCGCGGGCTGTAGACGCGGTTGCGCCCTGCACGGCGCGGCTGGAGCAGGCCGCAGTCCTCGTAGAAACGGATGGCGCGGGTGGTGAGGTCGAACTCGCGCGCCAGCTCGCCGATGGTGTAGGTGACGGCACCGGCGGCGCTTGAAACTTGCGTGACAGCTGCGGCAGACATGGCTCCCTAGAATGCCTGTTCAATTGACGTATACGTAAAGTGTAGCCACATGAATGCTCTCGAACGCGAGCTGAACTACCCCTGCGGCGATGCCCTGCCCGAGCCCGGCACGTCGATGGAGGTGGCCCCCGGCGTGCGCTGGGTGCGCATGGCGCTGCCCTTTGCGCTGGACCACATCAACCTCTGGCTGCTGCGCGACGAGATGGACGGCCGCGACGGCTGGAGCATCGTCGACTGCGGCATCGCCAACGACGCCACGCGCGCATGCTGGGAGCGCGTGTTCGCCACCGAGCTCGAGGGCCTGCCGGTGCTGCGCGTGATCGTCACCCACCTGCACCCGGACCACATCGGCCTCTCGTCCTGGCTCACCGAGCGCTGGACCACGCCCGGGCACGAATGCCGCCTGTGGATCAGCGGCACCGACTACAACGGCGCGCGCATGTCCAGCGACCCGGCCGCGCGCGCGAGCGTGCTCACCCCCGATTTCGCGAAAAGCCATGGCATCACCGACGCGGCCACGCTCGACATGATCCTGAAGCGCGGCGGCCACTACGCCACCATGGTGCCCGGGGTGCCCGAGCGCTTTCGCCGCCTGATCGATGGCGACGTGCTGCGCATCGGCGCCCACGCCTGGCGCTGCCACGTGGGCTATGGCCATGCCCCCGAGCACATCTCGCTGCACTGCGAGACGCTCGGCGTGCTGATCTCCGGCGACATGGTGCTGCCGCGCATCTCCACCAACGTGGGCGTGCACGAGAACGAGCCCGAGGGCGACCCGCTGCGCCGCTACCTCGACTCGATCGAGCGCATGCGCGCCCTTCCGGCGACGAGCCTGGTGCTGCCTTCGCACGGCCGGCCCTTCACCGGGCTGCACACCCGCATCGACCAGCTGCATGCGCACCACAAGGAGCGCCTGGCCGAGGTGATGCACGCCTGCGCCGAACGCCCCCAGAGCGCGGCCGACCTGCTGGGCGTGCTCTTCAAGCGCAAGCTCGACCTGCACCAGACGACCTTCGCGATGGGCGAATCCATCGCCCACCTGCATGCGCTGTGGCACACCGGCAAGCTCGTGCGCACGCGCGGGGACGACGGCGTCTACCGCTTCGCGCCCGCCTGAGCCGCGCGTTCAGCCGCGCCGGTGGGCGCGGAACACGCGCTCGCCGGGCGCGCTTCCGGAAGTGCCGCCTCGATGGGGCAGCGTCACGCGCGGACGGGCTTGCGCCGCAGCAGCCGGATGAGCAGCAGCGTCGCGCCCATCACCGCGAACGAGACCACGGTGGTGACCGTGCCCAGCGCATAGATCGCCGGCGTGGTGACGGTGCTGGTCAGGCCCTGCAGCTCCAGCGGCAGGGTGTTGACGTCGCCGATGGCCTGCGAGGTGCGCGCGATCTCGTCCCAGCTCAGCGTGAACCCGAACATGCCCACGCCCACGAGGCTGGGGGCGATCAAGGGAAGCACGACGTGGCGGAAGGTCTGCCAGGGCGTGGCGCCCAGGTCGTCGGCCGCTTCCTCGTACGCCGGGTTGAAGCGGTTGAAGACGGCCAGCATGATGAGCAGGCCGAACGGCAGCGTCCAGGTGAGGTGCGCGCCGAGCGCCGAGCTGTAGAGGCCCATGGCGGTGCCGTAGCTGTCGAGCCACGATTCCAGGCCCAGCAGCGCCAGCCCGTCCTTGAACAGCGTGTCGATCAGGCGGAACTGCAGCCCGATGCCGAGCGAGACCACGATGGACGGCATGATGAGGCTCGCCACCGCCGTGTAGAAGAGCAGGCCCGAGCCGCGGAAGCGCTTGCGGAACGCGAGCCCCGCACCCAGCGAGAGCAGCACGGTGAGCAGCATCACCACCGCCCCGAGCGCCACCGAGCGCCGGAAGGCCGCCGCCACGTCGACCACGCCCATGCCTTCCCAGAGCTTGCCGAACCAGTGCAACGACACGCCGCGCATCGGGAAGGTCAGCCCGCCCTCCGGCCCCTGGAAGCTCAGCACGAAGATGGTGAACATCGGGCCGTAGAGGAAGACCACGAAGAGGCCGAACACGGCCGCGAGGGCGTAGAAGCTGGCCGGGCGCCTGCCTTCGTTCATGGGGCCACCCGCCGCATGGACAGGCCCTTCGACAGGCTCAGGGCGAACGGCGAGGCACTCATCTCACAGCTCCTTGCGGATGTCCACGAGCCGCGTCAGGCCCCAGATCATCATCAGCGTGACCAGCAGCAGGATCACCGCATTGGCCGCCGCCATCGGGAACTGCAGGTAGGAGGTCTGCACCTGGATGATCTTGCCCACCGAGGCGATCTGCTGGCCGCCCATCACGCCGATGGTGACGAAGTCGCCCATGACGATGGTGATGACGAAGATCGAGCCGATCACGATGCCGGTGCGCGACAGCGGCACGATCACGTTCCACACCGTCTGCCAGCCGCTCGCCCCGTTGTCGCGCGCCGCTTCGAGCAGCGAGCGGTCGATGCGCATCATCGAGTTGAAGATGGGCACGATCATGAACATCGTGTAGAGGTGCACGAAGGCGAGCACCACCGAGAAGTCGCTGAAGAGCAGCCACTCGATGGGCGTGTCGATGATCCCCGCGCCCTGCAGGCCCTGGTTGATGACGCCATGCCGCCCGAGCAGCGGCACCCACGAGATCATGCGGATCACGTTGGACGTCCAGAAGGGGATCGTGCACAGGATGAAGAGCAGCGTCTGCGCGCCCACCGAGCGCACGTGGAAGGCGAGGAAATACGACACCAGGAAGCCCAGCACCAGCGTGATGAGCCACACCAGGAAGCAGAACTTGAGCGTGGAGAGATACGTCTTGAGCGTGACGCACAGCTCGTCCGTGCTGCCGCAGCCGCTGAAGACGTCGAGGTAGTTCTGCGCGGTGAAGGCGGGGATGAGCTCGTAGTCGCTCGCGCGCCAGAAGCTCACGATCGCCACCAGCACCAGCGGCAGCACGAGGAAGAGCACGAAGACGAGGGTGAAGGGCGTGGCCTGCACCCACGCCGTCGCGCGCATCGGTTTCATCGCCGCGCTCCGACGCTGCGCGCGCCATGAGCAAGCACAGCGCAGCTCTCGTCAAGCCACCCGCGAGGACCGGCTTGGCCGGCCGACCCGGGGTCGCCCCTTGGGGGCTGAGCCCGGACACGAGCCGTCCAGTGGACGGCTCGTGCCTGGCGAAGGGCTGGGCCTCCGGCCCAGCGCGGCCTGCAAGGCGGAAGCGCAGCGACTGGGGGGCTCATCCTCAGGCGGCCACAAACTCGTTCCACTTCTGGACCATGTAAGCGTTCTCGTCCATCACCGCGTTCCAGCACGCGATGCCGCCCATGCGCTGCTCGTAGCTGCCGCCGTCGCGCACGCTGCCGGCCTTGGCGAGCAGGTCGCCGTGCGGCGACTTGATGTCGGCGGTGGCCGGCTTGCCTTCCATCCAGTAGGCCCATTCGTAGGGCTCCATGAACTTCTTGGCCGTGTCGAGCACCGCGCTGTAGTAGCCCTGGCGGTTGAGGTAGGCGCCGGCCCAGCCGTCGAGGAACCAGTTGATGAACTCGTACACGCCGTCGGCCTTGCGGCCCGACACGCTCTTGGGCACGCCGAAGCCCGAGGCCCAGGCGCGATAGCCTTCCTTGAGCGGCTGGAAGACGCAGTCGATGCCCTTGGTGCGCACCGCCGTCACCGCCGGCGACCACATCGACTGGATCACCACCTCGCCCGAGGCCATCAGGTTCACGCTCTCGTTGAAATCCTTCCAGAGCGCGCGGAACTGGCCCGCCTTCTTGGCCTCGATCAGCGTCTTGATCGTGAGGTCGATCTCCTTCCTGGTCATGTTGCCCTTGTCGGGGTACTTGTAGAGCCCCATGGCCTCCACCACCATCGCCGCATCCATGATCCCGATGGAGGGAATGTTGAGGATGGCGGTCTTGCCCTTGAACTCGGGGTTGAGCAGTTCCTTCCAGCTCTCGATCGGGCGCTTGATGAGGTCGGGCCGGATGCCCAGCGTGTCGGCGTTGTAGGTCGTCGGGATCAGCGTCATGAACTGCGTCGGCGACGACGCGAAGGTCTTGCTGTTGGGCTTCTCCAGGTACATCACCTTCTTGGGCGCGGTCCCCTGGTCACCCACCTTCTTGCCCGCGACCTCGCCCTTGGTGAAGAGCGACGTGATCTTGTCGGCGTTCTTGATGCGCTTGGTGTCGATGCCGAGCAGGTTGCCGGTCGGGATGATCTTCTTGAGCGAGAAGTACTCGGTGTCGATCAGGTCGAAGCTGTTGGGCGCGGTGACGGCGCGCTTGGTCACGTCGTCGGTGGTGACCGGGATGTACTGGATCCTGATCCCGGTGTCGCGCTCGAACTTCTCGGCGATCGCCTTGTCCTGGTTCACCGCGGTGCCGAGGTAGCGCAGCGTGATCTTTTCCTGGGCGTGCACGAAGGGAAAGCCCATCGCGCCGCCGGCGGCGACCGCACCGCCCACGGCCCCCTTCAGCAGGGTGCGGCGGCTCGCGTCGGGCTGGGCGTTCGGATCGTGGATGTCGGACATGGTCGGGCTCCTGGGTCGTGGTTGGAAGGAGAAAGCTCAGGCGGCGCAGGCCTGCAGCGCATGGGCCGCGGCCGGCGGCCACGAGACGTGCGCGGTGTCGCCGGGCTGCCAGGGCGCGGCGTCGAAGGCGGCATCGGGGAGCGTGGCGGTCCATTGCGACGGGATGGCCGCGCCGTGCGGCGCGAGGCTCACCTGCACATGGGTGCCCTGGTACTCGATGGCCTTCACGGTGGCGGGACGCGTGGCGTCGGTCGATGCGCGCGCGAGCTGCATGCGGTCGGCGCGCACCGCGATCGAGCCGACGTCGGTCGAGATCACGTTGTGCGCGCCCATGAAGCGGGCGACGAACTCCGAGCGCGGCGCGTTGAACACCTCGCGCGGCGAGCCGGTCTGCTCGATGCGGCCGTGGTTCATCACCACCACCTGGTCGGCCAGCGCCATCGCCTCCTCTTGCGAGTGCGTGACGTGCACGAAGGTGAAGCCGAGCTCCCGCTGCCAGCGCTTGAGCTCGGCGCGCATCTGCACGCGCAGGAAGGGATCGAGCGCCGAGAGCGGCTCGTCGAGCAGCAGCACGCGCGGCTCGGTCATGAGCGCGCGCGCCAGCGCCACGCGCTGCTGCTGGCCGCCCGAGAGCTCGCTCGGCAGGCGGCCCAGGTAGGGCGTCATCGAGACGAGCGCGAGCAGCTCCTTTGCGCGTGCATGCCGCTCGGCGCGCGAGCGGCCGCGCATCTTCCAGCTGAAGGCGACGTTGTCGAGCACCGGGAGGTGCGGGAAGAGCGCGTAGCTCTGGAACATCATCGCGGTGCCGCGCTCGGCGGCCGGCGAGTGGGTGATGTACTTGTTGCCCAGCAGGATCTGCCCGTCGCTCGCCATCTCGTGGCCAGCGATCATGCGCAGCGTGGAGGTCTTGCCGCAGCCCGACGGCCCGAGCAGGCAGCAGTAGCTGCCCGACGGGATGGTGAGGTCGATGCCGTCCACCGCCACGGTGTCGCCATAACGCTTGACGAGCGCGGTCAGCACCACCGACGAATCGAGCACGGGCTTCATGGCGGCGCCTGTATGCAATGCATGTGCCATGCGGTCCTGCACGGCTTTGGGGCAGGGGCGCTGCAAACGCGGGCGCAGCTCTTGCTCGATGGGGTGCTGCCCCCCGCGCACTTTGTATACAAAGCGTCGCGGGCTCTCCGAAGCCACCCAGCCCTCGTCACCATGAAGATCCGCGTCATCAATCCCAACACCACCGCCGCCATGACGGCCAAGATCGGCGAGGCCGCACGCGCCGTGGCGGCGCCCGGCACGCTCATCGAGGCGGTGCAGCCGAGCTTCGGCGCGCCGTCGATCGAAGGCCATCACGATGACGTGTGGGGTGCCGCCGGCGTGACCGAGCAGGTGCGCGCGGGCGAGGCGGCGGGGGCCGACGCCTACGTCATCGCCTGCTTCGGCGACCCCGGCCTGCACGCCGCGCGCGAGCTCGCCCGCGGCCCCGTGCTCGGCATCGCCGAGGCGGCGTTCCACGCGGCCTCGATGCTGGCCACCGGCTTCTCGGTGGTGACCACGCTCACCCGCACCGTGGTGATCGCCGAACACCTGGTGCTGCAGTACGGCTTCGAGCGGCGCTGCCGCGGCATCCACGGCACCGACATCGCGGTGCTGGAGCTCGACGATCCGGCGAGCGACGCCTACGCGCGCATCCTCGCGAGCGCACGCGAGGCGCTCGCACGCGACCGCTCCGGCGCGATCGTGCTCGGCTGCGCCGGGATGGCCGACCTCTGCCAGCGGCTGCAGGCCGAGCTCGGCGTGCCGGTGGTCGATGGCGTGGCGGCCGCCGTCAAGCTCGCCGAATCGCTGGTGAGCCTGGGGCTGCGCACCAGCAAGCTCGGCGACTACGCTGCGCCGCTGCCCAAGGTGTATGCGGGGCTGGCGGCGGCCTGCTCGCCGCGGGGATGAGGCTGGGTAACATGCGCCCCCTCACCCCGACAACTCCCAGGAGACCGCCATGTCCGACCTGCAAACCCGTTTCGAGAAGGCCCGCGACGACTCGAAGAACCTGCCCGAGCGGCCCGACAACATGACGCTGCTGCAGCTCTACGCGCTCTACAAGCAGGGCAGCGTGGGCGACGTGCAGGGCGAGCGCCCCGGCTTCACCGCGATGGTGGACCGTGCCAAGTACGACGCCTGGGCTTCGGTCAAGGGCAAGTCGCAGGAAGAGGCGATGCAGGCCTACATCGACCTGATCGAATCGCTCAAGTAAGCCGCGCGCATCAGCGCGCGAGCGCCGCACGCCGCTCGGCGTGCGGCAGCTCCGCCAGCCGCCGCACTTCGGCATAGAAACGATCGAAGTCGCGGCCCTCGCGCTCATACAGGCGCTCGAACAGCGGCACGAGCTCGTTGTAGGCCGCCAGCACGCCGAGCGATGCATTGTTCGCGTTGGCGAACCACAGGTCGTAACCCGCCCAGCCCTGCCACGGTCCCGCCTTCAGCGCCGCATGGTCGGCACGCAGCCGCGCGAAGCGCTCGGCCTTGGCGGCCCGCTTTTCCTCCACGCTCGTCGTCGCGTCACGGTAGATCGCCTCCAGGTCGGCACGCGCCTGGAGCGCCAGGCGCCGGAAGTCCTGCCGCCGCTGGTCGGCCTGCGCCAGTGCGGCGCGCGCGGCCTCGCCCGCATGCTGCTGCATCCAGCGCCCGGCCCCGATGCGCTCGACGGCGGTCGCAAACGATTCGTTGAACATGGTGTCGCCCCGGGCATAGACGACCTGGTGCGCAAGCTCATGGAAGATGAGCCGCGCGAGGTCGCCCTCCGACCAGCGCACGAAGGTGTTGAGCAAGGGGTCGGCGAAGTAGTCGCCGGGCACCTTGCCGAGCGTGGAGTACGCCGGGATCGCCTGCACGGTGGCCTCCAGGCCTTGCTTGCGCAGCTCGGCGGCGAGCGCCTCCGCCGCGGCCCTGTCGTAGTAGCCGCGGTAGCCCACGCAGCCCACCACCGGGAAGCACCAGGTCTTGAGCGTGAGGCTCAGTTCGGGCGCCGCGACCACGTTGTAGACCGCAGCGTTGCGGCCGAGGTCGGCGTAGCGACGGTAGCTCGCGTTGTCGGGCAGCTTGAGCTCCTGCACGGCGAAATCGCGCATGCGCTGGCTGAGCGCCAGGCGCTCACGGATGTGCGCGGGGGTGGCCTCGTCGGCCAGCACCTCGGGCACCGGCCGGGCCCGGTTCAGCAAGGAGAGATGCCCGCCCGCCGCCTGCGCGTAGTAGCCGATCGTGCTGCAGCCGGCGGTGAGGCACACGGTGGCCGCGGCGAGCGCCGCGGTGCCTGCAAGGCTCGCCAGACCCATCAGCAGCCAGCGCCGCTTCAAGCCGCGCGCACGTCCACCAGGCAGTCGTAGAACGTCGGCGCGCGGCCGATGTCGGTGAGCTGCTGGTGCGTGACTTCGTTGACGTTGGTGCCCGACGGCCCGAGCTTGCGCCACCAGATGCCCAGCCCATTGACCACGCCGGGCCGCGCGCGCGGGCTCACCGCCAGGCGGCAGCGGTACTCGCCGCGCTCGTTGTAGACGCGCACCATCTCGCCGCCCTGCAGGCCGCGCGAGGCGGCATCCTGCGCATGCATCTCGAGCACGGGCTCGCCTTCGATGTCGCGCAGGCTCTGCACATTGACGAAGCTGGAGTTGAGGAAGTTGCGCGCCGGCGGCGAGATCATGGCCAGCGGGAAGCGCCGCGCGAGCTCGGGCGACGACTGCACCGATTCGTAGTTGGGCACGTGGTCGGGCACCCCGAGACCGGGCGCGTCGATCATGCACTTGCCGGTGGGCGTGGGAAAGCCGCCCTCGGCGAAGGGCGCCTCGGGCAGCGGCAGCTTGACCCAGCCCACCGCGCGCAGCGTCTCGAAGTCCACGCCCTTCAACGCGCGGCGGGCGATGGACTCGTCGCTCTCGCGGAAGCACGGCTCCGTGTAGTCCATGCGCGCGGCGAGCTCGCGGAAGATCTGCGTGTTGGGCTTGGCCTCGCCGAGCGGCGCGATCGCGGGCTCGTTGAGCATCGCGTAGGTGTGGCCGTAGCTCGTGTGCACGTCCAGGTGCTCGAGCTGCGTGGTGGCGGGCAGCACGATGTCGGCGTGGTCGGCGGTGTCGGTCATGAAGTGCTCGAGCACCACCGTGTAGAGGTCGTCGCGCCGGAAGCCCCGCACCACCTTGGGCGACTCGGGCGCCACGGCGACCGGGTTGCTGTTGTAGACCACGAGCGCCTCGATCTTGGGGCCGAATGCCGGCGAGCTCTCGGCCAGCAGCGCATCGCCGATGGTGCTCATGTTGATGATGCGCGGCCGCGGCGTGGGCATGAGCTCGGGGTGCTGCAGGTGCATCCCATCCCGCTGGAACCAGCCCGATGCCGAGAGCAGCAGACCGCCCGCCGGATGACGCCAGGCGCCGATGAGGCACGGCAGGATCGCGATCAGCCGCGCCGCATTGCCGCCGCCGCGCACGCGCTGCATGCCGTAGTTGAGGCGGATCGCGGCAGGTTTCGTGGTCGCGTAGTCGCGCGCCAGGCCGCGCACCTCGTCTGCCGTGATGCCGCAGACCTCGGCCGCACGCTCGGGCGGCCACTGCAAGGCGCGCTCGCGCAGCTGGGGCCAGCCCTCGGTGTGGCGCTCGATGTAGTCGTGGTCGAGCCAGTCGTGGACGATCAGCTCGTGCATCAGGCCCAGCGCGAGTGCGCCGTCGGTGCCCGGCAGCAGCGCGATGTGCTGGTGGCACTTGTCGGCGGTCTCGGTCTTGCGCGGGTCGATGCAGATCAGCCTGGCGCCGGCACGCTTGGCCTGCTGGGCAAAGGTCCAGAAGTGCAGGTTGCTCGCGATCGAGTTACTGCCCCAGATGAGGATGAGGCGGCTCGCGGCGTAGTGCTCCAGGTGCATGCCCACCTTGCCGCCATAGGTGGCGGCGAGCGCGTCACCACCGGCCGAGGCGCAGATGGTGCGGTCGAGCAGCGAGGCGCCGAGCTTGTGGAAGAAGCGCCGGTCCATGCTCTCGCCCTGCAGCAGGCCCATGGTGCCGGCGTAGCTGTAGGGCACGATGGCCTCGGGCGCGCGCGCGGCGATGGCCTTGAGGCGCGCGGAGATGTCGCTGAGCGCTTCGTCCCACGTCACGCGCACGAACTGCCCGCTGCCCTTGGGGCCCACGCGCCTCATGGGGTGCAGCACCCGCTCGGGGTGGTAGGTGCGCTCCGGGTAGCGCGAGACCTTGGTGCACAGCGCGCCGTGGGTGGGCGGATGGTCCGGGTCGCCCTGCACCTTGACCGCGCGGCCGTCTTCGACGGTGACGCGGATGGCGCAGGTGTCGGGGCAGTCGTGCGGACAGGCGGCGTGGACGATGCGGACGGTCATGCCGGCCACTATTGCACAAGCCGCCCACAGGGAAAAACCTCGCCGCTAAACTGGCCGGCACCCCCCTGGAGCCTGGAGCGATCCCATGCAACTCATCGAATCCATCCTGGCCGACGCCGCCGCCGTCACCGCCCTGCGCCGCGACCTGCACGCCCACCCGGAGCTGTGCTTCGAGGAAAAGCGCACCGCCGACCTCATCGCCAAGACGCTCACCGACTGGGGCATCCCGATCCACCGGGGGCTGGGCACCACGGGCGTGGTCGGCATCGTCAAGGGCACGGCCGGCAGCAGCCCGCGCGCGGTGGGCCTGCGCGCCGACATCGACGCCCTGCCCATCACCGAGCACAACACCTTCCCGCACGCGAGCCAGCACCCGGGGCGCATGCACGCCTGCGGCCACGACGGCCACACCGCCATGCTGCTGGCCGCCGCCAAGCATTTCTCGGCTGAGCAGAACCGCGATTTCGACGGCACCGTCTACCTCATCTTCCAGCCGGCCGAAGAAGGCGGCGGCGGCGCGCGCGAGATGATCAAGGACGGTCTCTTCGAGCGCTTCCCCATGGAAGCCATCTTCGGCGCGCACAACTGGCCCGGCATGCCGGTCGGCCACTTCGCGGTGAAGAACGGGCCGTGCTTCGCCAGCAGCAACGAATTCAGGATCACCATCCGCGGCAAGGGCGCGCATGCGGCCATGCCGCACCTGGGCATCGACCCGGTGCCGGTGGCCTGCCAGATCGTGCAGGCCTTCCAGACCATCGTCGCGCGCAACAAGCGGCCCATCGACCCGGGCGTCATCTCCGTGACCATGATCCACACCGGCGAGGCGACCAACGTGGTGCCCGACAGCTGCGAGATGCAGGGCACGGTGCGCACCTTCACGCTGGAGCTGCTCGATCTTTTCGAAGAGCGCATGCGCGCCGTCGCCGAGCACACCTGCGCGGCGCATGGCGCCGAGTGCGAGTTCGAGTTCGTGCGCAACTACCCGCCCACCATCAACCACCCGGCCGAGACCGCCTTCGTCCGCGAGGTGATGGCCGAGGTCGTGGGCGCCGAAAACGTGGAGGAGTTCGAGCCCACCATGGGCGCGGAAGACTTCAGCTACTTCCTGCAGGAAAAGCCCGGCTGCTACTTCCTGATCGGCAACGGCGACGGCAGCCACCGCATCGGCGGCCACGGCCTCGGGCCCTGCATGCTGCACAACCCGAGCTACGACTTCAACGACGAGCTGATCCCGCTCGGCGCGACGCTGTGGGTGCGGCTCGCGCGCAAGTGGCTGGCCACGCCGCGGGCCTGATCGCGCCCGATGCCCCACCGGCTCGCCGACCCCTACTCGCCCACCTACGCCGCCGCGCGCGCGAAGTTTCTCCAGGCCGCCCGCTCGGCCGGCCTGCCGGTGCGCAGCGAGCTGCACCCGCTGCGCGGGCGTGACGGCGAGAAGCTCGCGCTCGACGTGGTGCGCGACGGCCCGCCCGACGCCACGCGGGTGCTGCTCGTGAGCAGCGGCTGCCACGGCATCGAGGGCTACTGCGGCTCGGGCATCCAGATCGCCATGCTGCAGGACGAGCGCTGGCGCACGCGGGTGCGCGAGGCCGGGGTCGCGGTGGTCTACCTGCATGCGCTCAACCCCTGGGGCTTCTCGTGGTGGCGCCGCGTCACGCACGAGAACGTCGACCTCAACCGCAACTTCCAGGATTTCACGCAGCCGCTGCCGCGCAACCCGGCCTACGACGAGATCGCGCACCTGCTGGTGCCCGAGACCTGGCCACCGCGCTGGCGCGACAACGCAGCGCTCCTGCGCTTCCTCGTGACGCGCGGCGTGCGGGCCCTGCAGGCAGCCGTCTCGGTCGGCCAGTACACGCACCCGAGCGGGCTCTTCTACGGAGGCGTGGAGCCGACCTGGAGCCACCTCGCACTGCGCCGCGTGCTGCGCGACGAGGGCCGCCGTGCCGAGCGGCTCGCGTGGATCGACCTGCACACCGGGCTCGGCAGGAGCGGCGTGGGTGAACGCATCTACGCCGGCCCACGCGACGACGCCATGCTGGCGCGCGTGCGCCGCTGGTGGGGCCCGAAGGTCACCTCCATCCACGACGGCAGCTCCACCTCGGCGCCCATCACCGGCATGTTGTGGATCAGCGCGCTCGAGGAGTGCCCGCAGGCCGAGTACACCGGCATCGCGCTCGAATACGGCACGCAGCCCCTCTTCAAGACCCTGCAGGCGCTGCGCGCCGAGCAGTGGCTGGAGAACCACCCCGAGCACCGCCCGACACACGGCCCGCGCATCAAGCAGCGCCTGCGCGAGGCCTTCTACACCGACACCGCGGCCTGGAAGTCGCGCGTGCTGGTGCAGGCGATGGACGCGGCCGGGCAGGCGGTGGCGGGCCTCACCGCTGTCCGGAATTGATCGATACTCGTCGGGCACTGCGGCGGCGGATCTGACCGATCACGCCTACGCTTGCGGGCATCACCACACCGGAGCCCGACATGCTCGAACTGCGCCCCTGCTGCGAACACTGCGCCAAGGCCCTGCCGCCTGCAGCGACCGACGCCATGATCTGCAGCTTCGAATGCACCTACTGCCGCGACTGCGCGACCGGCCTGCTGCAGGGCATCTGCCCCAACTGCGGCGGCAATTTCAGCCCGCGGCCCATCCGCCCGGCACACGACCGCCGCGGCGGCAACCACCTCGGCGCCTACCCCGCCACGACGAAGCTGAAGCACCGGCCGGTGGACCTGGCTGCGCATGCGCAGCTCGTCGCGCAGCTCGAAGGCATCGCCCCGGAGGCGCGCTGATGGACGCCGCCCTGCTCGTGATCGACATCCAGGAATCCTTCCGCCACCGCCCCTACTGGCAGGACGAGCACCTGGCGGCCTTCCTCGCGCGCACCAACGCGCTCATCGACGGCTGCGCCGCGCGCGGCGTGCCCATCGTGCGCATCCTGCACGTGGACGACGACGAGGCCTTCTCGCTCGCCTCGGGCCATGTGCGCCCGCTCGAAGGACTCGCGCCCTACGAGGCGGCGGCCGAGTTCCACAAGCACCGCCACAGCGCGCTCGTGGGCACGGGGTTGCCGGTGTGGCTCACGCAGCGCGGCATCCGCCGCCTGATCGTGAGCGGCATCCGCAGCGAGCAGTGCTGCGAGACCACCACGCGCCACGCGCACGACGAAGGCTACGCGGTGGACTACGTGCCCGAAGCCACGCTCACCTTCGACCTCCAGCACCTCGACGGCAGCACCTTCCGAGCGGCCGACATCGTGGCCCGCACCGCAGCCGTGCTCAACGGCCGCTTCGCCACCATCTGCAGCGTGGAGGAGGCGCTGGCGCGTGCGCACTGAGCCGCTCATCGACGTGCTGATGGTCGTGCCGCCACGCAGCCTGCTGCTCGACGTGGCCGGCCCGGCGGAAGCGTTTCGCCTCGCCAACCAGCAGCTGGAGCGCCAGGGCGACGCGCCGCGCTTCCGCCTGCGCTACACCGGCCCACGCGCGCACGCCGTCACCTCGGTGGGCCTGCCGCTCGCAAACCTGGAGCCGCTGCCCACGACGCTCGCGGCGCCGACCTGGCTGCTGCTCGTGGGCCAGAGCAGCGACACGCTGCAGGTGCCCGATGCGGCCACACGCACGACCATCACCTGGCTGCAGCGCCACATGCGGCCGCTGCTCGCCGCGCCCGGCACGCCGCACCGGCTGCTCACGGTGTGCGCCGGCACGCTGATGGCCGCGCGCGCCGGCCTGCTCGACCACCGGCGCTGCACCACCCACCACGACTACCTGGACATGCTGCGCACGCTCGCGCCGGCCGCCGAGGTGGTGGACAACCGCGTGTTCGTCGTCGACGGCACGGTGGCGTCGAGTGCGGGCGTGACCGCCGGCATCGACCTCGCGCTGCACCTCATCGCCGAAACCTGCGGCGATGCACTCGCCGCGGCGGTGGCCAAGACCATGGTGGTCTACCTGCGCCGCACGCCGCAGGACCCGGAGCTCTCGCCGCTGCTGGCACACCGGCACCATCTGCACCCGGCGCTGCACCGCGCACAGGACGCGGTGTGCGAGCGGCCCGCCGCCGACTGGACGCTGGACACGCTGGCCGACGCTGCGCACGTGACGAGCCGGCATCTCTTGCGGCTCTTCGCCGAACACGCGACGGTGTCGCCCATGGCCTACGTGGAGAAGATCCGCCTGGAGCGTGCCCGGCAGGCCCTGCAGCGCGGCGCGAGCGTCACGCGGGCGGCCGAGGTGGCCGGCTTCAGCTCCGACCTGCAACTGCGCCGCGCCTGGGGCCGCCACTACCCGGGCACGCCGCGCGCGGCGCGGCAGGCCGCCGCCTGAGCTCGCTCAGGCGCTCAGCCGCGCCATCGCCTGCGCATCGCCGTCGCGCCAGCTCGCGCGCATCTGGTTGGCGTTGGCGGCGAGTTGGTCGCGCACGCGCACGAAGCTCTGCGGCTCGCTGAGCAGGCGCATGCGGTCGGCCGGGCTCAGGCGCTCGGTGTCCTGGTCGACGAGCAGGCCGCGCACCATGAGCTTGCGGGCCTTGCCGCGGCTGCCCCAGGTGGTGTTGCGCGGGCCCATGGCGGCGCGCACCACGTCGAAGAGCCACGGGTCGGACAGCGCATCGCGCCACCTGAGCGCACGGCCGGTGCGGCGCGCATGCGCCCAGGCGCGCCGCAGCACCTGCGGTGCGCTGTGCTCTTCGGGCGTGAGCAGCAGGCGGTTGGCGAGCAGGCGCTGGCCGATGGACGAGCGGCTCGTCATCACCGTGAGCGGCACCGCGAGCAGCAGCGGCAGGCCCATGGGCATGAGCCAGAGCGCCGCCTGCGGCTGCAGCCACAGCAGCACCGAGGCCACGGCGAGCACCGCGAGGCTGATGCTGCCGAAGCGGCGCAGCGCGTCGTGCCAGCCGATGTCGTTGGCTTCGCGCGGGGGCGACTTCCAGTCGAGCTTGAGGCCGGTGAGCGCCACCACGACGAAGAGCGTGTGCGCCACCATGCGCACCGGCGCCTGCAGCACCGACAGGCCCCCTTCGATCAGCGCCCCGCGCACGAGCGCGGAGGTGCCGCCGTAGCGGTGCTGCTGCCGGTTCATCACGATCGAGATCACGCCCATCGCGCGCGGCAGGACCAGCATCAGTGCGGTGGCGAGCCACAGCGCGGCCACTTCGGACGGCAGCACCTCGTGCAGGTTGAAGAGCGTGCGGTCGCCGAGCGTCCACAGGGCCACGCCGAGCAGCACGAAGGCCATCCACAGCGGCGCCGACAGGTAGGCCATCGCGCCGGTGAAGAGCATGGCGCGGTGCACCGGGTGCAGGCCGGGCTCGGCGATGAGGCGGGCGTTCTGCAGGTTGCCCTGGCACCAGCGGCGGTCGCGCTGCAGCTCTTCCATGAGGTTGGGCGGCTGCTGCTCGTAGCTGCCGTGCAGGTCGTGCACCAGCCACACGTGGTAGCCGGCGCGGCGCATGAGCGCGGCCTCGACGAAGTCGTGCGAGAGGATCTCGCCCGAGAGCCCGCCGTGGCCCGGCAGCGGCGCGAGCGCGCAGTGCTTCATGAAGGGCTCGACGCGGATGATCGCGTTGTGCCCCCAGTAGTGCGATTCGCCCAGCTGCCAGTACTGCATGCCGGCGGTGAAGAGCCGCCCGGCCACGCGCCCGGCGAACTGCTGCGAGCGCGCATGCAGGGTGTCGAGGCCGCAGGCCTGCGGCGCGGTCTGCAGGATGCCCGCGGTCGGGTTGGCTTCCATCAGGCGCACGAGCTTGACCAGGCAATCGCCGCTCATCACGCTGTCGGCGTCGAGCACCACCATGTAGCGGTAGTTGCGGCCGAAGCGGCGGCAGAAGTCGGCCACGTTGCCGGCCTTGCGCTTGGTGCGGCGCTGGCGCCAGCGGTAGTAGATGCGACCCGCCGAGCCGCACTCGTGGCGCAGCCGGCCCCAGGCGGCCAGCTCGGCCGCGCGGATTTCAGGGTCGCTGGTGTCCGACAGCACGTAGACGTCGAACAGGCTCGAAGCGCCGGTCGCAGCGAGCGACTCGCAGGTCGCGCGCAGGCCGGCGAAGACGGTGCTCACCTGCTCGTTGCAGATGGGCATGATGATCGCGGTGCGCGCCTCGCGGTGGATGGGCGTGTGGCCCACCGAGGCGGCCGACATCGCATGCGGATCGCCGCGCCACAGCACCCAGAAGCCCATCATCGCGGTGTAGAAGCCCGCCGACACCCAGGCGAAGAGCAGCGCGTACAGGCCGATCTGCAGGTTGCGCAGCCACACCGCGCCGCCCTCGGGCAGCACGTTGGACAGGAGTGCGGTCGCCCCCGCGGCGGAGAGCACCACGAGCGCCATCAGCACGCGCCGGCGCCGCACGGCCACCGCCTCCCAGGGCTGCTCCGCACCACGCCGCCCGGGCCCCGGTCGCGGACGACCGGCCAGCACGTCGGCGATGCCTTTCAGGAAACCCCGCCAGGGCGTGGGCACCATGGAGCCGCGGCAGATGGGCGGCGTGCTCGGCCCATGGATCGACGACGCGGCACTCACTCGGGTTGGATGATGTTGGTCCATGTTTCGGTCAGGGCGTGTTCGCCGTGTTGGAGGAAGGCCCTCAGCTCCGCGGGTTGCGCGGGGTTCGGGCGGGTGAGGCGCACGGTCATGCGCCAGGTGCCGGTGGCGGGGTTGCGCCAGGCGTTGCGTTCGAGGATGCGGGCGTTGTCGTTGCCGGTGACGACCGCCTTCACGGTCGCGTCGGGGGGCAGTGCGCGCAGTGCGGGGCCGTCGAAATCGACGACGTAGTGCTGCTCGTGCGGGTCGCGCTTCTTGTCGCGGGCGACGAAGCCATGGCCGAGGCGGCTCTGCACCGCCCAGCCGTTGGGCGGGCGCGTCTGCTGCTCGCCCTGCAGGTGCAGGCGGTAGCTCAGGTCGAGCGGCTGGCCGGGCGCGGGGGCCCGCTCGGGCACCCAGTAGGCGACCACGTTGTCGTCGGTCTCGTCGGGCGCGTGCAGCAGCATCAGCTCCACGCGGCCCGGGCCCCACGCGCCCACCGGCTCCACCCAGGCGCTCGGGCGCTGCTCGTACTGCGCCTCGGTGTCCTCGTAGTTGGCATACGCGCGGTCGCGCTGCATGAGGCCGAAGCCCTTGAGCTCGCGGCTCGCGAACGAGGTCACGAGCGTGCGCTTGGGGTTGATGAGCGGGCGCCACAGCCACTCGACGCCGCCCCGGCCGTCGCCGCTCGCGACCATCAGGCCGTCGGAGTCGTGCACCTCGGGCCGGAAGTCGGCCACGCGCGGCGTGTTCTCGCCATGGTGGAACATGCTCGTGAGCGGTGCGAGGCCGAGCGTGGCCACGCCCGCACGCAGGAAGAGCCGCGCCTGCACGTCGGCCACCGTGTTCTCGCCCGGTCGCAGCACGAAGCGGTAGGCGCCGGTGGCGCGCGGCGAGTCGAGCAGCGCGTGGATCGTGAGCGAGGTGGCGCCAGGCGCCGGCCGCTCGATCCAGAACTCCGAGAAGCGCGGGAACTCCTCGCCCGAGCCGCCCACGGTGTCGATCGCCAGGCCGCGTGCGGAGAGGCCGTAGTGCTGGCCCTTGCCGAGCGCGCGGAAGTAGCTCGCGCCGAGGAAGACGACGAGCTCGTCCTTGTAGGCCGGGTTGTTGAGCGCGTAGTGGACGCGAAAGCCCGCGTAGCCGAGGTCACCCCACCTGGCCGGGTTGAGCTTGTTGCGGCCGTAGTCGAAGTCGCGGCGGTCGAAGGGAATCGGGCGCGCGCCCTGCGCCGTGACCTCGTGGATCTTGACCGGCAGCGTCTGGAACTTGCCGAGGTGGAAGAACATCACCTCGAACGGCAGCTGCTCCTTGCGCCACAGCGCCCGCTCGGGGTTGAAGCGGATGTCGCGGTAGCCGTCGTAGTCGAGGTTCCTGAGTTCGTCGGGCAGCGCCACCTTGGGCGCGGCGTAGGGCTTGGCGGCCAGCTGGCGGGCGCGCTCGGCCACGTCGTCGAAGCCGAAGGCGCGGGCGTCCCAGACGCACAGGACCGCGAGCGCAAAGGCCAGCAACGCACGTGTCGCCGTGCGGCGAAGGCTGGGCGCGGCCGGGTTGAAAAGTGTGAGGGCGATGAACAAGGGCTACGGGCGTCACAAGAAAACACGCGGCCCACGACGGGGCCACACGGTCTCCTTGGGCAACGCCTGTGCCAAGCGAAAAAGTCGTTTGGTATCAATGACTTGGAGCACCATCGGCGCCACGCCCCGGCTTCGGCAGCCGAAAAGCGCTCGCAGACCCCGATTTCTGTCGCCGAAGAGCGACAACTCTGCACGGCAAGCGCCGTAAGTCGTTGATTTGCTTGACCTGAGACGCTGTCTCTAGTCAGCGACAGGCGGCTCGCCGCGCGGGTCGGCCCTGAACTGACCCGGGGTCAGCCCGTGCCGCTGCAGCAGCCGGTAGAACTCGGTGCGGTTGCGGTCGGCCAGGCGCGCGGCGTCGGCCGCATTGCCATCGGTGAGCTTGAGCAGGCCCACCAGGTAGTCGCGCTCGAAGCGCTCCCGCGCCTGCGCATAGGTGAGCACTTCCACGCTGGGCACGCGTTGCGCGCGCTGCACGAGGGTCAGCGGGATGAGCGGCGTGGTGGTGAGCGCGCAGACCTGCTCCACCACGTTGTGCAGCTGCCGCACATTGCCCGGCCACGGCGCGGTGGCCAGCGCCTTCATCGCGTCGGGTGCGAATCCGGTGATGCGCTTGCCGTACTTCTGCGCGAGCCGCGCGAGGAAGTGGTTGGCCAAGAGCGGGATGTCCTCGCGCCGCTCGCCGAGCGTGGGCAGGTTCAGCGTGACGACGTTGAGCCGGTAGTAGAGGTCTTCGCGGAACTGCCCCTGCGCCATGAGCGCGTCGAGGTCGCGGTGCGTGGCCGAGAGGATGCGCACGTCCACCGGCACCGACTGCGTGGCGCCCACCGGGCGCACCGAGCGCTCCTGCAGCACGCGCAGCAGCTTCACCTGCAGGGCGGGCGGCATGTCGCCGATCTCGTCGAGGAAGAGCGTGCCGCCGTCGGCCGTGACGAAGAGGCCGGTGTGGTTGGCCACCGCGCCGGTGAAGGAGCCCTTCACATGGCCGAAGAGCTCGGATTCGAGCAGCGCCTCGGGGATGGCGCTGCAGTTGACCGCGACGAAGGGCTTGCCGGCGCGCGGGCTGGCGCGGTGGATGGCCTGCGCGAGCAGCTCCTTGCCGCTGCCGCTCTCGCCGCGGATCAGGATGCTGGCATCCGACGCCGCCACCATCTTGGCCTCGGCGAGCACCTCGGCCATGCGGTTGGAGCGGCTCACGATGGCCTCGCGCCAGGCTTCGTCGCCGGTCGCGGCCTCGACGGCCGGGGGCGCGAGGGCGAGCGCCTCGTTCACCTTGTCGAGCAGCGCCTTGCCGTCGAAGGGCTTGGTGAGGTAGCTGAAGACGCCGCGCGCGGTGGCGTCCACGGCGTCCGGGATGGTGCCGTGCGCGGTGAGCAGGATCACCGGCAGCGCCGGGTGGCGGGCGTGGATCTCGTCGAAGAGCGCGAGGCCGTCGCGCCCGGGCAGCTGCACGTCGCTCACCACCAGCTGCGGGCGGGCGACGGCGAGCTGCGTGAGCGCAGCCTCGGCCGACTCCACAGCGGTCACGCGATGGCCCGCTGCGGAGAGCCGCATCGACAGCAGCTTCAGCAGGTCGGCGTCGTCATCGACCAGCAGCAGTTGCGCCATGCGTCCCTCTGCGTCAAGGCGCCCTGGGCGCCGCTGCGGGGGCCGGCGCAGGCGTGGCGGGTGCGGGCGCGGCCGGAGCCGGCGCGGGCGCGGGGCGGCTCGCCATGCTGCGCTCAATGGCCTTGAGCGCCTCCAGCTTCTCGTTGAGCTGCTGCAGCGTGCGCTGCTGGTCGCGGTTGCGGTTGACCTCGCGCGCGAGCGCATCTTCGAGGCGGCGCTGTTCCAGCACGCGGCCCAGCAGCAGGCGGGCGAGCGGCTGCCAGGGCGCGAGTTCGGGCGCGCTCGACCTGGTGATGGGCTCCAGCAGCGCGATCGCACGTGCCACGTCGCCACCGTTGTGCTGCTGTGCAAGGGCCAGCGCCAGCTCCAGCACGGCATCGGGCGGCGCGGCGGTGGGCGTGGCCGACACGGCGGCGTTCAGCCGGTTGATCTCGTTGGCGAGCTCGGCGCCCGAGAGCTGGCGCAGCTGCTCGTGGTAGGCCAGCAGCCGGCGCGCGGCCAGGTCGGCCGGCTCGGGGGGATAGGGCGGCGCGGGCACGACCACCACTTGTGGCGGCGCCGGCGGCGGAGGCGGCGGCATGGGGGTGGGCGCCGGCTGCGGCGCCATGCAGGCCTGCAGCAGCAGGGCACCCATCACGCTGGAGGCGAGGCTCAGGACTGGTTTAGCGCGCATGCGGCAATTCGATATGAAAGTGAGCCCCGGGGCCGTCGTCCAGCAGTTCGACCACACCCCCGTGTGCGGTGATGTACTCGTGCACGATGGACAGGCCGATGCCGGTGCCGCGCACCGCGTCGCTCGGCTGTCGCTCGCCACGGTAGAACGGCTCGAAGACGCGCGCACGGTCGGCGGCCGCCACACCCGGGCCCTGGTCCACGATGTCGATGCAGGCACGGCCGGGCACGCGGGAGACCTGGAGGCGGATGGTAGCGCCCGGGGGGCTGAAACGGATCGCGTTGGAGAGCAGGTTGCCGAGCGCGGTTCCCAGCTTGTCGGGGTCGACCTCGGCCCAGAGCGCGCCGCCCTCGACCTTGACCGCGAGCTGCCGCGCCTGCCATTGCAGCCGCTGGCGCGAGACCAGGTCCTGGATCAGCCCGATGAGCTCCACGCGCTGGCGCACGAGCTTGCGTGCCTCGAACGCGGCGGCGTTGAAGCGCAGCAGGTCCTCGATCTGGCTCTGCAGCAGCACGGTGTTCTGGCGCAGGATGCGCGCGACTTCCTTCTGGTCGTCGCTGAGCGTGCCCGTCACGCCCTCTTCCAGGAGCGACACGCCCTCGCGCAGCGCCGCCAGCGGCGTCTTGAGCTCGTGCGACACATGGCGCAGGAAGCGCGACTTGTCCGAATCGAGCTCGGCCAGGCGCAGCCGCAGCCACTCCAGTCGTCGCCCGAGCAGCCGCACGTCGGACGGCCCGCGGATCTCGATCGGCTGGTCGAGCCGGTTCTCGCCCAGGCCGATCACCGCCTGCTCCAGCCGCTTCAAGGGCCGCGCGAACCACAGGCCGAAGATGAAGGCGAGCACCACGGCCACCACGATCGCGATCAGCAGCTGTCGCCCGAGCTCGGCGCGGCCGGCTTCGAGCTCGTCCATCAGCACCTGGTTGCGCTGCTCGGTGGTCACGCGCACCTGGTTGGCGATGGTGTCGTTGATGGCTTCGAGTTCGCGGAAGGCCGTGGTGATCGCGCCCTCGCGCTCGCGCAGGTCGGCGGGCGTGCCCTTGAGCTGCGCCTCGATGCCCGACTCGTGCGCATTCCACTCGGCCGCGAGGTTGGCGGAGACGAGGTTGTCGGCCAGGCGCTTCAACGCGTCGCGCGCATCGCGGCCGGCTTCCTCGAAGCGCTGGCGCAGCACCGGGTCTTCGAGCACGAGGTACTGGCGCGCCGAGCGCTCCATCGCCACCGTGCGCTCGGCCAGCAGCTGCGCATCGGCCGTGTGCGCGACCGCGCGCCGCGCGCCCTCGGCGCTCTGGCGCAGGAGCTGCTCCAGCGTGAAGAGCCCGCGCAGCGAGGCCGCGCTCAGGAGGGCCGCGATCAGCAGGAAGGCGACCAGCAGCAGCTGGCGAAAGGAGTAGCGATGCATGAGCGGCGGATTCTGCCCGCCCACCGCACCCGGCGAAGAACCGGGGGCCAGCCCGGTGCGGCC
>JBIQJS010000186.1:0-3655 GCA_044507405.1 Rubrivivax sp. | reverse complement strand
CCTCGCGCGCGAAGCGGCGCAGGCGGCGCAGCGCGACCTTGATGTTGCGCGTGCCGAGCTCGAGGCTGTCGTCGTAGTCCTTGAACTGGCGCTGGTCCCACACCTTGACCGCGCTCTTGTTGCGGCTCTTGTCCTGCCCGATGCGGATGCCCTGCGGGTTGTAGCCATAGGCGCCGAAGGGCGAGGTGCCGCCGGTGCCGATCATCTTGTTGCCGCCCTCGTGGCGCTCCTTCTGCTCCTCGAAGCGCTTCTTGAGCGTCTCCATCAGCTCGTCCCAGCCCATCTTCTCGATGGCGGCCTTCTCCTCGGGGCTGAGCTCGAGCTCCATCTTCTTGCGCAGCCAGTCGAGCGGGATGTCCTGGCTGAAATCGGCCAGCAGCTCCACGCCCTTGAAGTAGGCGGCGAAGGCGCGGTCGAACTTGTCGTACTGCGACTCGTCCTTCACGAGCGTCGCGCGGGCGAGGTGATAGAACTTGTCCACCGTGGGCCCGGCGTCGTCGTCGATCACGCCGGCCTTGATCGCTTCGAGCAGGGTCAGGTACTCGGGCACCGTGACCTTGAGCTTGGCAGCCCGCAGGGTGTAGAAGAAGTCGATCAGCATGGCGCGATTCTCGGTGAAGGGCAGGCGGCGGGAGGGCGCAAACCCACCTTACCGGTCCGGGGGTCCCAATGCTATAAGGATCGACGCCGCCCGGCTGTCCCCCACGCTCCATGTCCCACCTGACCGCCATCGACATCGCGTTCATGATGGTGGGCTGCCAGCAGCTCGTGCTGGCCTTCGGCTGGGCCATCGGCACGGCGGTCTTCGAGCTCGAACGGCGCCCGGCGGCCCACTGGGCGGCCTCGGCGCTGATGACCGGCGTGTCGCTGCTGGTCTTCGTGGAGGCGGCGCAGACCGGCAGCGAGCCCCTGCGGGCCCTGGCCAACCTCTGCGTGGTGAGCGGCATCCTCCTCATGGAGCGCGGCGTGCGGCACTTCGTCGGCCGGCCGGTGCCGGTGTGGCCCTATCTCCTGGTGCTGGCGGCCGTGGCCGTGGTGTCGTGGCTGGGCCTCGCGCGCCCGGACCTGGGCGCCGTGAGGGTGGCCTTCGTGTCGTTTTCCATCGGGATCGCCTGCGCGGCGATCGCCTGGTACACCGACCGCTACGCCCGCGGCACGCTCGGCCTGCCCTACGGGCGCTGGCTTGCGTTGCCGCTGCTGCTCGGGGCGCTGGTGTTCGCCGTGCGCGGCGCGCGCGCCGTGGCCGCGCCCGGCACGGTGGTGGCGGAGCTCGAGGCCAGCACCTCGCTCAACGTCGGCTCGGCGATCGTCTTCCTGGTCACGGGGCTCGTGTTCCACCTCAGCCTCGTTGCGCTGGTGGGCGTGCGCCTGATGGCGAAACTGCAGCGGCTCTCGCGGTCGGACGGGCTCACCGGCCTCTACAACCGCCGCACGATCGAGGAGCTGGTGCACGACGAGGCGCGTCGCGCGGTGCGCAACTTCCGGCCATTTGCCGTGCTGATGATCGACGCCGATCACTTCAAGAGCATCAACGACCGCCACGGCCACGCCGCCGGCGACGATGCGCTGCGCCACCTCGCCAGCGTGCTGCGCGCGCAGATGCGCGACGTCGACCGCGTCGGCCGCTTCGGCGGCGAGGAATTCGTCGCGCTCCTGCCCGGCACCTCGGCGGCCGAGGCGCTCAGTGCCGCCGAGCGCCTGCGCGAGGCGCTGCTGCGCCGCGGATGGAGCTGGAACGGCGATGCGTGCGGCCTGACGGTGAGCATCGGCGTGGCGGCCTGGCGCGGCCCGAACGACACCGTCGACGACCTGCTCATGCGGGCCGACGCCGCCCTCTACCGCGCCAAGGCGTTGGGGCGGAATCGGCACGAAGGTGGCGAATGAGCGCGGTTCGCGCGAATTCGATCACGCAAAAGCGGCGCAAGGGCGATGACAGCGCGTGCGCACTTTGCGCATCATCCGTCCACCATGGCCGCGGCTCTGCACCCACTCCTCGCACTGCTGGCGCTCGGCGCCTGTGGCGCGGCCACGGCCGGCGCCATGCCCGAGTGCCCGGTGACCCCGTTCGGCGAAGCCTCGCCGGTGCAGTACGAGGCGGGCCTCGCCCTGCGCTGCAAGGCCGAGGCGGCCCGCTGGCATGTGGAGGCGCCGCGCGCCAAGCCCACCGACGTGGGCCCGAGCGTGATGAAAGCGGAGTTCACCTCGCTCACCGGCATCCGGCTCGCCCCGCTGCTGGCCGCGATGCGGCTGGACCTGTCGGGCCTGCGCGGCAGTGAGGCCGCCGGCAGCCCCAAGGCGGAGCGTGCCGCCTTGGCCTTCGGAGGCCTGGTGCGCCTGCACCGCCAGCTCGCGCTGCACACGAGCGTGGGTCTGGAGCGCACCGACATCCAGCGCAGCCGTGCCACCTTCAGCAGCGTGTGGAAGCCGAGCAAGCTGGGCGTGCTCTTCGCGGAGTGGGCCGGCACGGAGTTCGGGACGGAGTCGCACCGTGTCGGCGCGCGCTGGTGGATCGTGCCGCGGCGCGTGTCCATCGATGTCGGCGCGCGCCATCTGCCCGAAGGGCCCGGCTGGGTCGACCACCGGGTGGGGCTTGCGGTCAGCCTGCCGCTCTGAGCCTCATGCGCCGCGCGTTCAGCGCGGCTTGTCGAGCTGGAAGCGCAGGTGCGCCTGCACCGCCGGCCATTCGGCGGCGACGATGCTGTAGACGCAGGTGTCGCGCAGGCTGCCGTTGGGCGCGATCTGGTGGCTGCGCAGGATGCCGTCGAGCTTGGCGCCCAGGCGCTCGATCGCGCGGCGGCTCTGCTGGTTGAAGAAGTGCGTGCGGAACTCGACCGCGATGCAGCCGAGCTGCTCGAAGGCATGCGTGAGCAGCATCAGCTTGCACTCGGTGTTGAGCGGGCCGCGCTGGGCGCTCCTGGCCGTCCAGGTGGAGCCGATCTCGACGCGGCGGTTGGGCGCGTCGATGTGCATGTAGGTCGTCATGCCGACCATGCGGCCCTCGGCATCGCGCACCGCGAAGGGCAGCATCGAGCCTTGCGCCTGCAGCGCGAGGCGTCGCTCGATCTCGGCGCGCATGCGCTCGGGCGTGGGGATGCTGGTGTACCAGAGCCGCCAGAGCTCGCCGTCGCGCACGGCCTCGATGGCCTCGGCCTCGTGGGCGAGCGTGAGCGGCTCCAGCGTCGCGTGCTGGCCTTTCAGGGTGATCGGCGTGACAAGGCTCATCGCAGAGTTCCGTTCGCCCTGGGCTTGTCGAGGGGCGGGGCGCGCAAGCGGGCTTCGACGGGCTCGGCCCGAACGGGGTGTCAGCGGTTGTGCCGCTGCATGAAGACGAGCTTCTCGAAGAGCGAGACGTCCTGCTCGTTCTTGAGCAGCGCGCCCACGAGCGGCGGCACCGAGACCTTGTCGTCCTTGCTTTGCAGCACTTCGAGCGGGATCTCCTCGGCGACCAGGAGCTTCAGCCAGTCGAGCAGCTCCGAGGTGCTCGGCTTCTTCTTGAGGCCCGGCAGGTTGCGCACGTCGTAGAAGTTCTTCAGCGCCGCGGCGAGCAGCTCCTTGCGCAGCTTGGGGAAGTGCACTTCCACGATGCGCTGCATCGTGGCCGCGTCGGGGAACTTGATGTAGTGGAAGAAGCAGCGGCGCAGGAAGGCGTCGGGCA
>JBIQJS010000185.1:0-3665 GCA_044507405.1 Rubrivivax sp. | reverse complement strand
GCCTGCTGATGCTCGACGAGCCCTCGCTCGGCCTCGCGCCGCGCATGGTCGACGAGCTGCTGGCCATCGCACGCCGCATCGCCGATGCGGGCACCACCGTGCTGATGGTCGAACAGAACGTCCGCAAGGCCCTGGCCGTCGCCGACCGCGGCTACGTGCTCGAGCGCGGCCGGCTGGTCGCCAGCGGCCCGGCCCCGCTGCTCGCGCGGTCTTCCGTCGTGCGGCAGGCTTACCTCGGCAAGACCACGCCGGCCGCTGCAACGAATTCCTCACCCGCCAAGGAGTCCTCCATGTCCGATCTGTCCATGCTCATCAACGGCCTGGCCGTGTCCGCCGAAAAGGGCGCGACCTTCGAGCGCCGCAACCCGCTCGACGGCAGCGTCGCCACCCGCGCACCCGCGGCGAGCGAAGCCGATGCGGTGGCCGCCGTCGAGGCCGCCGCCGAGGCCTTCAAGACCTGGAGCCAGATGGGCCCGAGCGAGCGCCGCATGCTGCTGCTCAAGGCCGCCGACGCGCTCGACGCCAAGGCGCCGCAGTTCATCGAGGCGATTGCCGCCGAGACCGGCGCCACGGCGCTGTGGGCCGGCTTCAACGTGCACCTGGCCGCCGGCATGATCCGCGAGGCCGCCTCGCTCACCACGCAGATCAGCGGCGAGGTGATCCCGAGCGACGTGCCGGGCTCGCTCGCCATGGGCGTGCGCCAGCCGGCGGGTGTCGTGCTCGGCATCGCGCCGTGGAACGCGCCGGTGATCCTGGGCGTGCGCGCGGTCGCCACGCCGCTCGCCTGCGGCAACACGGTGGTGCTCAAGGGCAGCGAGAACTGCCCGCGCACGCACCAGCTCATCGTCGAGTCGTTCCAGGAAGCGGGCCTGCCCCCGGGCGTCGTCAACTACGTCACCAACGCGCCGGCCGACGCCGGGCGCATCGTCGAAGCCATGGTGGCGCACCCGGCGGTGCGGCGCGTCAACTTCACCGGCTCCACGCGCGTGGGCAAGCTGATCGCCCAGACCTGCGCCAAGTACCTCAAGCCCGCGGTGCTCGAGCTCGGCGGCAAGGCGCCGCTGGTGGTGCTGGACGACGCCGACCTCGACGCGGCGGTCAACGCCGCCGCCTTCGGCGCCTTCATGAACTCGGGCCAGATCTGCATGTCGACCGAGCGCATCATCGTCGACGAGAAGATCGCCGACGACTTCGTCGCGCGCTTCGCGCAGAAGGCGCGCGGCCTGCCGCTGGGCGACCCGCGCAAGCCCGAGCCGGTGGTGCTGGGCAGCGTGGTCGGCATGGGCACGGTGGAGCACTGCAACGCGCTCATCGACGACGCGCTCGCCAAGGGCGCCAAGCTGGTGTGCGGCGGCAAGGCGGAGAGCACGCTCATGCCCGCAACCATCCTCGACCACGTGACGCCGGCCATGCGCATCTACCGCGAAGAGACCTTCGGCCCGGTGAAGTGCGTGGTGCGGGTGAACGGCGTCGACGCCGCGGTGGACTGCGCCAACGACAACGAGTACGGCCTGTCCTCGGCCGTCTTCGGGCGCGACATCGCGCGCGCCTTCAACGTGGCGCGCCGCATCGAGGCCGGCATCTGCCACGTCAACGGCCCGACCGTGCACGACGAGGCGCAGATGCCCTTCGGCGGCGTGAAGGGCAGCGGCATCGGCCGCTTCGGCGGCAAGGCCGGCGTGGCCGAGTTCACCGAGCTGCGCTGGATCACGGTGCAGACGACGGAGCGGCACTACCCGTTCTGAGCGGGTCGCCGTGGCGGAGCGGCGTCAGCCGACGCCGGATTCCTTCTCGGCGCGCATGCGCGCGTGCACATAAGCGCCCTGTGGCACGTGCAGCAGGTCGGCGATGCGCCACAGCACGTGGCGCTCGTGCGCGCTCAGCTGGCCGTCGGCATACGCCACGCGCCACATGTGCTCGACCATGCGCAGCTTCTGCGGCATGTCGAAGCGTTCGTTGATCGCGGAGGTGAACGTGTAGAGGTCGGTGGCGCGCCGGGCCGCGTCTTCGGCGAGGTCGGCCAGGCGCCCGGCCTCGTCCGCGGAGAGCGCGAACTTGTCGCGCAGGCCGGCCAGCACCGCCTCGCGCTCGCCGGCATGGAAGCTCGGGTCGGCGCGCATCACCTCCACCAGCATCACGGCGGTGGCGAGCTGCAGCGTGTGCTCGGCCGTGGCCGGGTCGGCCGCCGGCTCGGGCGGGCGCAGGCTGTCGAAGAGGTCCTTCAGGGTCTTGAGCATGCGCCGATGATGGCACCGTGCGGCAACGCGCGCGCTGTAAGGGATCTTCCGACAGCCGCCGTGGCGCGGCCCTGACTGGGCGCCCGGCGAGGCGAGCCCTAGAGTGCAGGTTCGGCTCGTCTCGCCGAGTCGCCGCAGTTCCCCCATGTCGTCCGTCGCCGTCGTTGCGCCCACCCCGCTCGTGCAGTTGTACCGCCACGCGTGGCGCCATGCGCAAGGGGTGCGCACACGCATGGTCGCCGCCCTCGCCATGCTGGGCGGCTCGCAGCTCCTCAAGCTCGCGATGCCGTGGATGGCCGCGCAGGCGATCAACAGCATCCAGGTCGCCGGGCCGGCCGGGCTCGCCCGTGCGGGCCTGTGGATCGCGTCCATCCTCGGCCTGCAGATGACGGTGTGGGTCTTCCACGGGCCGGCGCGCGTGATGGAGCGCTCGGTGGCGCTGCGCGTGCGCCGCAGCGTGGCCGATGCGCTCTACGAGCGCCTGACGCGCGCCCCGCTCAACTGGCACGAGCGCCACCACTCCGGCGACCTGCAGCACCGCGTGGGGCAGGCGAGTGCGGCGCTGTCGGGCTTCACCGAGAGCCAGTTCATCTACCTGCAGAACTTCATCAACGTGGCCGGGCCGCTGGCGGCGCTCGCGCTGCTGTCGCCGCTCACCGGCGGCCTGGCGCTGGTCGGCTTCGTCGCCATCGCGGTGGGCATCGTGCGCTTCGACGTCGCGCTGATGCACCTGGCCGCGCGCGAGAACCAGGCGCAGCGCGGCTATGCCGCGCGCCTGCTCGACTTCGTGGGCAACATCGGCTCCATCGCCAGCCTGCGCCTGCAGCAGGCCACGCGCACGCTCCTCGACAGCCGGCTCGCGGCTGTCTTCGAGCCGCTGCGCCGCTCCATCGTGCTCAACGAGTGGAAATGGTGCGCCGTGGACGTGCTCACCGTCTCACTGAGCTGGGGCCTGGTCGTGGTCTACGCCTGGTCGGCGAACGGCGCGGGCTCCGGCGCGCCGCTCCTCATCGGCAGCCTCTTCATGATCTACCAGTACGCGCAGCAGGCCGCCGGCGTGCTGGGCGCGATGGCGTCGAACTACCAGAACCTGGCGCGCACCCAGACCGACTTCGCGAGCGCCGAGCCGATCTGGCAGGCGCCGCAGGCGGCCTCGGCGGAGCGCGCCGCGCCCGGCGCGGCCTGGCACCGCATCGACCTGCAGGGCCTGCACTACCGCCACGCCACCAGCGAGCGGGGTGGCCTGCACGACGTGGACCTCGTGCTCAACCGCGGCGAGCGCATCGCCCTCGTCGGCCCGAGCGGCTGCGGCAAGAGCACGCTGCTGCGCGTGCTGGCCGGGCTCTACGCGGCCGAGCAGGGGCGCGTGTCCATCGACGGCGTGGCGCAGCTCGGCCGGCGCCACCTCGCCGAGTACGCGACGCTCAT
>JBIQJS010000184.1:0-3689 GCA_044507405.1 Rubrivivax sp. | reverse complement strand
TGCAGCGAATGCGGGGGCACCAGCCCGCGCTGGCTGGGCAAGTGCCCGCACTGCGAAGCCTGGAACACGCTGGTCGAATCGGTGGCCGAGTCCGCCGCGCCGGCGAAGAACCGCATGCAGTCGCTCACGCGCGGGCTCAACGCGAGCCAGCCGGTGGCCACCCTGTCGGAGATCGAGGCGCGCGACGTGGAGCGCCAGCCCACGGGCATCGACGAACTCGACCGGGTGCTGGGCGGCGGCATCGTCGAGGGCGGCGTGGTGCTCATCGGCGGCGACCCGGGCATCGGCAAGAGCACCTTGTTGCTGCAGGCGCTCGATGCGCTGTCGCGGCAGGTGAAGGCGCTGTATGTCACCGGCGAAGAAAGCGGTTCGCAGGTGGCGATGCGCTCGCGCCGCCTCGGGCTGGACGGCAGCCGGGTGCGGGTGCTGGCCGAGATCCAGCTCGAGAAGATCACCGCCACGCTCGAGGCCGAGCAGCCCGCGGTGTGCGTGATCGACTCCATCCAGACGGTGTACAGCGAGCAGCTCAGCTCCGCTCCCGGCTCGGTCGCGCAAGTGCGCGAGTGTGCGGCGCATCTGACGCGCATCGCCAAGAGCACGGGCACGACCATCGTGCTCGTCGGCCACGTCACCAAGGAAGGCGCGCTTGCCGGCCCGCGGGTGCTGGAGCACATCGTCGACACGGTGCTGTACTTCGAGGGCGACACGCATTCGAGTTTTCGCCTGGTGCGCGCGATCAAGAACCGCTTCGGCGCGGTCAACGAGATCGGCGTGTTCGCGATGACCGAGCGCGGGCTCAAGGGCGTGGCCAACCCGAGCGCGATCTTCCTGTCCACGCACGGCGAGCCGGTGCCGGGCTCCTGCGTGCTGGTCACGCTGGAGGGCACGCGGCCGATGCTGGTGGAGATCCAGGCGCTGGTCGATTCGGGCGGGCCGAGCCCGCGGCGCCTGTCCGTGGGCCTGGACCGCGACCGCCTGGCGATGATGCTGGCGGTGCTGCACCGCCACGCCGGCATCGCCTGCTTCGACCAGGACGTGTTCATCAACGCGGTCGGCGGCGTGCGCATCGCCGAGCCGGCGGCCGACCTGGCGGTGATGCTGGCGGTGCAGAGCAGCCTGCGCGGGCGGCCGCTGCCGCGCGGCTTCTTCGCCTTCGGCGAGGTGGGCCTGGCCGGCGAGGTGCGCCCCGCGCCGCGCGGCCAGGAGCGGCTGAAGGAGGCCGCCAAGCTCGGCTTCAGCGTGGCGCTGGTGCCCAAGGCCAACGCGCCGAAGAAGCCCATCGAGGGCCTCGTCATCCATGCGGTGGAGCGCATCGAGCAGGCCATCGAGCTGACGCGCGGCCTGTAGCCGCGGCGGCGGGCTCAGGGCCGCAGGATCGAGTTCGCCACCACCGGCTGGCCGCTCGCCGCCAGGCTGAAGATGCCCGGCAGCCCCGCCGTCTCGAAGCCGGCGCTCACGTTCGCCTCCAGCAGCGAATCGGTGATGGACAGCGTGCCGCTGCGGTCGTTGCTCACGAAGAAGACGGCGCCGCCGCCTTCGTTGGCGCGGTTGTCGTGCAGGTGCGTGCCGCACAGGCGCAGGTGGATGCCGTTGCCGTCCTGGTAGATCGCACCGCCGCTGCCGCCGCCGGGCGTGCCGGCGCGCGCCGGGTTGGCGCCGCGGCCGGTGGCCTGGTTGTGGCCGAAGACGCTGTTGATCACGGTGAACGACGCGCCGAGGCCGCTCAGGCCCGCGCCGTTGGCGCACTGGTTGCCGTCGGCCGCCGAGCCGCCGAAGCGGCTGCCCACCACGTACACCGGCACGCTGCCCGGCATGCCGACGGCGCGCACCGCCGCGCCGCCCAGGTCCGGCCCCGCCGCCTCGCAGCGGTTGCGCAGGAAGCGGGTGTCGACGATCTTCAGCCGCCCGCCGCGCACGTAGATCGCGCCGCCGCCGTCGACGTCGTCGCGGCCGTAGCGCTGGCCGCTCGAATCGCCATCGGCCAGCGTGAGGTGCTGCACCGTGAGGCGCGGCGTCTCCTGCAGGTCGCAGCGCGCGCTGGTCCACACCTGCGCCGGGTCGCAGGTGTTCTGGTAGAGGATGCGGCGCACCCCGCCGCCGCTGAGCGTGACCTTGCCGCCGCCGTCGAGCACCACGTCGGGCTTGTCGTTGAAGACCTTGGCGGTGCGCGTCATAGTGATGGTGACCGGCGCGGCGCCGCAGTCGAAGGTGATGACGCCGCCCTGCGCGACGGCATCGGCCACGGCGTCGGCGGTGCAGCTCGCCGCGCTGCCGTTGCCGACGACGCGGTCCGGGCGCGAGGTGTCGGCCGCCTGGGCCGCGGGCGGCACGGCGCAGGGGCCCGCCGGCGTGCCGTCCGCGGCGGCGGGCGGCGATTCCGCCTCCCCGGCGGCCGGGTCGCCCGCATCGCCGCCACCCCCGCATGCGGCGGCGAGGACGGCGATGCAGGCGCCGAGGGCGAACGATGCCGGGCGAGGGAGGAGGTGGCGGCGCATGCGGAGGCTTCCTGCGGTCGTGTCGTGGGGGAAGCCGCGCACCCTATCGGCCGATCCCGCGGCCGTCTGTGGCGGATCTGTGTGGTCTTGTCACCGGCTGTTCGCCGCGCCGGCCGCGGCGGGGCGGCGGGAAGCCGCCGCTACCATCGCGCCGATGAATGGAACCGTCGGATGGATGCTGGTGGCCGCCGCCTTCGCGGCAGGCTGGATGAGTTATGGATGGCCCGGCGTGGCGCTGGCCGCCACGGTGGTGGTGTTCTGGCTGCTGCTGCAGTTCAGCAGCGCGATGCGCGCGATGCGCCGCGCCGCCGAGCGGCCGGTGGGCCGCGTGGACGACGCCGTGACGTTCAACGCCCGGCTCAGGCGCGGCATGACGATGATGCAGATCGTCTCGATGGCGGGAAGCCTCGGCCGGCACGTGGCCGAGGCGCCCGAGACCTGGGCCTGGAGCGACGCCGACGTCACCGTCACGCTGGTGATGGCCGGCGCCCGGCTCGACCGCTGGAGCTTCAGCCGCCACGAGGCGGCGCCCGGCGAAGCCGCTTCGCCGCCGGCGTGAAGCACGCCCGCGCGCCGCGCGCGGCGGGGCGCCGGACGGGGGCCCGAACCTTAGAATCGCCCCTTCCCAACGACTGCTGAAGAGGACCGAGATGTCCATGGAAGACCGCGACGGCAAGATCTGGATGGACGGCGAACTCGTCGAGTGGCGCGACGCCCGCATCCACGTGCTCACCCACACGCTGCACTACGGCTGCGGCGCGTTCGAGGGAGTGCGCGCCTACAACACGGTCAACGGCACGGCCATCTTCCGCCTGCGCGAGCACACCGAGCGGCTGTTCAACAGCGCCAAGATCCTGCGCATGAAGATTCCGTTCTCGTTCGAGGAGGTGATGCAGGCGCAGCTCGAGGTGGTGCGTGCCAACCAGCTGGCCAGCGGCTACATCCGCCCGCTGGTGTGGATCGGCTCCGAAAAGCTGGGCGTCTCCCCCAAGGGCAACAAGATCCACCTGATGGTCGCCGCCTGGACCTGGGGCGCCTACCTGGGCGAAGAGGGCCTGAAGCGTGGCATCCGCGTGAAGACCTCGAGCTACACCCGCCACCACGTCAACATCACGATGACGCAGGCCAAGGCGGTGAGCAACTACAGCAACTCCATCCTCGCCAACATGGAGGCCACCGACGACGGCTACGACG
>JBIQJS010000047.1:19728-26294 GCA_044507405.1 Rubrivivax sp. | reverse complement strand
GCGCCACGCCACGTAGTTCTCGGGGTTCTCCCGCGCGAACGGAACGTCCTCGGCCAACAGGTCGGAGAAGTTGGCAAGCATGTTGTCCACCACGTCGGCTATGGTCATCAACCTCCCAGTGCCGCTCTCAGGCGGCGCCCCCCGCTAGACGCTGAAGTCATCGGGGTCCAGCACGGCGAGGCGCTTACGGGGCTCGCTCCCGGACTCCTCAGACTCAGGCTCGAGCTCGCCTGCGGCCGGGAAGCCCTGAAGGGTCGCGCCTTCGGGCCCGAGTGAGCCCGCATTCTGCAGGGGATCGTCGGGGCCGAAGAGGTCATCGAGATCGGCCTCCGCGTCGGGCTCCATCACGCTGTCAACCTGCCGCTGGGGCGCGGCGCGCCGCCGCTCCTCATGCGCCTCGATGGTGCGCATGGCGTGCACGGCGGCAAGGCGGCGCTCCTTGCGACCCTCGACCTCCAGCGCCGCGATCCTATCCAGCAGGTCGTCGAGCGCCTGGTTCAGCTCCCTGCGGCGGTCCGCCGCCGTGGCGCCACCGCGCGCGATGACCAAGGACTTCGCGTAGCTGAGGGTGGCGTCGTTGAAGGGGCGGTTGACGGGGGAGGCGCCATGCCGGGGGATGGCGTGCCACTCGTCCAGCATAGGATCGTGGAAGAACACCTCGGAGAGGTCGCGGGGGTCGTAGCGGATAGGCCAGGCGCCGTCGCGGATGTTCGGGTAGGGCGAGGGCGCGTCGCGCCACTCGTCAAGGACCTCGCTGTTGTAACGCAGGCCGCGCAGGTCGATGCCGTAATGCTGGATCTTGCGCCACTCCGTCGGCAGCAGCTCGAAGTAGAGGTTGGGATCTGGCAGCACGTACGTGAAGCCCGCCCGCATTAGCCCTTCCTCGTACATCCGATTGGGGCTCAGGTCCATCTTGGGAAGGTCGGGGATCTCGAGACCGTCGTGGGTGCGGTTCTGCCAGTAGGTGGCGACCCAGCCGGCGAACTCGGCTTCGATCTCGTCGATGAAGAAGAACGCTTCGCTTTCGACGTCCTTGCCGCGGGCGTACACGTCCGGACCCTTGTAACCCTTGAGGTTCACCACGAAGTTGTCACGGATGGTGCGGAACAGTCGCTCCACCTGCGCCTTGTCCGTCGGGGTGTAGGGGCGGGCGAGCTGCAGGTCTATCCCAAGCCGCACGCACGCGTCCCGGAACGCCCGCGAGATGAACACGCGCCCCCGGTCCACCCACACGGCTTCCGGGTTGAGGAACGGAACCCCAGCCAGACCGCCTAGCGCTTGCCCGTCGAGGTTCTGATCCGCATCGCCCAATAGCTCGACCACGATGGCTTCCGGCAGGCCCACGTATGACCAGCGGGCGTTCTCTGGCCACCCGTTACGCATGAACTTGGGCCTCACCACGTCGTAGAGCAACAGCGCGGCGTCCACGCCCTTGGTGGAGACGGGCGTGAACCGCCACGCCACAAGCGAGTTGGTGTACAAGTCCATGGCGATGGTCAACTGCACCTGCACCCACTTGAAGGTCAACGGATCAAGAGCGAACGCGTCCAAGGGGGTCGAGTCGATCAGCACGACTTCGCCCGGACGCACCACCTGGAAGTAGCGGTAGAGGTTGCTAGGGCGGTTGGCGATGCTGCGGCGCGCCTTGGCCGCCCCGAAGGTGCCGCGCCCCGCCGCCATCCGGTCGACAAGCTTGTTGAACGTCTTCTCGGACGGCAACTCGACGGCTTCGTCCGGGAAGAAGTCCTTGAGCTTCCGCCTCGTGCGCCGCCGCAACTGCGTCTTGGGGATGTTCGACTCGTCCGTCAACTCGTCCAGCACCGCCCCGAGAGCCAACTTGACGCGGTCGTCCACCCGCGCGAAGTCCTTCAGCGGACTCAGTTTGCGCTCGTCCACGAGGCCCACTAGGCCGCGCTCCTCGTACTTCTGCTTGTAGCGCCAGAGCGTGCTGAAACCGATCCCCAACTCGCGAGCCTTGGCGGTAGTCCGCTGCCGCACGGTAGTGAACTCAGGATCGTATTGCGGACTCGGCTCATGTTCGAGCGCCAGCACCCTGGAGCCGTGCTGGAACCCGGTTAGGGCCTCCATGAGGTGCCGCTCCAGCTCCTCGGCTGCCCGCAGCAGTTCCGGCGGCACCGTATCCAGGTAGACGGGGCTCGACTCCCCCTCCCCGGGCTCAACGTCCGACAGGACCTTGAAGTCGGGCGCCTCGGTGAGGACGCCCATCAGGATCCGCGCCCGCTTGCCGCGCGGGTCCTGCACCTCGACCTCGCCGGCGTAGAAGCCCGTGATGGTCCAGGATTTTCCATCCCACCAGATCCTGGCGCCGACCTCGAGCTTCGCTCGGTACCTCATGCCATCAACTCGCTCGTAGACAGGTAGACCAGCGAACCTTCTTCAAGGATCGCCGTCATGTCGAACTTCAGGACCCGTTTCCAAAGGAGGTGGAATAACGCTGGGCGCGCCAGGAGCGGTTGCTCCATCTGGGCGAGCAGTTGGCGTACGGACACCGCTCCATCGGCACAGCCGCCGACCAACTCTCTCGCCGTCGCCTCGAACCGCGGTGGGCGGCGCCGGTACCCGGCCAGCCACTTCACGTTGGCGAGGTAAGTGTCATCGGGTTCGGTGCGCACCTCGAAACCCCACCCCAGGTGCTGGCACGCGACTTCCGTGCTCTCGAAAGCTCGCCGGTTCCGGCTCGCGCCTGCCTGCTCTGACCGCTTCACGTCCACCACCGTGACACCACCACCCTCTCGCCAAACCAGGAAGTCGGGCACGTGCCTAAACGTCTCCCCACTTCGCTCGAAATGAAGCATGAGAGGTTGGGCGAGTACGCCGATCACTCCGCCATCGAAATCGAAACCCATCAGGGTGAACATCTCGAGACGACTTTCGTAGGGCACGAGCTGGTTGAGGCCACTGAACCAGTAAAAGCCGGGAAGGTGGCCCTGCCCCTTGTAGGCGGGAATCTTGCGAATGGAGTGATACCCGATAAAGTCGCGGCCAGCAGCGTCGTTTATAGGGACCGTTTCGTGAAGCACGAGTCGGTTGTCAAGGAACGAAACTGAGATCTTCATGTGCGCCCCCAAGCCGCGTAAAGTAAGGATACCTTAGATTATAAGGTACCGGCGCAGGGCGCAACTCGGCTGGTAGAGCCGAACCAAGCCTTACCCATGTAGGACGGCGAGGAAGCAGGCGTCGTCCCTGCCTGCTCGTTTGCGTTTGCCTTTGAGCCCGCCGTTACTGGGCACTCGCTTCAACGGTGAGAGAGCGAGGTGGCGTACGATCACCAGGTTCGCTTGCGCGTTCTCCTTCCGCGCACGGCTCCGGTCCTCACCGAACACGATGCTCAGCACGCAATGCAGGCCGTTGTCGATGCCCCGATGCCGCCGCACCGCGTACGCCACCTTCTCCGCATTAGTGTGGTTCGTGAGGAAGTAACGCTACTGCACGCTCACCTGCCCATCAGTAGTGCGCGTGCCGCGCACTTGGGCCACGCTGCGCAAGTCGCGCCAGGCGGCGCGCTCGCGGGCCTCCAGGCACTCCGGGTCGGTGCGCAACCAAGTTTCGCGCAGCTCGACTCGTCCGTGCCCTGCTGAAGCCGGACAAGGCGATTTCCGCCCCCCACACTCGTACCCCACTCCAATGTTTGCACCGCTAGTGTTTGTTCGGGAGGTAACCCATGATGCAAGCAGCCGACATGTTTCGAACCCACCCGCGCCAATCCCAGGTCGAAATCTCCGTGCTGGCGAAGTGCGTCGACGAATGCTACGCCTGCGCTCAGACCTGCACCGCCTGCGCCGACGCCTGCCTAGGGGAAGCGAACGTGGCTGAGCTGGTGCGCTGCATCCGCCTCAACGAGGACTGCAAGGCGGCGTGCCTCGCAACGGGCGAGATGCTCTCGCGCGTGACGGAGGCCGACTGGAGCGTCCTGCGCGCGCAGGTGCGGGCGTGCCTCACGGCCTGCCAGGTGTGCGGCGCCGAGTGCGAGAAGCACGCCGGGCACATGGAGCACTGCCGCGTATGCGCCGAGGCCTGCCGCGCGTGCGAGCAGGCGTGCCAGGCCCTGCTGGACGCCATCCCGGCCTGAGCCATGGACGCGAGGGTGTGCTGCGAGCCGTGCGCCCATAAGTCAATGCTGAAGATGCTTTGGCTCGTCAGGCGCTGACCTGCCCGAGCGACTCGAGGTGACCCGTCAGGCGGCGCGCTTCGGCCGCGCGGAGGGCCAACGCCGTCTCGATGGCCTCCTGCCAGCGCTGGCGTTCCGCGAGCACCCTCCGCGCCCGCTGCAAGATGGCGCTAACGTCAGCGGCCGTGGGCTGCTCGGCGAACACGTGGATGTCGGGGTAGCCGAGCATCTGCTGCACGCTGGCGGTCTTGTGCGAGTCGGCGCCCAGCAGCACGCCCGGCACCCCGCCCAAGCCCGCCAGGATGGCGGGGTGGTAACGGCCCGTCACTACCAGTTCGGCGTGCGCCAGGATTTCGGTGGCCACCATGACGTTGGTGTCCGCCGGCACCAGCGGCAGGCCCAGCTCGTGCGCCAGCTCCTCCAGGAAGGCGTCGCCCGTCGAGCTCACCGTCACCACCACCGGGTACCCCAGCTCAGGCAGCGCCTGAAGCAGGCGCCGGTACGAGGCGGCCGCCCGCTTAGGGTCCTTGGCGGCCTCCGAGCTGCCGCCCACGCAGACGTACGGCCGCTGGAAGTCCCAGGTCCCCAGCCGATCGGGGCGCTCGTGGAAGGGCGTCAGGTACTCGGGACGCGCCAGTAGGTCACGCCCGCGCCCAACGCGCCCATTCCAAGCGAAGACGCTGTCGGGTACGTAAACCGAGTCCACCTCGGGCGCCACCTCGCGGAGGAACGCCTGCGACCAGGGGTCGCGCGTCGTCACCAGGCGCGCCTGGGGCAGCAGCCGCCGGGTCGCCGCCACGGTGGCGGCGTTGCGGGGTCCGTTGGCCGGGTCGGCGACCAGCGCGTTGACGTAGGCGAAGGGCACGTCCGCCTCGTGCGCGAGCTGCATCACGGCCAGGTGGAAGCGCTGCTCCAGGCGCGAGGGGGTGGTGAAGATCATGCTCCCCTCGCCGTTGACGACCACCGCGTCCGCGCGCTCCACGCGCGCGATCCACTCCGCCAGCGGCTCGCGCCCTGAGCGGCGCCAGCGGCGCACCGTCTCGGCGGGGTCGTCGCTGACGGCGTCGCGGACGCCCAGGCGCTCCAGTGACAGGCGCGTGCGGCCGCCGCGCGCCAGGCCGGCCCCGGCGAGTCGGGCTAGGGCCGGGCGCCGCAGGAGGCGGCCCGCCACCGGTCCGTCGGCCAGCGCCACGCGCGAGCGCACCTCGCCGTCCAGCACGCGGTCGGAAGGCGAGAGGCCAGCGGCGGCCATGAGCTCGAGCAGCGCCATGGTGGTGGCGCGGCTGCCCCAGTTGGCGTTGTCGCGGTTGTCCGACACCAGCAGCACGCGCGGCCCGGCGCCGGCCGCGGCCTGCTCGATCTGGGCGTCAGCGGCCGCCTGGATCACGACGCCCTCTCACGCTCTCGTTAGCGCGAGCGACGAGGGGCGCGCGACCAGGCAAGTGGGTGGCCGCAGGCCTGTGGGTGGGGCGAACCTTCCTATCGGTGGCATGTTGTCGTCCTGGTCGAGGCTACCACTAGCGGCCGCGCGGGCGCTGTGCGCTGGCGTCGGGGGCTCCCGCCGTGCGGGGCGCGAGCTGAGGTGAGCGCTCGCTGCGAAACGGTGCGCCTGATAGCCGCCGCCTCACCGCGACCAACGGCGCTCAATACCTGCTTGCCCTTCCTACCAGGGGTGCCGTAAGGCCGCGCCCAATAGCGCGCGGGCCGACGCCTGGCGGGGGCGGTGAGCAGACGGCCGGGCACCGTCCGCGTTCATAGTCCAGCGGGCGGGAGTGCATCTAATGGACCTCGGCCCCGCTGGTAGTTGCGCTCGCCACCATGTCCTGCACGAACTGGGCGACGAACTCGTCCTCGCCGGCCTCGAGCAGCTCCTGCGGCGAGGTACCCCCCAACTGCGGATGCGGCGACGCCAGCCACAACTCCAAGCCCTCCTCGTCGACGCCCACGAACCGCGCCAGGCTCTCGCGTATTACCTCCAGGGGTGACGCGCCCGGCAACTGTTCGACCGGCGCGAGGCGTTCGATCCGCACGCTGATCTGCGCCCCGAAAGCGTCGAGGATGCGCTGCGCCCTCTGGGTGCTGATGTTCCGGTAACCGTTGCGCTCGTCCCGGCAGACCAGCGGGGCGCTCGTGCCCAGCGCGGCGGCGACTCGCTGCTGCGTCCAGCCCCGCTCGGAGCGCAGCTCGATCAGCCAGCGGCCGATGTCGGTTAGGCGGCTGAGCGGCTCGAGCTCCCTAGGGCGCGTGCGCTCGTACGCCTCGACCTCCCTGCGGAGCTCCGCGTGGAAGGCGAGCGCCGGCTGCATGAGGCGGTCGACCTCTTCGGCCGTTAGGTCGGCGCGGCTCAAGGCCTCCCGCAGTCGATCCAGGTGCTCGCTCTCGTCCCGCAAGCGTCGCGTGGCGCGAGCGTACTCCGCCGCCGTGTTGATCACCACGC
>JBIQJS010000047.1:0-19628 GCA_044507405.1 Rubrivivax sp. | reverse complement strand
GTTCCCGGCGCCCAGAGTCGCTGGCTGGCGCGCGCCCAGCTAGGGCGTTCCGCCCAAGCGCGCTTGCGCGGCGCGCTGCTGCGGCTCCCACCACTCCTTGATGTAGGCGATCACGTCCGTGACCTGCTCGTCGCTCCAGTCGGGGCCGACGGCTGGCATCATGAAGCCGCCCTGCCGGATCATGGCGGCGATCTGCGAGTCGGGGTGGTGCCAGGCGTGCATGCTGCCGTCCAGGGCTGGGATGCCGGCGCGCGAGTTGCCGGCGCCCGTGACGCCGTGGCAGGTGGCGCAGTTCGCCTGGTACGCCTGCTCGCCGCGGGCGATCTGCTCGGCCGGATAGGTGGGGTAGGTGAGCGGCCCGGAACCGCCGCTGCCGATGCGGGCGTAAACGGCGAGCATCACGATGATGACGACGCCCGATGCGAGGGCGATGGTGGATGGGCGCGGGCGGCGGCGTTGCTTGGGCTTTCGGGACAATGTCTTCAACCTCGTTCGGTGGGATGGCGGCCGCAGCGGCCGTACGGGCAGCGGGCGGACTAGAGGAGTGGGGGCGGGTCGGCCGCTAGCGCGCCGCGACCGGACCCGCCCCTGGCTTCAGTCGGCGGAGTCGGCCAGCCACGCCTGGTATTGGTGCACCTCGCCGGCTTGCGTGACGATGACGTCGCGCGCCAGGTCGCGCAGCTCCGCGTGCGTGGCGCGCTCGAGCGCGAGCTGGGCCATGTCGATGGCGCCCTGGTGGTGCGCGATCATCTCCGTCAGGAAGGCGGCATCCGGGTCTGGGCCTTCGGCCATGGCCGTCATCATGCCGCTCATCTCGGCGTCCATCGTCGCCGCCGAGGCGCCGTCGACCTCGGCGTCGTACCACGCGCGCAGCCAGGTGGTCATCTGCTCGATCTCGGGCGCCTGGGCGGCCTTGACAGCGCGCGCGGCGGCCAGCACCTCGGGGTCGTCGCCGCGCTCGAGCACCCAGTCGGCCATGGCGATGGCGCCCTGGTGGTGGGCGATCATCATCGACATGAAGGCCACCTCGAACTCCTCGCCAGCCAAGCCTCCCAGCTCTGTCGTGCCGGCGGCGCCGTGCATCATGCCCGGCGTCTGACCGGCGGGCATCCCGTGCATCTGGGCCATCATCTCGTGCATCTGGCGCATCATGCCGCTTGGCATGTGGCCCATCATGGGCCCGTGCATGCCGCCCATCGCGTCGGCGCCCATCATCGCGCCACCCATCCCCATGGGGGCGGCGCCGGGGGGCGTGGTCGTGCCGGGCGGGTGGTGGTCGGGGTTGGCGAGGGCGGTGGTGGTCAGCGCGGCGGCGAGCAGCGCGGCGAAGAGTGTCTTGCGGTGCGTCATGGCGCTCCTCCTGTCGAGGAGCATGTTCGGGCGCGCGCGTGAACCGGCGATAACGCCCGTGTAAGGTTTCGGTAAAGCCGCCCAGGACGCGGAGCGGCGCTCAGCCCGCGTCCGGCGCCCGCGGCAGCGTGAACCAGAAGGTGCTGCCCTGCCCCAGGCGGCTGCTGACGCCGATGTCGCCGCCTTGGCGCTCCACTAACTGCTTGGCGAGCGTGAGCCCGATGCCGCTGCCGCCGCCCTCCTGCTGGGCGCGCGCCTGGTCGCCGCGGTAGAAGCGGTTGAACACCAGGCTGAGCTGCCCCTGTGGGATGCCGCCGCCCGTGTCGCTGACCTCGAAGCGCACCCACCCCTCGCCAACCGCGTAAACCGCAAGCTTGACCCGGCCCCCGGCAGGCGTGAAGCGCAGGGCGTTGGCCACCAGGTTGGTGAGCACCTGGCCGCTGCGCTCGGCGTCGGCCCATACGCGAACGTCGGGCGCGGCCGCCACCTCCAGCGTCACGTCCTTGGCCTCGAAGCGCGGCCGGAACGCCTCCGCCACGGCATCGAGCAGGGTGACGGCCGCCACCTCCGCCGGGTGCAGGTCGACCTGGCCGGTCTCCACGCGCGACAGCAGGCTCAAGTCGTCCGCCAGGCGCTCCAGCCGCTGCAACTGCCTCCGGGCCGGCGCCGCCAGCTCCTCGGGCGCGAACACCCCGTCCTCGAGGCCCTCCAGGTAGCCACGCAGGTTCGACAGGGGCGTGCGGAACTCGTGCGCCACGTCGGCCATGAGCTGCACGCGCCGCTCCTCGCTCTTCTCCAGCGTCGCCGCCATGGTGTTGAACGCCGCCGCCAGCTCCCCGATCTCGCCCGGCGCCCGCTGCGTCAGACGCTGGCTGTAGCGCCCGCCGGCGATGCGGCCGCTGGCGCGCGTCAGCGCCCGCAGCGGCCGCACCACCCGCCGCGTGACGTAAAGGCCAACCATAGTGGCGGCAGCCCCGGACGCCACCAGCGCCCACAAGAGCGACTGCGTCAGGGCGCGCCGGAAGCCGGCCGCCAGGTCGTCGGCCATGGCGTCGAGCGTCTGGTCGCCGTGGGCGTGCAGCGACTCCATCATGGCGTCCACGTGGCGCTGCAAGAAGTAGGGCGCCAGCGCTTCGCCCGCCAGGAACATCGTGCCCAGCGCCACCACCACCACCACCAGGTAGGAGGGCAGCAGGCGCCAGTAGAGGCTCGAGCGGGGCGGCCGGGTCATCGGGCTAGTCATGCCACCTTGTAGCCGACGCCGCGCACGGTCACCAGCAGGGCGTCCGCGCCCACGCTGGCGAGCTTCTGGCGCAGGTTTGAAACGTGCACGTCAACCACGCGGTCGACGCCGGTGAAGTCGGGGCCCCACACGCGCTCGATGAGGTCGTTGCGGCTGAACACCCGCCCCGGCGCGCGCGCCAGCGCGAACAGCAGGTCGAACTCCAGCGTGGTCAGCTCCACCTCGCGCCCCGCGAAGCTCGCCTGGCGCTGCAGCGGATCGACGCGCAGGCCGCGATGCTCCACCGCCTCGTCCGCCTCCGCCACCTCGCGCGCCTGGCTGCGCCTCAGCACCGCGCGCACGCGCGCCACCAGCTCGCGCGGGCTGAACGGCTTCACCACGTAGTCGTCCGCGCCCAGCTCCAGCCCCACGATGCGGTCGCTCTCCTCGCTCCTGGCCGTCAGCATGATGACGGGCGTGCGCTGTGCGCGCCTGAGCGCGGTGAGGAACTCGGGGCCGGCCACGCCCGGCAGCATCCAGTCGAGCACCACCAGGGCCGGCGGCGCCGTAAGCGCCGCTTGCAGGCCGGCGGCGCCGTCGTGCGCCACCTCGACGGCGTAACCCTCGCGCGTCAGGTAGGCGCTCACCACCTGCGCGGCGTCAGCGTCGTCCTCCACCACCAGGATGCGGCTCATGACCACCAAACTAACACCCGTTTCCGGGACACCAATCCGCCCAACGCGGCTTTACGCGTACCTTACACGACGCTTAAGCGACCGAAACAACCGGCCGCTACCGTGGACGACATGAGCGCGCCGCTGACGCACATGGCACCCCACGGACTATGGATGCTTCTTGGCACCGTCGCCCTGGTGCTGCTGGCGCTTGGCCTCCTGCGCGCGCTCTTCCCCGACTTCTCCCGCCACGACATCAGCACCGCCCCCGGCGCCCAGCCCGACCGGCAGGCGCCAAGCGCGGTGGAGTCGGCGGCCGGCGTTACCGCCGCGGAGCCGCCGCCCGGACGGCGGGGCTGAGATGCCGCGCGCAGAAGAGGTTGCTTCTCGGTTGCTAACGCGCGGGAGCGGCGCAGGCCGCCCGCGACGAGGAAGGCTAGGTGCACCAACGTGAAGAGATGGTTACTGACACTGACCCCGCTGCTAGCGCTGGCGGTGACCGCCACCGCGCTGCTGGGCGGCCAATCCGCCCACGCCGCGGTCCCGCTGGCGGGCCTGCAGGTGACCGTCACCAAGTCCCCCTGGTGCGGCTGCTGCGGCGACTACATCGAGATCCTGCGCGAGCGCGGGATGGAGGTGACGGTGATCGACACCGAGGACACCGCCGGCGCCAAGCTGGCCCTCGGCGTGCCGCCCACCACCTGGAGCTGCCACACCACCGAGGTCGACGGCTACGCCGTGGAAGGCCACGTGCCCCTGGAGGCCATCGAGCGGCTGCTGAGCGAACGCCCCGCCGTGACCGGCATCGCGCTGCCCGGCATGCCCGCCGGCTCGCCCGGGATGAACGGCGTCAAGAGCGCGCCGTTCCAGGTCGTCGCCTTCGACGCCGGCGGCGTGCGCCTCTTCGGAAACTACTAGCAGTGCGATAAGCAGCAGAGAGAGCGGTCGCTTGCTATTGCCGGATCAGGTTGCTGTTCTCAACCGTCGGCGCCAGATGGAGGGCAGTCGTTCAGCGCGCTAGCGAGATAGCCGCTCCAGGATGCCCTCCATCTGGGCGATCTCCTCACGTTGCGCGCGGATGATCTCCTCGCAAAGCTGAACGGTCTCCGGGTCTCGCAGCGTGGCCTGCTCGCAGTTCTTGATGGCTATGGAGTGGTGCGGGATCATCGACAGGGAGAGCTGCGCGTCGCCCACGAACGCCTGCGTTCGGATAGCGGTGAACGCACCCAGGAACACCAACGTGCTAACGGTATAAAGCACCGCGTTGAGGCGCTTGTTCTTGAACATGTGCCGCATCGCGACGAGCATGACGACGATCATGGGCGCCACCATCACCACGGCCATGTAGAAGCGGTTCAAGTTGAGGTGAATGTGCTCGAACGCCGCCACGCCCACGTAAGTAAGGGTCCACATGATCAGGAAGTGAATAGCGACGGCGAGCCCTAGGGTCGCGTACGGCCGGTCCTTCACGGGGCACCTCCGATGTCCGCTCCTGGAGGTTAGGCGCAATGCCGAGACCGAGTCAGTGACCCTAGAACTCAAGGAGTGGCTGGGTTCGCTTCCGACACCTCGTGCTGATAGGCGCGCTGGCGCGGTTCCCACCACTGCTTGACGTAGGCCAGTACCGCCGTCACCTGCTCGTCGCTCCACTCGGGCGCCACCGCCGGCATGTACACGCCGCCCTCGCGGATGTAGCGCGCGAACAAGCTGTCGGCATGGTGCCACGCGTGCATGCTCCCGTCCAAAGCCGGCACCTCCGCCGCCGCGTCGCCCTCGCCGGCTGGGCCATGGCACGCGCTGCAGGTGACGCGGTATAGCGCCTCTCCCGCCGCCACTTGCGCCGCTGAGTAGGTCGGGTACTCGTAGCGCACGCGCGCCGGCGGCCAGCCGAACGGCCTGAACCACACGATGACGTTGGCCACCACTCCCGCCGCGACCAGGAGGCCGATGAGCCACCACCGACCAGCGCGTTTACGTCGTGAACCTTGCGTTCGCATGCTCGACTACATCCTTCCATGACATTCGCACTGCTATACTAACCACATGCCACCCCCCCTGGGGTGGGGTAAAGCCTAGGAGGCTAAGATGAACAAGCTCATCATCGAAGGCATGACCTGCGCGCACTGCCAGGCGTCCGTCAAGAACGCACTCGAGGGCGTCCCCGGCGTCACCAGCGCCGCCGTCGACCTGAGCGCCGGCTCGGCGCGGGTCGAGGGCGACGCCGACGTCCAGGCGCTCATCCGCGCGGTCGAGGAGGAAGGCTACAGCGCGCGGCCCGCCACGTGAGCTCGGCAGCCGCGGGCGGCGCCGAGGCGACCACCACCGCGGAGCACCTGCACCTCGACCCCGCCACGCGCGAAGATGTTCAGCTCCGCCTGAAGAGCGCCCGCGGCCACCTGGACGGCATCCTGCGCATGCTCGCGGACCCGGACGTCTACTGCGTCGACATCCTCAAGCAGGTCAAGGCCGTGCAGGGGGCGCTGGCGCGCGTCAGCGACGCCGTGCTCAGGTCGCACATCCGCGACCACGTCGCCACCGCCAGCCAGCGCGGCGACACCGAGCACATCGTCACGGAACTGATGGAAGCCCTCAAGTACCGCACCTGAGCGCCGGGCGACGTGAAAGCGTCGCCCGCCTCGCATAGTGAACAGGAGAAGTCATGGAAAGCGTAAGCCTGGGGATCCGCGGCATGACGTGCGCGAGCTGCACCGCGCGCGTCGAGCGGGCCCTGACCAAGGTGGCGGGCGTGAGCGAAGCCACCGTCAACCTGGCCACCGAGCGCGCCAGCGTGCGCTTCGACGCCCAGCAGACGGGCGTGCCCGCCCTGCTCGAGGCGGTCGCGCGGGCCGGCTACGACCCGGTGACCGAACGCACCAGCCTGGCGGTGAGCGGCATGACCTGCGCGAGCTGCACGGCGCGCGTCGAGCGTAGCCTCAAACGCCTCGACGGCGTCGTCGACGCTAGCGTCAACCTGGCCACCGAGCGCGCCAGCGTCACCTACCTCCCCGGGCTGCTGACCCCCGCCGACCTGAGCGCGGCGGTGACCGCGGCCGGCTACGAGGCGCGCGAGGCGGCCGCGAGCGGCGAGCGCGTCGACCGGGAGCGCCAGGCGCGTGAGGCGGAGGTGCGCGCCCTGCGGCGCGACGTCGTCCTCGCTGGCGCCCTCACGCTGCCGCTGGTGGTGTTCGTGATGCTGCCCATGCTGGTGCCGGCGCTGGAGGCGCGGCTGCTGGCGCTGGTGCCGGCCCAGGCGATCAACCTCGTCTCGTTCGTGCTCGCCAGCGTGGTGCAGTTCGGGCCGGGCCGGCGCTTCTACCGCCCCGGCTGGAACAGCCTGCGCCGCGGCAGCCCCGACATGAACAGCCTGGTGATGCTCGGCACCAGCGCCGCCTACGGCTACTCGGTGGTCGCCACCTTCGTGCCGCGCCTGCTGCCGGCGGGCACGGCGCACGTCTACTACGAGGCGTCCGCGGCGATCATCACCCTCATCCTGCTGGGCAGGTACCTCGAGGCCATCGCCAAGGGCCGCACCAGCGAGGCCATCAAGAAGCTGCTGGGCCTGCAGGCGAAGACGGCGCGCGTGGTGCGCGCCGGCGAGGAGCTCACCCTGCCCATCGACCAGGTCGTGCCCGGCGACGCCGTGCTGGTGCGCCCCGGCGAGCGGATCCCCGTCGACGGGCGCGTGCTGACGGGCGGCTCGTTCGTGGACGAGTCGATGATCACCGGCGAACCGATCCCGGCGCGCAAGGGCGAGGGCGACGAGGTGGTGGGCGGCACCGTGAACACCACCGGCGCCTTCACCTTCGAGGCCACCAACGTCGGCGCCGACACCGTGCTGGCGCAGATCATCAGGATGGTCGAGGACGCCCAGGGCTCCAAGCTGCCCATCCAGGCGCTGGCCGACAAGGTCGTCAGCGTCTTCGTGCCCATAGTCATCGTCATCGCCCTCATCACCTTCGGGGTGTGGATGCTGTTCGGCCCCGAGCCGGCCCTCACCTTCGCGCTGGTGAACACGGTGGCGGTGCTGATCATCGCCTGCCCCTGCGCCATGGGCCTCGCGACCCCCACCAGCATCATGGTCGGCACCGGCAAGGCCGCCGAGCTGGGCATCCTCTTCCGCAACGGCGCCGCCCTGCAGACGCTGCAGGAGGCCAAGCAGGTCGCCCTCGACAAGACCGGCACCCTCACCAAGGGCAAGCCCGAGCTCACCGACCTCGTCACCCTGCCGGGCTTCGACCGCCTCGAGGTGCTGGCCTTGACCGCCAGCGTGGAGCAGGCATCCGAGCACCCGGTCGCCCAGGCGATCGTGGACGCCGCCAAGGCGCAGGGCGCCGCCCTAGGCGGCGCCGACGCGTTCGAGGCGGTGCCGGGCTACGGCGTGGAGGGCCGCGTGAACGGCCGCCTCGTGCAGGTGGGCGCCGACCGCTACATGCGGCGCCTGGGCGTCGACGTGACGGCGTTCGCCAGCGACGCCGGGCGCCTGGCCGACGAGGGCAAGACGCCCCTGTACGCCGCCGTCGACGGCCGGCTCGCCGCCGTCATCGCCGTCGCCGACCCCATCAAGGACTCCACCCCCCAGGCCATCGAGTCGCTGCACGCGCTCGGCCTGCGCGTGGTGATGATCACCGGCGACAACGAGCGCACCGCCCGCGCCATCGCCCGCCGCCTGGGCATCGACGAGGTGCTCGCCGAAGTCCTGCCCGACGGCAAGGTGGAGGCCGTGAAGCGCCTGCAGGCGCAGGGCGGCAAGGTGGCGTTCGTGGGCGACGGCATCAACGACGCGCCCGCGCTGGCGCAGGCCGACGTGGGCCTCGCCATCGGCACCGGCACCGACATCGCCATCGAATCCGCCGACGTGGTGCTGATGGCCGGCGACCTGCGCGGCATCACCAACGCCCTCGCCCTCTCGCGCAAGGCCATCACCAACATCAAGCAGAACCTCTTCTGGGCGTTCTTCTACAACACCGTGCTCATCCCCGTCGCCGCCGGCGCGCTCTACCCGGCCTTCGGCATCCTCCTCAGCCCCATCCTGGCCGCCGCCGCCATGGGCCTCTCCAGCGTCTTCGTGCTAACCAACGCCCTGCGCCTGCGCAACTTCACGCCCCCCATCACCAGCGCCGCCCACCCGGGCGCACCGGAGCCGCGGCTGGCCGCCGCGTGACGCCGTGACGGACCCAAGCCCCGAAGGAGACACCATGCAAACCGCACCGCAGACGCTCGGACAACTCGTTGGCAGCTTCAAGGGCTCCCGCGAGCTCGTGCGCGACCGCCACGCCTTCCTCAAGCGCAGCGCCGGCAAGCACGACGTCCCGCAGCTCGCCGGCCTGCCCATGCTGGGCCTGGGCGGGAGCTGCGGCAAGCCCGGCTTCCAGCTCCCCTACGTGGTGCGCTTCGACGACGCGAAGCTCGAGCGGCTCGAGCAGACCGCCGCGCGCTTCGGCATGTTCGTCGAGTACGGCGCCTACCCCCACCTCAAGCTCGAGGACGGCGGGCAGGAGATCGCCGCCGTGCAGGACTGGACCACGCTGACGCTCGTGTTCCTGCGCCCCTCCTACGACCGCAAGGAGGAGTTGCTGACGGCGATCAGCCAGGCGCTCGCCTGACTCCCGGCCAGGGCGCGAGCCCGGAAAGGACGACAACATGACGACCCAGACAAGAACGCGCGTGGCGGTGAACGGCTACGGCGTGATCGGCAAGCGCATCGCCGACGCGGTGCGCCTGCAGCCCGACATGGAGCTCGTGGGAGTCGCCGACGTGGTCGCCGACTACCGCCTCCAGACCGCCGCCCTCCAGGACGTCCCCGTCTACGCCTCCACGCCTGAAGGCGCGAAGGCCATGCGCGCCGCCGGCATCCCCGTGGCGGGCGAGCTGGGCGCGCTCCTGGAGCGCGTGGACGTGGTCGCCGACTGCACCCCCAAGGGCGTCGGCGCCAGCAACCTCAAACTCTACCGGCGCGCGGGCGTGAAGGCAGCGCTGCAGGGCGGCGAGAAGCACGACGTGACGGGCCACTCGTTCGTGGCGCAAGCCAACTACGCCAGCGCCGTCGGCCGCGACTTCACCCGCGTCGTCTCCTGCAACACCACCAGCACCGTCCGCACCCTGGGCGCGCTGCACGAAGCCGGCCTGCTCAAGAAGGCGCGCGGGGTGCTGGTGCGCCGCGCCACCGACCCGTGGGAGTCGGACCACTCCGGCATCATGAACACCGTCGTGCCCGAACGCGTCATCCCCAGCCACCAGGGGCCCGACGCGCGCACCGTCATGCCCGCGCTCGACGTGGTCACCATCGCCGCCAAGGCGGCGCACACCCAGGGCCACGGCCACTTCTGGATCGCCGAACTCACCCGCGAAGCGAGCAGGGACGAGGTGCTGGACGCCTTCAGGGCCGCGCCGCGCATCGCGCTCATGCGCATGGGCGACGGCATCGTCGCGCTCAACAGCACCATCGAGCTGATGCGCGACCTCCACCGCCCGCGCGGCGACATGTGGGAGGTCGCCCTCTGGGAGGACGTCCTCACCGTCGAGGGAAACGAGCTCTACTACAGCTACCAGGTCGACAACCAGGCCATCGTGGTGCCCGAAACCATCGACGCCCTGCGCGCCCTCACCGCCACCGCCGACGCCGACGAGTCGATGCGCCTCACCGACGAGACCCTCGGCCTCACCGACGACTTCCTCAGGCCGCAAGCGCACCCGCACGCGCCCGCCGCCCTTACCCCAGACATCGCCCGCGAGGAGGCCCCGTGACCGACCACGACCACCACGACCACGACAAGCAAGGCGCGGCCACCAGCACGAGCACCAAGGACCCCTGGACCGAGGCCATCGAGAGCGAGCCGCACGTCCACCACGCCGAGCACGACGCCCAGCTCGCCCCCGGCCATCACGCTAGCCACGGCAACCACGCCGGGCACGGCGCTCACGCCGACCACGGCGGGCACGACAAGCACGCCGGCCACTCACCGGAGATGTTCCGCGACCGCTTCTGGGTCGCGCTCATCCTGACGCTGCCCATCCTCTACTTCAGCGAGCAGATGCAGGCCTGGTTCGGCTACCAGGCGGTCAGCTTCCCCGGCAGCGAGTGGGTCAACCCGATCCTCGGCACGGTGCTGTACCTCTACGGCGGCCTGGTGTTCCTGCAGGGCGCCCGCCACGAGCTCGCCGCCAGGCAGCCGGGCATGATGACGCTCATCAGCCTCGCCATCACCGTCGCCTACGTCTACAGCATGGCGGTGGCACTCGGTGTGCCCGGCGTGCCGTTCTTCTGGGAACTCTCCACCCTCATCGCCATCATGCTCCTGGGCCACTGGATAGAGATGGCCAGCGTGCAGGGCGCCTCCCGGGCGCTCGAGAACCTCGCGTCGCTCATCCCCCACACCGCCCACCGCATCGTCAACGGAACCATCGAGGACGTGCCGGTAGCCGAACTACGCCACGGCGACCGCATCCTCGTGCGCCCCGGCGAGCAGCTCCCCGCCGACGGGCTCGTCACCGAAGGCCGCAGCAGCGTCAACGAGGCGTTCCTCACCGGCGAATCGCGGCCCGTCCCCAAGGAGGAAGGCTCCGAGGTCGTCGCCGGCGCCGTCAACGGCGAGGGCGCGCTGACCGTCGAGATCGCCCGCACCGGCGGCGAGACCACCCTCTCGCAGATCCAGCGCCTGGTGGAGGAAGCCCAGGCCTCGCGCAGCCGCTTCCAGAACCTCGCCGACCGCGCCGCCGGCTGGCTCTTCTACATCGCCGTGGCCGCCGGCGCCATCACCTTCGTGGCCTGGCTCGCCGCCTCCGGCGACCTGCAGCAGGCCATCGCCCGCACCGTGACCGTGTTGGTCATCGCCTGCCCGCACGCCCTCGGCCTCGCCATCCCCCTCGTGACCGTCAACGCCACCGCCATGAGCGCCGCCAACGGCATCCTGGTGCGCAACCGCGAGGCGTTCGAACGCGCCCGCGACATCGGCATCGTCGCCTTCGACAAGACGGGCACCCTCACCGAAGGGAAGTTCGGCGTCAGCGCCGCGCACGTCCACGGCATGGACGAACGCGAGGCGCTAGCCATCACCGCCGCCCTCGAGACGCGCAGCGAGCACCCCCTGGCGCAGGCCATCGTGGAGGAGGCGCGCACGCGCGGCCTAGACCTGCCCCGCTCCCAGGACTTCGAGGTCGTCGCCGGCAAGGGCGTGAGGGGCCGCGTCGACGGGGTCACCTACACGGTCGGCCGCCCCGAGTGGATCGCCGAGCAGGGGCTCGCGTTCCCCGAGTCGCTGCAGACGGCGCTCCAGGAAGCCGAAGCGCGCGGCGAGAGCGCCATCGCCCTCATGAACGAACGGAGCGCCCTGGCCGTGGTCGGCCTCGCCGACCGCGTGCGCCAGAGCGCCAAGGACACCGTCCGCGCCCTCAAGGCCGCTGGCGTCGAACCCGTGATGATCACCGGCGACGCCGAGGCCGTCGCGCGCACCGTCGCCGCCGAGCTCGGCATCGAGCGCTACTACGCCCGCGTGCTGCCGGGCGAGAAGGCCGACAAGGTGCGCGAGCTGCAGCAGCGCGCGCGCACCGCGTTCGTCGGCGACGGCATCAACGACGCCCCCGCCCTGCTCGAGGCCGACCTCGGCATCGCCATCGGCGCCGGCACCAACGTCGCCATCGAGTCCGCGGACCTGGTGCTGGTGGAGAACGACCCGCTCGACGTGCTCGCCGCGCTCAAGCTCTCGCGCGCCACCTACCGCAAGATGATGCAGAACCTGGCGTGGGCGACGGGCTACAACGCCGTCGCCATCCCCCTCGCCGCCGGCGTGCTGGCGGGCATCGGCTTCCTCCTCTCCCCGGCGGTGGGCGCGGTGCTCATGAGCGTCTCCACCGTCGTGGTGGCGTTCAACGCCATGCTGCTGCGCCGCACCGACCTCTCCGCCGCGTGAGGCCCCGCCCCGCGCGTCCCGGCGGACTCTAGGCGCCCCCCAAGCGCCGAGGCGCCCTGGAAGCCGGACCCGGTCACGGCTTCCAGGGCGCCGGTCTGTAGCAGCGCGCTGTTCAAGTTCGCGCGTGCCACTTCGCGACACGCGCCCGGGCCTGAGGGCGAACCCTCACCTGAACACCAGCCGAGCGTGGTCGGGCGCCCCTTGGCCCCAGGGCTCACGGCGGCGAGCTGGCAGGCGGTAAGCGCGGGACCCCCGACCAGCCGTCGGTTGGCACAGTGGGCTCCAGGCAGCCCTAGCACCCGCCCAGGACCGACCCACCAGCGCACGAGCGTTCGCTGCCGAAGGAACCCAAGCCCGGGCCCGCGCCGCAGGGCGGGGCCGAACTCCCGCAGCGCCCGCGCGACCCCGCAAGCGGCCGGGGTGGCCCGGACCAGTGAGTGCTTCCCGGTCGCCCCTTGCAGCGCCGTCGACACCCCGACCGTCGGCGCACGGTCGTGGCCCGGCCCTCGCCAGGCGCGTACCGACGCGCCCACGCTACGCCGACGGCGCCTCGGACCCCGAGGCGCCGTTGAGCCTTACCGCGCGGGGCGGGGTGGACGTCGGTCGTGCACCGAGCGTTACGACGAGCCTCGCGTTCGTTCAGCCGGGATACTTCGCGGGGGTCACCGACCGCGAGGCCTACCAGTGGGGGACGTTACCGCGGTCCCCGGCGAAGGCGCCGGGCTCGGCGTCGAAGCGCGCCCGGCAGCCCGCGCCGCAGAAGTGAGAGATCGCACCGCCGCCCGCCCGGGAGTACGGGGCGTAGCCGGCGTTCACGACCTGACCGCACACGGGGTCGATCCTCAGGTCAGCGTCGTCGGGCAGCCCGTAACCCCGCGGGGCGACCGCGCCCCGGTTCTCATCCACGCCGGTCGGCGCGGTCATGGGCCTGCCAGCAAGCGCACGCCCGTGACCGCCGCCCGGTAGGCGTGGCGGCTTCGCCGGCCCTCGCGTTCGATGGCTTCGAGCAGCCGCAGCGGGTAGGCGCGCCGCGGATCGTAGATGACGCTCCCGCGGCCGGCTTCGAGCCGCACGTAGGCGCCGATCACGCCGCGCACGGCGACGAGCGCGTTGCGAACGCGCGCCGCGCAGGCGGGGCACCCCATGCCGCTGACCTCGAGAGAGAGGAGCGCCTGCGCGCCTCCGGCTTGCGGGGCCGCTTCGGCCGCAACGGGCACCTCGTGGCAGTCGTGGGTCCCTCGGCTGCGCTCGTTACAGGTGGGCGTGTTCTCGTGCTTCATGCGCTGATCCTTTCCGGCGCCGGCGGGCGCCGAGCATGCGCGTGCTCAGTCGACGACGATCACGTGGCCGCGGAGCGTGCCCCGGTGGCATCCGAAGGTGATGAGGCCCGTGCGGCGAGGGGTGAACTCCACGCTGACGGTCTCGTTCTCGGGTAGTTCGGCGCGCCGGTCGACACCGTCGAAGATGACCAGCTCGCTGCAGGGGCTCGCCTCGCGGCGGGTGAAGTCAAGGCGCACCGGCTTGCCCTTCGCGACGAAGACCGCATCGGGGCCGTAGCCGCCTTGCACGGTGATGCGCGCCGCCTGGACGCCGGCCACTTGGGGCACGGTGGCGCCTTCGCGGTAGGCGAGCCATAATTCGCGGACGAGCCAAAGGACGACGGCTACGCCCGCCAGGTTGCCAAGCCAGGCGGCAATGCTCAAGAGCGCCACTCCTTTCGCGTGGGCTCGAGTCGGGCGGCGGCGTTCGCGGCCTCGAAGCGGCTCGGGCCCCTAGGATGCGCGTGCTGGCCGCCGCCCCACTTCGCCGAGCCCAGCCGGGCGCGCCGGTGATGCCTAGGGCGGGCCAAGCCGTCACCGCGAGTTGCCATCGGCGTCTTCCCCCCCTTGGGCCTCGGCCGGCCGCCGCTCGGGCAGCCGCTCGTCGAGAGCACGCGCCTCTCGCATCAACAGCAGCACGGCGAACGGGCAGAGGGCGAGTAGGGCGAGCGGCACCCAGATCGGCAGCGACTCGCGCGTGAAGAGGACGGCCAACAGCGCGACCGTCGCGATAGCCCAAGCGAGGTGCCGGTGCATGTGGCGCACGTTCATAGCAGTTCAGCTCCTTTTCCGTCCCGCTCGTCGATCCGAAGGGCGGGCGGCGACCCCGGGGCCAGGCACCTCGTGGGAGCGTCGTTGGCGCAGCCTTCCGGACGCCCCCCGGGCGGCCGGGCAAGCGTCCGCCGCCGATGCCCCATGTTCCCCTACGGGTGTTCAGACTGTTCAAGGCCCATGCAAAGTTAGTGTTGCCTCGCAAACACCAGCCGCCGCAGCCGGCGCCCCCCAGCGCGGCCAGGGCGTAGCATGATCACGAGAAGGGCAGGTAAACATGCACCAGGAAAACGGGGCGGGGAGCGCAACGCGCGCAACCGCCAGCGCGCGCACGAGCAAAGCGGGATCTCCTGAAACGTTCAAGGGCGGCGTCATCATGGACGTGGTGACGCCCGACCAGGCGCGCATCGCCGAACAGGCGGGCGCCGTGGCGGTGATGGCGCTCGAGCGCGTGCCCGCCGACATCCGCTCCCAAGGCGGCGTGGCGCGCATGTCCGACCCCGGCCTCATCGAAGAGATCATCGAGGCCGTGTCGATCCCAGTGATGGCCAAGGTGCGCATCGGCCACTTCGTCGAAGCCCAGATCCTGCAGGCCATCGGCGTCGACTTCATCGACGAGTCCGAGGTACTGACCCCCGCCGACGACGCCTACCACATCGACAAGCGCGCGTTCAGCGTGCCGTTCGTGTGCGGCGCCACCAACATCGGCGAGGCCCTACGGCGCATCGGCGAGGGCGCCGCCATGATCAGGACAAAGGGCGAGGCCGGCACCGGCAACGTGGTCGAAGCCGTGCGCCACGCCCGCAGCGTGATAGGCGAGATCCGCGCCCTGCAAAGCCTGGCCAGCGAGCAGCTCATGAGCTACGCCAAGGAACACGGCGCCCCCTACGACCTCGTGCGCTACGTCCATGAGCACGGCGCCCTGCCCGTGCCCAACTTCGCGGCCGGCGGCGTGGCCACCCCCGCCGACGCCGCGTTGATGATGCAGCTCGGCGTCGACGGCGTGTTCGTGGGATCCGGCATCTTCAAGGCCGCCGCCAGCGAGACCGATGAGAGCCGCCGCCAAGCGGCGTGGGCGCGGCGCGCCCACGCCATAGTGAAGGCCGTGAAGCACCACGACGACCCCGCCGCCCTCGCCGAACTGTCCAAGAACCTGGGGGAGGCCATGGTCGGTATCGGCATGGAGTCGCTCGCGGAGGACCAGCTTCTGGCCCGCCGGGGCTGGTGAGCGCCCGGCTGCCGCGCGCTGACGGCCAGAACGTGGCAGCCGCACCCCCGGACCCCATGAAAACGCCGCCGCCCCCACAGGGGTGAAGGCGCGCGACGGTTCCTCGCTTAGCCTGTGTCCGCTGCTGAACCCCAGCCGCGGTTGGGCTTCGGAGCGCTCAGCGACAGGGCGGCACCCGAACGTGCTCACCGGAGCCGTCCTCGCGCTCGATGTTGATGTGGAAACGGTAACCCAGAGCAGCGACGAGGCCCGTCAAGTGTCCGCCGGTTTCACCTGCGGACACTCCGCGCTTCAGGCGAAAGGAGCCGTGCCCGGCTGAGCGCCGCCGCCGTCCAGCCGGGCGCCTCGGTCCCTCTAGTTCCGGCCCGCGAGGCGCGCCGTGAGGCGGCGCCCCCGGGTCAGGCCGGCCCATGTCGGCTAAGACGTCGCCGCTACCGGCTACAAGGGGGTTGTCGTCAAGGCGCGACACGCTTGTCCACATCGGCGCCACCCTTGTCGACTTTCCTTACGGCGCGCCGACCCCGCAACTCATGGAGTCGATCTACCCGCTGGTTTACGGTTACCTGGCCGGGACGACCGTGGGCGACGCTTCTGGCAACAACGTGTGGTTGGGAAGTGGCGCCGACAAGGCGGCGACCGCCCTCGTGTGCAAGCTCGACCTGTTCAAGCGCGACGCGGCGTTTAAGCCAAAGGCGGGCTGCACGGAAGTGATCGTGACCGTTTCGCGGTTCATGAACGTGACGGCCGGCTTGCCCTGTTGCATCTTGAAGCGCACGTAGCAGCAGGAGCCGCGAACCGCATGAGCCGGCGACGTGTGGGCGGAAGCGTCACCGCTACCATGGGGCATGACGACGATCGGGCAGTTGGCGCGGCGCACGCGCGAGTCGGTGAAGACCCTCAGGTACTGGACGGACCTGGGCCTGCTGGCGGCCGAGCGCGGCGCCAACGGCTACCGCTACTACGGCGCCGGGGCCGCCGAGCGCGCGCAGTTCATCCGCGGCGCGCAGGCGCTCGGCCTCACGCTGCGGGAGATCGGGGACGTCCTCGACGCGCGCGAGCACGAGCACCCGCCCTGCCAGGAGGCGCGCGAGGTCCTGGTGCGGCACCTGCGCGACGTGCGCGAGCGCCTGGCGCAGTGGACGCGCCTGGAGGCGGAGCTCGCCGAGCGGCTGGCGTGGGCGGAGGCGCACCCGCGCCCCGCCTGCGAGGGCGAGGGCTGCGTCTACCTCGCCGACCCGTCCGCCGCGTGCCCGGGCGCGGCCGCTTGACCCTCCCCTTTACGGGAGGGTCTAGCCTGCGGGCATGGCCAGGGCAGAGAACTCCCATCACGACCTGTTGATCATCGGCACGGGCGGGGCGGGCACCGCCGCCGCCATCCGCGGCGCCGAGCTGGGCGCGCGCGTCGCTATCGCCGAGGGCACGGTGGTGGGCGGCACCTGCGTCAACGTCGGCTGCATCCCCTCCAAGCTCCTGCTCGAGGCGGCCGCCCACTTCCACGCCGCCCGCAGCAGCTTCCCGGCCCTCGCCAGCGAGGCGCGAGCCGCCTGGCAGCAGGCGCAGGCGCGCAAGGGCGCCGTGATCGAGCGCCTCCGGCAGGAGAAGTACCTCGACGTGCTCGCCGGCTACGAGGGCGTGACGCTCCTGCGCGGGGAAGCCGCGCTCCTGGGGGCGGGCCGCGTGCGCGTGGGCGAGGCGGTGGTGGGCGCGCGCAAGGTGGTGCTCGCCACGGGCGCGGCGCCCGCCCTGCCGCCCGTCCCCGGCCTGGCGGAAGCGGGCGCCCTCACCAGCACCAGCGCCATGGAGCTTAAGGCGCTGCCGGCGTCGCTGATCGTGCTCGGCGCCGGCGCCGTCGGCCTGGAGCTGGGCCAGGCGTTCGCGCGCTTCGGCGTCAAGGTCACCGTGATTGAGGCCGAAGCGCGCATCCTGCCCGCCGAGGACCCCGAACTCTCGAACGCGCTGGCGAACGCCCTCGCCGCCGAGGGCCTGGAGCTGCGCACGGGCGCGCGCGTGACACGCGTGGAGCGCGATACGACCGGCTACCGCCTCGACGTCGCGCAGGGCGGCACGGAAGAGACGCTGCGCGCCGAGCAGCTCCTGGTGGCCACCGGCCGCCGCCCCGCCACCGCCGGCCTCGGCCTGGAGGCGGCGGGGGTGGAGGTCGACGCGCGCGGCTTCGTGCGCGTCGACGGGTTCATGCGCACCTCGAACCCGGGCGTCTTCGCCGCCGGCGACGTCACCGGCGCGCCCCAGTTCGTCTACCTCGCCGCCGCGGCGGGCCGGGTGGCGGCGGAGGCCGCCCTTGCCGACCCCACGGGCGCGCCGGCCGCGCTCCTGGACGCGAGCGTGGTGCCGCGCGTCACCTTCACCGACCCGCAGCTCGCCGCCGTGGGCTTGACGGAGGCGCAGGCGCGGGCGGCGGGGCACGCCGTGCAAGTGGCGACGCTGCCGGCGGCGGCCATCCCGCGCGCGGCCGTCACCGGCTCCGACCGCGGCCTCATCAAGCTGGTGGCGGAGGCGCCCGGCGGCCGCCTGCTCGGCGCGCACCTCCTGACCGCCAACGCCGGCGACGTCATCGGCGAGGCCACGCTGGCGCTGCGCTTCGGCCTCACCAGCGCCGACCTCGCCTCCACCCTCCACCCCTACCTGACGTGGGCGGAGGGCGTGAAGCTGGCGGCGCAGGCGTTCACCCAGGACGTGACCAGGCTCTCCTGCTGCGCCTGAGCGGTGGACGCCGTGACGATGGCGTCTGTCACCACGCCGGGCCCGCCAGCACGGCCCGCAGGTCCTCCTCCAGGCCCGCGAGCCTGTCCTGCGGGTAGAGCAGGCGCATGGTGCGGTCGGGCCCCAGGAGCGCGACGGGGTCGGAGTGCGCCACGAGCCCGTCGCCCAGGGCGTTGACGCCCACGTAGAAGCGCAGGGCGGCCTCGGCGACCTCCTGGTTGCCGCCGCGCAGCCCAAGGAAGGTGGGGTGGAAGCCCTCCACGTAGGCCCGCAGGCGCTCGGCCGTGTCGATGGCGGGATCGACGGTGACCATCACCACCTGCACCTCGGCCGGTTCGCCCAGGCCGCGGTAGGCGCGCGCCAGGCGCGCCATGGTGAGCGGGCACACGTCGGGGCAGCTCGTGTAACCGAAGAACACCAGCAGGTAGGGCGCGGCCAGGTCCGCGAGCGCGGCGCGCTCGCCGCCGGTGGTGGCCAGGGTGACGTCGCCCATGGGCAGCGGGCTGTCGAGCAGCACGCCCGCCCACCCCGGCGCGGCGCCCGTGCGCGGGAGGAAGAGCGCGGCGCCGGCGGCCACGAGCGCCAGCAGCGCGACGGTTACTAGGATGAGGCGCCTTTGCGGCATGGGTCACCGCCCGCCGGCGAGCTCGCGCTCGATGGCGCTGGCGAGCGTCTCGTAGCTGGGCGCCTCGAAGCCTTGCGTGCCCACCACGATGGAGGGGGTGCCGCGCACGCCGACTCGGTCGCCCAACTCAAGGTCGCGCTGCACTTCGCTCAGGTAGCGCCCGTCCGCGAGGCAGGCGCGCAGCTCCGCGGCGTCGAGGGCGGGCACGCTCTCCGCGATGGCCACGAGGTTGGCGGGGCCGGCCCAGGCGCCGGCGTGATCGTCCTGCGCGGCGTAGAGGGCGCGCTTGTACTCCCAGAACGCCCGCTCGTCCTGGCGGTAGGCGCACTCGCCGGCCAGGCCGGCGGTGGTGGCGCTCTCGGCGCCCCAGGCGAGGTTGACGTAGTACGCCTGCACCTGGCCCGTGTCGATGTAGTCGCGCTGGATGCGCGGGAACACGCTCTCCTCGAACGCCTTGCAGTGCTCGCACAGGAAGTTCTCGAACAGGATCAGCTTCACGGGCGCGTCCTCTCGCCCCAGGGTGGGCTGGCCGGCGTAGCCGCTGGCGGGAGCGCTGACGGTGGCGGCAGGAGCGAGGAACTGGCGGTAAGCGAGGAAGCCGGCGGCGAGGAGGGCGAGGACGGCGAGAGTGGCGAGGGTGAGGCGGCGCTGGGTCACGGGGTGAGGCTCCAATCGTGGCGCGGGTTCATTTGCGTGGGGCGGCGGGAAGGCTGGCGGCCCGGGTCACGGCGCTTCCGGCGAGTCGGCGTCGGCCCCACCTGCGCTCGCGGGCTCCCGCGTGGGCGCCTCGTCTGCCCCCTTGCGCAGCGCCG
>JBIQJS010000046.1:0-26738 GCA_044507405.1 Rubrivivax sp. | reverse complement strand
GTCGAAGCGCGGCGCGTTCATCTTCTGCCAGACCTTCACCAGGTCGCGGTCGGCGCCCTGCATCAGGCCGTCGAGCATCTCCACCACGTCGATGCGCGTGCCGAAGACGCTGCTGTACACCGTTGCCATCTCGAGGCCGATGATGCCGCCGCCGATCACGAGCATGCGCCTGGGGGCCTGGCGCAGCTCCAGCGCGCCGGTGGAGGTGACGATGCGTGGGTCGTCCTTCGGCAGAAAGGGCAGCTTCACCGCCTCGGAGCCGGCGGCGATGATCGCGTTCCTGAACTTGACGACCTGCTTGCCGCCGTCGGCCTTGGTGACGCCGAGGTGGTGCGGGTCCAGGAACTCGCCGTTGCCAGCGATGACCGTGACCTTGCGCATCTTCGCCATCGCGGCCAGGCCGCCGGTGAGCTTGCCCACCACCTTGTCCTTGTGCGCACGCAGCTGGTCGAGGTCGACCTTGGGCTCGCCGAAGCTCACGCCCAGCGCCCCGAAGTGCTTCGCCTCGTCCATCACCGCCGCCACGTGCAGCAGCGCCTTGGACGGGATGCAGCCGACGTTGAGGCACACGCCGCCGAGCGTCGGGTAGCGCTCGACGAGCACCGTCTTCATGCCGAGGTCCGCCGCACGGAACGCGGCGCTGTAGCCGCCGGGGCCGGCGCCCAGGACGAGAACATCGCATTCCAGGTCGGCACCGCCGGTGTGGGTGGCGACGGGAGCCGCCTCCTCCGTTTGCCCTGAGCTTGCCTCTCCTGAGTCCGGTCGAAGGGTCGAAGGGCCGGCCGCAGTGCGCGCTCGGGCGTCGACAAGCTCGGCCCGAGCGGAAGAAGCGGACGGTGCAGAGCCTTCAGCCTCCAGCGTCAACAACACCGACCCTTCGCTGATCGTGTCGCCGAGCTTGACCTTCAGCTCCTTCACGACCCCGGCATGCGACGAGGGGATCTCCATCGAGGCCTTGTCGCTCTCCACCGTGACGAGCGACTGCTCCTTGGTCACCGTGTCACCCGGCTTGACCAGCACTTCGATGATGGCGACGTCCTTGAAGTCGCCGATGTCGGGGACCTTGATTTCCACCAGTGCCATCACTCTTTTCCTTTGAGCTTGATCGTCTGCACCTTCACCGGACCGTCGGAGTTCTTGTCGAACTCGCACCCGGCCGTGACGCCGATTTCGGCCAGCTCGCGCGCACTCCTGGCGCGGTCGTAGGCGGTGAACATCGCACCTAGCGCGAAGGCGCGGCCGGAGCCGATGGCCCAGAAGCGGTCGAACTCGAACACCTCGCGGTACGAGTACACGCCGTAGATGCCGCTCGAATTGGCGATCAGCGCCGTGAGCTGCGAGCTCTCGTAGGGGTCGGCGTCTTCTTCCTTGGTGTTCATGTAGAACACCTCCTTCAGCCGCGGGTGCAGCTTGAGGAAGGTGTCGAACACCTCGTCGCGCGAGTGCAGCTTGAGCTCCTCCGGCGGCAGCCAGTGCAGCGCGCGCCGGAGCACGGGGAAGTGCGCCGTGGTGCCGGCCATGCCGACCCAGGAATCGGCCACCTGGAAGAGCTTCACGTTCTCTTCATAGCCGTGCGGCAGGCGCGTGTCGCCGAAGGTGACGAGGCTGTCGCCCGCGATCGCGACCTGGCCGGCCTTTCTCGCGACCACGACGGTCGTCATCGTGGCGCCCTCACAGCAGCACCCGGCGGAAATCGGCCAGGACCTGCGCGAGGTAGGCGTTGAAGCGCGCCGCCGCCGCGCCATCGATCACGCGGTGGTCGTAGCTCAGGCTGAGCGGCAGCATGAGCCGCGGCTGGAAGGCCTTGCCGTCCCACACCGGCTCCATCACGCTGCGCGACAGGCCAAGGATGGCCACCTCGGGCGCGTTGATGATCGGCGAGAAGTAGCGCCCGCCGATGCCGCCGAGCGAGCTGATCGAGAAGCACCCGCCGCTCATCTCGCCCGGGCCGAGCTTGCCCTCGCGCGCCTTGGCGGCCAGCTCGCCCATCTCCTTGCTGATCTGCAGCACGCCCTTCCGGTCGGCGTCCTTGAGCACCGGCACGACCAGCCCATTGGGCGTGTCGGCCGCAAAGCCGATGTGGAAGTACTGCTTGAGTACCAGCGCGTCACCGTCGAGCGAGGCGTTGAACTCGGGGAATTTCCGGAGCGCCGCGACCACCGCCTTGATCACGAACGCGAGCATGGTGACCTTGACGCCGCTCTTTTCGTTCTCCTTGTTGAGCTGCACGCGCAGCGCTTCGAGCTCGGTGACGTCGGCGTTGTCGTGGTTGGTGACGTGCGGGATCATCACCCAGTTGCGGTGCAGCGCCGCGCCGCTGATCTTCTTGATGCGGCTGAGCGGCTTGCGCTCGACGGGGCCGAACTTGGCGAAGTCCACCTGGGGCCACGCCGGCAGGCCCGGCAGTCCACCGCCGCCGCCGGCCGCCGCATCGCCCTTGGCGGCCTGTGCCTGCGTGCGCACGTCACCGGCCATCACCGCCTTCACGAAACCCTGCACGTCGTCGTGCGTGATCCGGCCCTTGGGGCCGCTGCCCTTCACCTCTTCCAGCGGCACGCCGAGTTCGCGCGCGAGCTTGCGGATGGTGGGCGAAGCGTGCGGCAGGTTGGTGGGCGCAGCGGTCGGCTCGTGCGCCGGCAGCGCCGCGGTGGGCAGCGTGCGCTCTGCCGGCGCAGGTGCAGGGGCCGGTGCGGAAACAGGAGCCGGCGGTGGCGCCACGACGGGCGGCGGGGCAGGCGCCGCCAGTTCCGAAGGCGTGACGTCCTGGTTGGAGGTGTCGGGCTCGGATTGAGGCGCCGACACCGGCACGGGCGCATCGGTGGCTGGCTTGGCCGGTGCCGGTGCGGCGTCGGAGGTCTCCAGCATGAGCAGCAAGGCGCCCTCGCTGATCTTGTCGCCGAGTCCGACCTTCATCTCCTTCACGACGCCGGCGTGCGATGACGGGATCTCCATCGAGGCCTTGTCGCTCTCCACCGTCACGAGCGATTGCTCGGCCTTGATCGTGTCACCGGGCTTGACCAGCACCTCGATGATCTCGACGTCCTTGAAGTCCCCGATGTCGGGGACCTTGACCTCAACCAATGCCATGAACCCTGTCTCCGAAAGAGTCGTTGTCAAACTTCAGCCGCTTCGATCCAGCGGAGCCCATGGAACTGGCTTTGCCAGGCCATCGGGCTCGCCCCCTTGAGGGGGCCGGCGAAGCCGGAAGGGGGTGGTCACGCATAGAGCGGGTTGATCTTCTCGGCATCGATGCCGTACTTCTGGATCGCCTCGGCGACTTTAGCCACGGGCACCGTCCCCTCCTCCGAGAGGGCCTTGAGGGCCGCGACCACGATGTAGTGCCGGTTGATCTCGAAGTGCTCGCGCAGTCGGTAGCGGAAATCGCTGCGACCGAAGCCGTCGGTGCCCAGCACCTTGTACGCGCGCCCCTTGGGAATGAACGCGCGGATCTGGTCGGCGTAGGCCTTCATGTAGTCGGTCGACGCCACCACGGGGCCGGCGTACTTCTCGAGCTGCTGCGCGACGAAGGGCACGCGCGGAGTGTCGGTCGGGTGCAGCAGGTTCCAGCGCTCGCAGTCCTGGCCGTCGCGCGCGAGTTCGTTGAAGCTCGGGCAGCTCCACACGTTGGCCGAGACGCCCCAGTCATCCTTCAGCAGCTGCTTCGCCGCGATCGACTCGCGCAGGATCGAGCCGCTGCCGAGCAGGTTGACGCGAGGCGTCTTCTTCGCGCCTTCTTCCAGCAGGTACATGCCCTTGATGATCTCTTCCTCGGTGCCGGGCTTGAGGCCGGGCATGGGGTAGTTCTCGTTGAGCAGCGTGAGGTAGTAGAAGACGTTGTCCTGCTTCTCGACCATGCGCTTGAGGCCATGGTGCAGGATCACGCCCACCTCGTGCGCGAAGGTCGGGTCGTAGCTGATGCAGTTCGGGATCGTGCCCGCGAGGATGTGGCTGTGGCCGTCCTCGTGCTGCAGGCCCTCGCCGTTCAGCGTGGTGCGCCCCGAGGTGCCGCCCAGCAGGAAGCCGCGCGCCTGCATGTCGCCCGCCGCCCAGGCGAGGTCGCCCACGCGCTGGAAGCCGAACATCGAGTAGTACACGTAGAACGGGATCATGATGCGGTTGTTCGTCGAGTACGACGTCGCCGCGGCGATCCACGAGCTCATGCCGCCCGCCTCGTTGATGCCTTCCTGCAGGATCTGGCCGGCCTGGTCCTCGCGGTAGTACATGACCTGGTCCTTGTCGACCGGGGTGTACTTCTGGCCCTCGGGGTTGTAGATGCCGATCTGGCGGAAGAGGCCTTCCATGCCGAAGGTGCGCGCCTCGTCCACCAGGATGGGCACGGCGCGCGGGCCGATCTCCTTGTCGCGCAGCAGCTGCGTGAGGAAGCGCACGTAGGCCTGCGTGGTGCTGATCTCGCGTCCTTCGGCGGTGGGCTCGAGCACGGCCTTGAAGGTGTCGAGCGGCGGCACGGCGAGCTGCTCGTCGGCCTTGGGGCGGCGCTTGGGCAGGTAGCCGCCGAGCGCCTTGCGGCGCTCGTGCAGGTAGCGCATCTCGGGCGTGTCGTCGGCGGGCTTGTAGAAGGGAATCCCTTTGTCGATCTGCTCGTCGCTCACCGGGATGTTGAAGCGGTCGCGGAAGGCCTTGATGTCGTCGTCGGTGAGCTTCTTCACCTGGTGCGCGACGTTCTTGCCCTCGCCGCTCTTGCCCATGCCGAAGCCCTTGACCGTCTTGATGAGCAGCACGGTCGGCTGGCCCTTGTGGCTGTTGGCGCGGTGGAAGGCGGCGTAGACCTTCTGCGGGTCGTGCCCGCCGCGCTGCAGGCGCCAGATGTCCTGGTCGCTCATCTTGGCGACCATCTCCAGCAGCTTGGGATGGCGGCCGAAGAACTGCTTGCGCACGAAGGCGCCGTCGTTGGCCTTGAAGGCCTGGTAGTCGCCGTCGACGGTGTCCATCATCACGCGCCGCAGCAAGGCCTCCTTGTCGCGCGCGAGCAGCGGATCCCAGTAGCTGCCCCAGATGAGCTTGATGACGTTCCACCCGGAGCCCCGGAACTCGCCTTCGAGCTCCTGGATGATCTTGCCGTTGCCGCGCACCGGGCCGTCGAGGCGCTGCAGGTTGCAGTTGATGACGAAGATGAGGTTGTCGAGCTTCTCGCGCGCGGCCAGGCCGATCGCGCCGAGCGACTCGGGCTCGTCCATCTCGCCATCGCCGCAGAAGACCCAGACCTTGCGGTTGGCGGTGTCGGCGATGCCGCGGGCGTGCAGGTACTTGAGGAAACGCGCCTGGTAGATCGCCATCAGCGGCCCGAGGCCCATGGAGACCGTCGGGAACTGCCAGAACTCCGGCATGAGCTTGGGGTGCGGGTAGCTCGAGATGCCCTTGCCGCCCACCTCCTGGCGGAAATGCTCCAGCTGCTCCTCGGTGATGCGCCCTTCGAGATAGGCACGGGCATACACGCCGGGCGAGGAGTGCCCCTGGATGTAGAGCAGGTCGCCGCCATGGCCCTCGTGCTCGGCATGCCAGAAGTGGTTGAAGCCGGTGCCGAACATGGTCGCGAGCGATGCGAAGGAGGAGATGTGCCCGCCGAGATCGCCGCCGTCGTGGGGATGCAGCCGGTTGGCCTTGACCACCATCGCCATCGCGTTCCAGCGCATGTAGGCGCGCAGGCGCTCCTCGAACTCGATATTGCCCGGCGTGCGCTCTTCCTGGTCGGGCGGGATGGTGTTGACGTAGGCGGTGCGCGCCGAGAAGGGCATGTCGATGCCGGCCTGCCGTGCGTGATCGATCAGCTGCTCGAGCAGGAAGTGCGCACGCTCCGGGCCTTCTGCCGCGAGCACGGCCGACAGCGCATCCAGCCACTCACGGGTCTCCTGTGCATCGGCATCGTTGGCGGCCGCACCGAGGAAGGCTTCAGGCATCGCGGACATGGTGGTCGTCTCCTCTGATCAGTGTGCGGGGCAGTGTCCCACAAAGCCAAAGTTTTTCAAATAGCGCTACGCCGTTTCATATTACGAACAGCAAGTTTCGGCTCGTGGGACGGTCCGGGCGGCAGACGGTGGCCCTCGATAATTCGCCCATGTCCATTCCCGCCCCACCCACGCCGCCCCGCCGCCCCTTCACCGCAAAGGCGAGCCGGCTGCTGGGGAGCTGGTGGCGCCGGCAGTCGCCGGCGCGCCAGGACCGCTACGCGACGCTCGGGCCCCTGATCTCCGTGCTGCTGTTCCTGGCCGCCATGATTTCGGCCTTCTGGTACCTGCGCAACGAGGAGTTCGAGCGGGAGCAGGAGTCGGTCAAGCGCGACACCGAGATCGCTCAGCAGCAAATCCGGCTCCGCCTGATCGAGAACCAGGAGCAGCTCGTGCGCATCGCGCGCGAGATCGTCACGCGCCAGATCGACGAGGGTGAATTCCAGAACCAGGCCGCGAGCTTCGGCCGCGAGCGCCCGGAAATCACCAACCTCATCTGGGTCAACCAGCTGCGTGCGCGCCGCGCCGCCTACTCGAGCACCATGCTCTTCTCGGAGCTCGGCCTGCCCTACGTGGACAACGGCCGCTCGCTCCCCGAGCCGCGCAACGCCGAGCCGGACCAGGCCTTCAAGGCCACGCGCGAGCTGCGCCTGCCGGTCTACTCACGCCCGTTCACCGACGCCAACGGCAACGTGGTCTTCCAGGTCCATGTGCCGCTGGTCGACCGCAATGCCTTCTCGGGTGCGCTGATCGCGGAGTACTCGATCGACTCGCTGGTGCGCTACTTCATCCCGTCGGAAGTCGCCAAGCGCCACACCATGACGCTGCTGGACGCCCAGGGCAAGGTGGTCGCGGGCACGCTGCCGGTCACGCCGGGCGAGTTCGCACGGCCGGCCTCCATCGTCCACGAGGTGCCGGTCGCACCGGCCGGCAACGGCCTGGTGCTGCGCGGCCAGGGTTACCGCACCTCCATCGGCCTCATCAGCAACACCCTCTTCTGGATGGTCTCGGCGCTCTCGGTGCTGACCGTGTGGATGCTGCTTGGCACCTGGCGCCACATGCGCCGGCGCATGCAGATGCAGGCCACGCTCGTCTCCGAGACCAACTTCCGGCGCGCCATGGAAAACTCCATGCTCACCGGCATGCGCGCCATGGACATGGAAGGCCGCATCACCTACGTCAACCCCGCGTTCTGCGCGATGACCGGCTTCAGCGAACACGAGCTGATCGGCCGCCTGCCGCCCTTCCCCCACTGGCCGCCGGATCGCTACGAGGAAAACATGCGCCTCTTGCAGCAGGAATTGCAGGGCCGCAGCCCCGCCGGCGGCATCGAGGTGAAGGCGATGCGCAAGGACGGCACCATCTTCGATGCGCGCATGTACGTCTCGCCGCTGATCGACCCCAAGGGCATGCAGACCGGCTGGATGACCTCGATGACCAACATCACCGAGGCCAAGCGCGTGCGCGACCAGCTGTCGGCCTCGCACGAGCGCTTCACCACCGTGCTCGAAGGGCTGGACGCCGCCGTGTCGGTGCTCTCGGTGCAGCAGGGGGAACTGCTCTTCGCCAACCGCTCGTATCGCCTGTGGTTCGGCGCCGATGCGCGCGGCCATGCGCAGCTCGCCGGCGGCGAGCCCGGCCTGCCCATGATCGCGGACGTGGGCGACTCGGTCGACAGCTTCGGCGGCCTGCCCACGCAGGAGCTCACCGAAGCCGGCTCCGAGACGCGCGAGGTCTACGTCGAGTCCGCCCAGAAGTGGTTCGACGTGCGGGCGCGCTACCTGCAATGGACCGACGGGCGGCTCGCGCAGATGCTGATCGCCACCGACATCACCGCGCGCCGCCATGCCGAAGAGCAGGCCAAGCAGCAGGCCGAGAAGGCGCAGGTCACGAGCCGGCTGATGACCATGGGCGAGATGGCCTCGTCGGTGGCGCACGAGCTCAACCAGCCGCTCACCGCGATCACCAACTACTGCAACGGCATGGTCTCGCGCGTGAAGAGCGACGCCATCGCCAAGGACGACCTCGTCGCGGCGCTCGAGAAGACCGCCAAGCAGGCCGACCGCGCCGCGCAGATCATCCGGCGCATCCGTGCCTTCGTGAAACGCAGCGAGCCCCAGCGCCAGCCGTCCGAGGCCCGCAACATCGTCGACGACGCGGTGGACCTGGCCGGCATCGAGCTGCGCCGCCGGCACGTCTCGCTGCATGTCTACGTCGCCCAGCGCCTGCCCACGCTGATGGTGGACCCCATCCTCATCGAGCAGGTGATCCTGAACCTGCTCAAGAACGCCGCCGAGGCCATCGACATGGCCGCGCTGCCGCCCGCGCGGCGCAACATCGAGCTGCGCGTGGTGCCCAAGCACACGCCGGATGAAGGCGGCGTGATCGAGTTCAGCGTCACCGATTCGGGCCCGGGCCTGCCGGAGGAAGTGATCAACCGGCTGTACGAAGCCTTCTTCTCGACCAAGGCCGAGGGCCTGGGGATCGGCCTGAGCCTGTGCCGCTCCATCATCGAGAGCCACCGGGGCCGGATCCGCGCACAGAACCTCTACAATGGCGACCTCGCTGTCGGCTGCCGTTTTACCTTTACGCTGCCGGTCGAAACCGCCAAATCCACGGGCCTCGAAGCGGCCCTGACATGATGAAACAGCCCCTACGTCGCGTCGCTTGCGCCCCCCGAGGGGGTGGTCAGCGGCTTCGGACGGCCGGGCGCCACTGAGACAGCACACATGAGCTTGATTCCGAAGAAGGGCACCGTGTACGTGGTCGACGACGACGAGGCGGTGCGAGATTCCTTGCAGTGGCTCCTCGAAGGCAAGGACTACCGCGTCAAGTGCTTCGACTCCTCGGAATCCTTCCTCTCCCGCTTCGATCCGCGTGAAGTCGCCTGCCTGATCGCCGACATCCGCATGGACGGCATGAGCGGCCTGGAGCTGCAGGACCGCCTGCTCGAGCGCAAGTCGCCGCTGCCGGTCGTCTTCATCACCGGCCACGGCGACGTGCCCATGGCGGTGACGACCATGAAGAAGGGCGCGATGGACTTCATCGAGAAGCCCTTCAAGGAAGAAGAACTGCTGAGCCTCGTGGAGCGCATGCTCGACCAGGCCCGCAACGCGTTCTCGCACCACCAGGAAGCGGCCAGCCGCGACGCGCTGCTTTCGCGCCTGACCACCCGCGAGTCGCAGGTGCTGGAGCGCATCGTCGCCGGGCGCCTGAACAAGCAGATCGCCGACGACCTGGGCATCAGCATCAAGACGGTGGAGGCGCACCGCGCCAACATCATGGAGAAGCTCAACGCCAACACCGTGGCCGACCTGCTCAAGATCGCCCTCGGCGCCCAGCAGAGCAAGGTCTGACCCGCTCCACGCCTCCAAGGGCCGCTCATCCAGCGGCCCTTTTTAGTTTCCAGCTTTGAATCAGAGGACTGCACCATGACCGCCCAACTCATCGACGGCAACGCCCTGGCCAGGAAGATCCGCGCCGAAGTGGCCGAGCGCGCCGCCGCCCTCACCGCCCGCGGCCAGCAACCGGGCCTGGCCGTGATCCTGGTCGGCGACGACCCTGCGAGCCAGGTCTACGTCAGCCACAAGGTGAAGGACTGCGAAGGCAGCGGCGTGCGGTCCGTGCTCGACCGCTACCCCGCCGAGATGGCCGAGGCCGATCTCCTCAAGCGCATCGCCGCGCTGAACGCCGATCCGGGCATCCACGGCATCCTGGTGCAGATGCCCGTCCCGAAGCACATCGACCCGCAGAAGGTGATCGCCGCCATCGCCCCGCACAAGGACGTGGACGGCTTCTCCATCCAGAGCGCCGGCGCGCTCGCCAGCGGCCTGCCCGGCTTCAAGTCGTGCACGCCTTACGGCTGCATGAAGCTCATCGAGACCACCGGCATCGACCTGCGCGGCAAGCACGCGGTCGTCATCGGCCGCAGCAACACGGTGGGCAAGCCGATGGCGCAGCTGCTCTTGCAAGCCAACGCCACCGTCACCATCTGCCACAGCGCAACCGCCGACCTGGCCGCCCACACGCGCCAGGCCGACGTGATCGTCGCCGCGGTCGGGCGGCGCAACACCGTCACCGCCGACATGGTCAAGCCGGGGGCGGTCATCATCGATGTCGGCATGAATCGCAAGGACGACGGCAAGCTCTGTGGCGACGTGGATTTCGATGGCGTCTCGAAGGTCGCCGGCTGGATCACCCCCGTGCCCGGAGGCGTCGGACCGATGACGCGTGCCATGCTGCTCGTCAACACCCTCGAAGCCGCGGAACGCGCCGCGGCGAACTGAATCCCAGACGCCCATGAGCAATCCCCTCCTCGACACCACCGGCCTGCCGCAGTTCGCGCAGATCAAACCCGAACACGTCACGCCTGCGATCACGCAACTGCTGGCCGACGCGGACGCGGCGCTCACGCGGGCCACGAGCGAGGAGGTGCCGCCCGACTACGACGCGATGTCGGCCGTGCTCGATGTCGCCACCGAGCGGCTGCACGGCGCCTGGGGCGCCGTCGCCCACCTGAACCACGTGGCCGACAACCCGGAGCTGCGCGCGACCTACAACGAAAACCTGCCCAAGGTCACCGAGTTCCACACGCGCCTCGGCGCCGACGAGCGCCTCTACGCCAAGTACAAGGCGATCGCCGGGAGCCCGGAGGCGGACAAGCTCAGCGCCGCCCGCAAGCGCGCGCTCTCGAACGCGATCCGCGATTTCGTGCTCTCGGGTGCCGAGTTGCAGGGCGCCGCGCGCGAGCGCTATGCGCAGATCCAGGAGCGCCATGCGGCGCTCGCGCAGGCCTACTCCGAGCACGTGATGGACGCGACCGACGGCTATGCGCTCTACGTCGACGAGACGCGCCTAGCCGGCGTACCCGACGACGTGAAGCAGGCCGCCCGCGCCGCCGCCGCGGCCGAAGGCAAGCCGGGCTGCAAGCTCACGCTGCACTTCCCGAGCTACTTCCCCGTGATGCAGTACGGCGATGACCGTGCATTGCGCGAGGAGCTCTACACCGCCTACGCCACGCGTGCCAGCGAGCTGGGCAAGCCCGAGCACGACAACGGCGCGATCATGAAGGAGCTGCTCGCCCTGCGCCAGGAAGAAGCACAGCTCCTCGGCTACCGCAACTACGCCGAGGTTTCGCTCGTGCCCAAGATGGCCGACACGCCGCAGCAGGTGATCGACTTCCTGCGCGACCTCGCGAAACGCGCCCGCCCCTACGCCGAGCGTGACCTCGCCGAGTTGCGCGAGTTCGCGCGCGACCAGCTGGGCCTGACGGAGCTGCAGTCCTGGGACGTGCCCTACGCCAGCGAGAAGCTCAAGGAAGCGCGCTACGCCTTCAGCGACCAGGAGGTGAAGCAGTACTTCACCGAGCCCAAGGTGCTCGAAGGCCTGTTCCGCATCGTCGAGACGCTGTTCGAGGTGAGCATCCGCCCCGACACCGCGCCGGTGTGGCACCCGAGCGTGCGCTTCTTCCGCATCGAGCGGGGCGGCGAGCTGGTCGGCCAGTTCTACCTCGACCCCTACGCGCGCAACGGCAAGCGCTCCGGCGCCTGGATGGACGACGTGCGCGGCCGCTGGGCGCGGCCCGAGGGCTCGCTGCAGACGCCGGTGGCCCACCTCGTGTGCAACTTCACGCCGCCGCTGGCGGCGGACGGCGCGGCGCGCCCGGCGCTGCTCACGCACAACGACGTCACCACCCTCTTCCACGAGTTCGGCCACGGCCTGCACCACATGCTCACGCGGGTGGACGACATCGGCGTGGCCGGCATCTCGGGGGTCGAGTGGGACGCGGTGGAGCTGCCCAGCCAGTTCATGGAGAACTTCTGCTGGGAATGGGAGGTGGTCCGGCGCCTCACCGCCCACGTCGACACCGGCGAGCCGCTGCCGCGCGCGCTCTTCGACCGCATGCTCGCCGCGAAGAACTTCCAGAGCGGGCTGCAGACGCTGCGCCAGGTGGAGTTCGCGCTCTTCGACATGCGGCTGCACGCCGAGCCCGGCGCCGAAGCCGACATCCAGGGCCTGCTCGATGCCGTGCGCCGCGAGGTGGCGGTGCTCGTGCCGCCGGCCTTCAACCGCTTCCAGCACAGCTTCTCGCACATCTTCGCCGGCGGCTATTCGGCCGGCTACTACAGCTACAAGTGGGCCGAGGTGCTGAGCGCCGACGCCTGGAGCGCCTTCGAAGAAACCGGCGCGCTCGACCCCGAGACCGGCCGCCGCTACCGCGAGGCCATCCTGGAAGCGGGCGGCAGCCGCCCGGCCATGGAGAGCTTCAAGGCGTTTCGCGGCCGTGAACCACGAATTGACGCACTTTTGCGCCATCAGGGCATGGCCTGATGCCTAGAATTTGTGCAACCCTTGCGCCCATCCGGAGACACGCCGACATGAACCCTCGCCATCGCGCCCTACACACCCTGGCCGCCGCCGTCGCCGCCGCATCGCTGATGTCGGCCGTCCCGGCGTTCGCGCTGTACAAGGTGGTCGGGCCGGATGGCAAGGTCACCTACACCGACCGCCCGGCCGTCGGCACCGAGAACAAGGTGCAGGCGGTCGAGCGCGGCGGCACGGTCACGAACGACGTGGCGCTGCCCTTCGAGCTGCGCCAGGCGGCCCAGCGCTATCCCGTCACGCTGTACGTCACGGCCGACTGCTCCCCCTGCGATGCGGGCCGGCAGTTCCTGCGCCAGCGCGGCATCCCTTTCGCCGAGAAGCTCGTCACCTCGTCCGAAGACAGCCAGGCCCTGCAGCGCCTGACCGGCGGGACCAGCCTGCCGGCGCTCAGCGTGGGCGCGCAGGTGGTGCGCGGCTGGCAGCGCGAGGACTGGGCCTCTTATCTCGATGCCGCGGGCTACCCCAAGGAATCTCGCCTGCCGGCCAATTTCCCCCAAGGCAAGGCCGAGCCGCTGACCGAAGCCCGCCAGGCGCCCGCACCGGCCCCTGCGCGCGCGCCGGCCGCGGCACCCGCACCCGCCCCGGCCGAGCCGCCGCCGGCACCGGCTCCGGCCCCAGGCGGCATCCGCTTCTGAACCGCCGGCCCTGACGGCGTGGACCGCCCTCAGGGCATCGCCGGCAGCTCGATCTCCCGCAGCACCAGCCGCGTGTAGGTGTCGATCACGCCTGGATGCTTGCGCAGCGTCTCGGTCACCTGCATCAGCTCCTGGCTGTTCTCGCAGGCCACGCGCAGCGCGTAGTCGAACGACCCTGTCATCAGCGCCGCCGCCAGCACCTGCGGCATGTGCCGCAGCGCGTTTTCGAACTCCAGCGCCGAGGTCTGCGCGCCGAGCTTGATCTCGATCTGGGCTTCCAGCGTGCGGCCGAGCGCATGCGGGTCGAGCACCGCCCGGATGTGGCGGATGGTGCCGCTCTCCACCAGCCGCCGGTAGCGCTCGGCCACCGCGTTGCCGCTGAGGTGCACCGCCTCGGCAAGCTCGCGGAACGACATCCGCCCGTCGCGCGCCAACAATCTGAGGATTTCACTGTCGATTCTGTCCATGGCTTAATTTTCATCTGCCGTGATGGACGAAGCCGCAGAAAAACGTGAAATCCGCAAGCCGGTTCCTCTCTAAAGTCTGCCGCGACCTCACTCACCTCCCGCCATGCCGGGCCTCCGATGACGCGCCGCCGACCGACCCCATCCGCCTCGATCTCCCAACCCCGACCGCTTACCCGCCGCGCCCTGCTCGGCTGGGGCGGCACGGCCGCCCTGCTCAGCGCCTGCGGCGGCGGGGGCGGCGGTGATGACGGTGGCGCCGGCAGCTCCGGCGAGCCGGGAGGCCCGGTGATCCCGGCCGAGCAGCGCGCCGAAGCGCTGCAAGCCGTCGCCGGCGAATTCGACCGCCTGCGCAATGGCGGCCTGAGCGCACCGGCCGAGGCCCTGGCTGACTTCATGCGCTCGCGCCCGGAATACCGCCGCGTGACCGTCATGGCCGACGGCTGCGTGTGCGGCGAGTTCACCGACGGCCAGCTGCACGTGGTGGGCAACAACCTGCGCCCTGGCCGCGCGACCGGCGCGACCGCCCTCGCCCCCCGCGCGGACGCGCCCGTGCAGGCTCGGCCTCGCCCCGCACATCCGGCCGCCACGCGTGACGCAGAGCCCCAATCGCACGGCGGCCGCATGCTCGCCGGCATCCCCACCTCCAGCGCCGCCATCTCGGCCAGCTGTTTCGTCAACTACGCCCACCCGGATGGCGACCCGGGCGACATCCACCTCTTCAACGACATGCTCGAGCGCGCCGGGCTCGACGTGGTGACCCATTGGGTGCCCACCGTCGAGCACCTGCGCGAGATGCCCGAGCTCGGCTTCTTCAGCTGGCTCACCCACGGCGGCATGCTCCAGGCCGGCGGCGCCATCTCCCATGCGCTCATGACGCGCACGCCGGCCGACGTGGAAAACATCGTCGCCCACCTGCTCGACCTCCAGGCCGGCAACCTCGTCTACTACACCGGCCAGTACCTCTACAGCCGCGGCGCCTGGTCCGCGGAGAACTTCCTCGCCATCACACCCGCGTTCATCGAGCGTTATCGCTGGCGCTTCAGCCCCGACAGCATCGTGCTGATCCACGCGTGCGCGAGCGACTTCGAGGGCTTCAAGCAGGCCTTCCGCGCAGCCGGCGCCGGCGTGTACGGCGGCTGGTCGCATCCGGTGTGGGTGCATGCGGCGACCTATGCCATGCAGTGGATGCTCGACAAGTTCATCGCGAGCAATCAGGCCGTGCCCACGCCCGACCCGCGCAACCGTGCGCACGACTACGCGGCAATCAAGCACGTGGGCGACGAGGCGGAGCTCTTCCGTTACGACGACCCCGAAGAAGGCGGCACGGTCGAGTTCCGCTTCACGCGGCTGAACGGCGAGCCCGCGGGTCTCATGCCGAGCATGGTGCGCATGCAGGTGGAGGAGCCCGCGCAGCGCCTGGTGCTGCACGGCAGCTTCGGCAGCACGCAGGGGCGCGTCTTCGTGGGCACGACCCTCGCCACCGACGAAGCGGGGCTCGACAACTACCTCCCCTGGCGCCCGGCCGGCACGCTGACCGAGCTCACGGTGGTGCAGTGGCGCCGCAACGAGGTGACGGTGGAGCTGCCACGCAGCGGGGCCGGCTCCGCGGGCTATGTCGCGGTGCAGGTCGGCCGCCGCTGGAGCAACGCCCGAGCGCTCACGCGCTGGAGCGGGGAGGTGCTGGTGGAGTCGGGCGGTCCTGGCACGCTGAGACTGCGGCACTCGGCGCGGTACAGCCTGCGCTGCGACATCGGCCTGTGGCGCTACGAGCCCGACGGCCAGCTGCAGGACGTGCTCATGAGCGCCACCGCCACGCCCCACGAGTCCACCTGGAGCTGGATCGCCGCGGGCCAGCACAGCCACACCGAGCCGGGCCCCGTCACCACCACGGTGGAATGGAGCGGCGGAGATCACTACGAAGTGCCGGCCACGCCACGCGGCCCCTTCGACCCGCAGTACTACAGCGTCTTCGCGTTCATCGACCGCACGCAGCGGCAGTTCCGCATCTCCATCTCGGGCGGGTGGCTGGCCGCGATGCCGGCGACCGAGGTCATCGTCACGCCCAACAGCAGCACGCGGCTCGACCACATGTTCAACATCGGCCTGCCGCTCGCCCTCGCGCCCACGCCCGGCTCTCCCACGGAGGTCGGCGTGCTGCACACGCTGGGCGACGACTTCTCCCTTTCCGCCGGCACCCTGACGTCCGTGGAGCCCACGCTGCTGCCACTCGCCGACCCCAATGTGCAGACACTCACGCACACCATCACGTGGGGCGAAATGAGCGCCGAGTACCCGCCGCACCGCAGCGGGGGCGCCTGACTAAGGGTCGACGCGCCGCGCCTGCCAGCTGCCCGCGCCCACCGCGGCGGCCATGATCCAGAAGAGCGCCGAGGCCCCGATCGCGGTGCCCAGGCCACCGAAGAGCAGCGGCATCGCCGCCGTGCAGGCGTTCATCGACATGGCGCGCAAGGCGATCGCCTCGCCGTGGCGGTGCGGCGGCGTGAGGTGGTGCAAGGTGGTCATCACCATCGGGTTCACCGCGCCGAGCGCCAGGCCGAGCGACGTGGCGCAGATCGCCATCAGCCATGGCACGTGCACCCAGGGGTACACGAACAGCACGCCCGCGGTCAGCACCATCGCGCCGGTGAGCACCTGGTGCTCGCGCAGCCGGTGCGACAGGAAGGGAATGATCACCCGCACACCCGCGACCGCCGCCGCAAAGGCTCCCAGGATGAAGCCGATCGCCGACGCGCTGAAGCCGCGCTCATGGCCGATCACCGGCACGAGGAAGGCGTGCAGGTCCCAGCTCGACGCCATCAGGAAGTTGATGAGCAGGAGCCTGCGCATGCCGGGCAGCTGCAGCAGCTCCCACCAGCTGCCGCGCGGCCCTCGGGGGGCTGCCTCGGCGCGCAGCTCGGGCGACACCTGGCGCGACCACCAGATGGTGGCCAGCGGCAGCAGCGCGAGCGCGCCGAAGGCGCCGCGGAAACCCGCGAGGTCGATGAGGGCGCCGGCCATCACCGGGCCGACCACGTTCGACAAGGCCGGCGCGAGCCCGAGCCAGCTGAAGACCCGCGTGAGTGCCGCACGGTCGCCTGCCGCGAGCTTGCCCGCGGTGCGCTGGATGGAGATCAGCCCGAGGTTCGTGCCCACGCCACACAGCAGCGCCGCCGCGCCCAGCAGCGGAAGCTGCACGCTCCCACCCACCCACGCCGCCGCAAGCGCGACCAGGCCGCCGGTGGACGTCAGCGTGATCGCCAGGCGCACCGGCCGGTGGTAGCCGTGGCGATCGGCCAGGCGTCCGGCGTAGAGCGACGAGAACACCGGCCCCGCCGCGAAGAGCCCGAGCAGCAGGCCCACTGCCCAGGCCGGCTGGCCGTTGCGCAGCGCGAGCAAGGGGGCCGCGACGCGCACGCCGGCCATGCACGAATGCAGGCACACCTGGCCGAGGATCAGGGCCAGCAGCGCACGCGGGAACGAGGCCATCAGCGTTCGAAGAGATCGCCGGCGGCGGCTTCGTCGTCGGTGTCCTCGCCTGCGGTTGGGATCGGCAGGATGAGCCGGGCCTTCTCTTCGGGCAGCGCCTCCACGCTGCGCAGCTCGCGCGACATGACGCGCGCACGCCGCTCGGCCGAGAGGATCTGGTTGCTCGCTTCGTCGAGCTTCTTCTTGGTCTTGGCGAGCACCTCGCCGAACTTGCCGAACTCGGTCTTGACCGCGCCCAGCACCTCCCACACCTCCACCGAGCGCTTCTCCAGCGCCAGCGTGCGGAACCCCATCTGCAGGCTGGTGAGCGTGGCGAGCAAGGTGGTCGGCCCGGCGAGCATCACGCGGTGGTCGCGCTGCAGCGCCTCCACGAGACCCGGCCGGCGCAGCGCCTCGGCGTAGAGGCCTTCGGTGGGCACGAAGAGGATGCCGAAGTCGGTGGTGTGCGGCGGGGCGACGTACTTGTCGCGGATCACCTTGGCCTCGGCGCGCAGGCGCAGCTCGATCGCCTTGGCCGCGGCTTCGACGCCGGCGGCATCGGCGTTGTGCTGCGCGTCGATGAGGCGCTCGTAGTCCTCGCGCGGGAACTTGCAGTCGATCGGCAGCCAGAGCGGCACGCCATCGGCGCGCTGGCCCGGCAGGCGGATCGCGAACTCCACGCGCGCGTTGCTGTTGGGCACCGTCTCGACGTTGGTCGCGTACTGCTCCGGCGTGAAGACCTGCTCCAGGAGGCCCGCCAGCTGCGTCTCGCCGAAGGTGCCGCGCGTCTTCACGTTGGTGAGCACGCGGTTGAGCGAGCCGACGTCGCGCGCCAGGCCCTGCATCTCGCCCAGGCCCCGGTGCACCTGCTCCAGGCGCTCGGCCACCTGCTTGAAGCTCTCGCCCAGGCGCTGCTCCAGCGTCGCGTGCAGCTTCTCGTCGACGGTGGCGCGCATCTGCTCCAGCTTCTGCTCGTTGCCCTGCTGCAGGGCGGTGAGGCGCTGCTCGACGGCGGCGCGCACCTCGGCCAGACGGCGCTCGTTGGCCTCCGAGAGCGCGCGCAGCTGCTCGTTGAGCGTGTCGGCGAAGCGCCTGAGGCTCGCGTCCTGCGCATCACGCGAGGCGACCGACTGCGCCGCCTGCGAGCTCGCGGCCGACTGCAGCGCCTCGCTCACCGCCTGCTGCATGGTCGCGAGCTGCACGCGGAAGCTGTCGATCTGCTCGTTCTGCAGGCGCGCGACGTTGGCCTGCGCGCCGGTGAGCGTCTGCTGGAAGTTGGCGAGCGTGCTGCCGAGCTCCTGCCGCGTGCCTTGCGCACTGCGGCCGAGCTCGTCACGCAGCTCGCGCTCCAGGCGCTCGGTGCTCGCACGCAGGTCGGTCCTGAGGCTTTCGTCCACCGGGGGCCGGCGCACCAGCAGCCAGACCAGCAGCACGAGGTTGACGGCGGCCAGCGCCGCCACGATCCACCATGGGTTTTGCATGGCGGCGATTGTCTCAGGCGGCCCTCTCACGCACGCTGGAGCACCTCGGGGTTGAGGGGCGTGGGCGGGCGGCCTGCGTCCGGACCGCAGCCGAGGGCAGCGATCAGGTTGTCGGCGGCCAGGTTCGACATCGCCAGGCGCGTCGCATGCGTGGCGCTTGCGATGTGCGGCGTGAGCACGACGTTGGGCACCTGCAGCAGCGCGGGGTGCACGGCAGGCTCGCCTTCGAAGACGTCCAGCCCTGCGGCCGCGATCTGTCCGACCGACAGCGCCTGCGCGAGCGCCGCATCGTCGACGACACCGCCGCGCGCGATGTTCGTGAGCGTGGCCGTGGCCTTCATCGCCGCAAGCTCGACCGCGCCGATCGCGTGGTGCGACGAGGGCGAGTACGGCACCACGATCATCAGGTGGTCGGATGCGCGCAGCAGCTCGTCCTTCGTCACATAGGTCGCCTTGCAGGCGGCCTCGATCTCGGGCGCGAGCCGCGTGCGGTTGCAATAGATCACCTTCATGCCGAAGCCATGCGCGCCGCGCCTGGCGATGGCCTGGCCGATGCGGCCCATGCCGAGGATGCCGAGCGTGGCACCGTGGATGTCGCTGCCGGCGAACATGTCGATGCTCCACTTCTTCCACTCGCCGCGGCGCAGGAAGTGCTCGGATTCGGCGACGCGACGTGCTGCGGCCATCATCAGCGCGAAGCCGAAGTCAGCCGTGGTCTCGGTGAGCACGTCGGGCGTGTTGGTGCACAGCACGCCGCGCGCGGTGGCGGCAACGACGTCGAGGTTGTTGTAGCCCACCGCGATGTTGCACACGGCGCGCAACGTCGGGCAGGCGGCGAGCACGCCCTCGTCGATGCGCTCGCTGCCGGTGGTGAGCACGCCGGCCTTGCCTTGCAGGCGCGCGATGAGCTCGTCGCGGCTGTAGACCTCGTCGGCGGTGTTGACCTCGACCTCGAAATGCTGGGACAGGCGCGCCAGCACCTCAGGCTGGATGGCGCGGGCGACGAGTACGGCGGGACGACTGGTCATTCGATGAACCTCGCAAAGCCTGCAACCGGCTCGCGCTCGGTGTGCAGGGAGTTTTCAACGGCCTGCGGATCGGCATGGCCGAGCGACATTCCGCACACCAGCGTCTCGTCGGGCGAGGCGCCGATGGCGGGGAGCACGATGCGGTGGAACTGCGTCCACGCGGCCTGGGGACAGGTGTCCAGCCCGCGCGCGCGGGCCGCCACCATGATGTTCTGCAGGAACATGCCGTAGTCCAGCCAGCTGCCCTGCTCCATCACGCGGTCGATGGTGAACATCAGCCCGACCGGCGCGTCGAAGAAGCGGTAGTTGCGGCCGTGCTGTGCATGCATCCGTGCCTTGTCGCCCTTCTCGATGCCGAGCAGGTGGTAGAGGTCCCAGCCCACCTTGCGGCGGCGGTCGATGTAGGGCGACTGCCATTGCCGCGGGTAGTAGGCATAGGGCTCGTGGTGCTGCGCGGAGACCGCCGGGTCGTCGTAGGCCGCGAGCACGTGGGCCGAGAGCTTGCGCAGCGGCTCGCCGGTGAGCACGTAGACCTTCCACGGCTGCGTGTTGGTGCCCGAGGGCGCGCGCGAGGCGACCTGCAGGATCTCCTCGATCGTCCCGCGCGGCACCGGCGTGGGCAGGAAGGCACGCAGCGAGCGGCGCGAGGTGATGGCGGCATCGACCGCCGCGATGCGGTGGGGGTCGGCGCTCAAACCTTGAGCTCCTCGAGCGCGCGCACCAGGGCTTCGGGCAGCGGCACCGGGCGGCGGCTCTCGCGGTCGACGTAGACGTGCACGAAGTGGCCGCGCGCGGCGCAGAGCGCCTCGCCCTCCGCGAAGATGCCGATCTCGTAGCGCACGCTCGACGAGCCCCTGTGCGCCACGCGCAGGCCGGCTTCCACCGTCTGCGGGAATTCGACCGAGGCGAAGTAGTTGCAGTGCGTCTCGACCACGAGGCCGATGGTCGTGCCGCGGTGGATGTCGAGCGCGCCGGCTTCGATCAGGTAGCGGTTGACCGCCGTGTCGAAGAGGCTGTAGTAGACGACGTTGTTGAGGTGGCCGTAGGCGTCGTTGTCCATCCAACGGGTCGCCAGCGGCGTGTAATGGCGATAGGCCTGGCGGCCGTCGGGCTGGGGGCGGGCTGCGGTCATGGGCACCGATTGTTCCATTGCATCGCATGCCGGTGCGCGAGCGTGAGGGTGTTCACCTGGACCTGCACGGTGTCGGCGAGATCGCGGCCGTAGCCGCCCGCCATCGAGAGCGCGAGCGGGATGCGGTGCTGCAAGGCCCAGGCGTAGACGCGCTGGTCGCGCTCGGCCAGGCCGGGCGTCGTGAGCTTCAGGCGTCCGAGCCGATCGCCTTCGTGTGGGTCGGCGCCGGCCAGGTAGAAGACGAGCCCCGGCAGGGCCTCGGCATGGCGTGCGATCAGCGCATCGAACGCGCCGTCCAAGGCCTCGAGGTAGGCCACGTCGCCGCAGCCATCGGGCAGGTCGACGTCGAGATCCCCTGGCTCCTTGCGGAACGGAAAGTTCTTCGCGCCGTGCATGGAGAAGGTGAACACCGTCGGGTCGTCGCGAAAGATGGCGGCGGTGCCGTTGCCCTGGTGCACGTCGAGATCGATCACGAGCACGCGCAGGAGCTTGCGGTGCGAGCGGTGCCACTCGGCCTGCATCAGCCGCGCGGCCACGGCCACGTCGTTGAAGACGCAGTAGCCGCTGCCCTTGTCGGCATAGGCATGGTGCGTGCCGCCGGCGAGGTTGGCGGCAACGCCGTCGCGCAGCGCGCAGCGCGCCGCTTCGATCGTCGCGCCCACGGAGCGGCAGGCGCGCTCGGCCATGCGCGGCGACCACGGGAAGCCGATCTCGCGCTGTGCGGCCGCGCTCAGGTGGCCCGCCAGGACGGCGTCGATGTAGTGCGGCTCGTGGGCCAGCGCGAGCTCGCCCTCGGTCGCGCGAGGCGCCCGGCTGAGGGCGATCTGCGGAAGCTCGCGTTCGACCCTCGCACGCAGGAGGCCGTACTTCTGGAAGGGAAATCGGTGCCCAGGCGGCAGCAACGGATCCGCGTCATCGGCAAAAAAGGCATGCATCTTCAACAACTTAGGGGGCACCCTCTAATTTGCTGCGTCGCAACAAAAAAGCCTTGAAATCGGACGAGCCGTTCGTATACTTGTGTTCATGGTGCAGCGCAACATAGCTGTGTCAGTCCCCTGCAATCTAACCACTGGAGATCTTGAACATGCTGACCGCTGAGCAACTCATCGCCGCCCACAAGGCCAACGTCGAAACCCTGTTCGGCCTGACCGGCAAGGCGTTCGAAGGCATCGAAAAACTGGTCGAGCTGAACCTGCAGGTCGCCAAGACCGCCCTGGGCGAAGCCGCCGAGAACACCAAGGCCGTGCTGTCGGTGAAGGACGCCCAGGAGCTGCTCGCCCTGCAAGCCGGTCTCCTGCAGCCTGCGGCCGAGAAGGCTGCCGCCTATGGCCGCTATGTGTACGACATCGCCGCGGCGACCAACGCCGACATCAGCCGGGTCGCCGAAGCGCAAGCCACCGAAGCGCAGCGCAAGTTCATGACGCTGGTCGACACCAACCTGAAGAACGCCCCGGCCGGCACCGAGAACGCCGTGGCGCTGGTGAAGTCGGCCGTGGCCGCAGCGAACAACGCCTACGAGACCGTGCACAAGGCGGCCAAGCAGGCTGCCGACGTGGCCGAAGCCAACTTCCAGGCCATGACCTCCACCGCCGTCAAGGCGACCCAGGCCGCGACCAAGACCAAGCGCGCGGCCTGAGACCCTGAACCTGCGAGCCGGGATTGAACTTCCGGCCGCCAACCGCATCTACGGATGGCCACGGGCCCTGCCCGTGGCCTCCCTGAAAGGTTGTCTCCTCGGTACCCGCTCACGCAAGGTACCTTTGGCCCGGTGGCGACACCGGGCCTTTTTGTTTGTGGCCGCGACTCGGCGCTCAGTGGGTCTTGGCGAGGATGCGCGCCTTGAGCTCGGGCAGCGCGGCGGCCATGGCCTCCCGTCCGGCCTGGATCGAGCGCTTGCGGTTGGAGAAGTCGGCGCTCGACACGCCCGCAAGCTTGGGCCGCAGCACCACATCGGCCTCGCGCAGCTCGAAGGTGTTGATGCTCTTGCCCATGATGGCGAAGGTCTGCAGCAGCATGCGCATCGGGTCGCCGGTGGGCGCACCGTCGGGGACGGCCGAGATGTCCACCGCGATCACGAGTTCGGCGCCCATCTGACGGGCAAAGCGCACCGGCACCGGCGAGACGAGCCCGCCATCCACGTACTCCCGCGTACCGATCTTCACCGGCGTGAAGACCGCCGGCACCGCGCTCGACGCGCGCACCGCCGTGCCGGGATCGCCGCGCTGGAAGAGGATGGGCTGACCGTTGTCGAGGTCGGTCGCCACGATGCCCAGCGGCACCGCCATCTGTTCGATGGCGCGCCCGCCGGTGTTCTCGCGGACATAGCGCGCCAGCGCCTCGCCGCGGATCAGCCCGCGCCCCGGAAACGCCCAGTCGGCGAAGGCCGACTCGTCCATCTGGTCGGCCATGCTGGCGAGCGCCGCCCCGTTGCGCCCGGAGGCGTAGAGCGCCGCCACCAGGCTGCCCGCGGAGGTGCCGGCCACGTAGTCCACCTTGATGCCGTTCTCTTCCAGCACCTGGATCACGCCGATGTGGGCAAAGCCGCGAGCCGCACCGCCGCCCAGGGCGAGGCCGATGCGAGGCGGCTTGGGCGCCACGACCACGGGCGCCGAGGCCGGCGGTTCGGGCGTGGGCACCGCAGGCGGTGGGGCGGGTGGTGTCTGGCAGGCGGCCAGCGCGGCGGCGATCGCCAGCGAGGTGGCGAGGCGCCACCCACGGTGCAGGAAGGACATGGCGCCGGATTCTAGGAGCCGACCCTCAGGCACCCCTTCATTCCCCGGGGCACATAAACAACTTACTAATCTGTTCTTTCTATATATATAGACGCTTTGTAGAGTCTCTCCTTCCTCCGGTCCGGGCACGCAGGGGACAAGCGGGGACAATGCCGGGTTCGCCTGTGCGACCCCTGCCGTGCGTGTCGCCTGACCGCCGGCGCAAAAGTCATCCACTGATCTCGGACCACGATGTACCAGTACTCCTCTTTCGACACGCAGTTCGTCAAGCAACGCGCCGCCCAGTTTCGTGACCAGCTCGAGCGTCATCTGGCCGGCAAGCTGCCCGAAGACGACTTTCGCGCCCTGCGCCTGCAAAACGGCTGGTACATCCAGCGCCACGCGCCCATGGCCCGCATCGCGGTGCCCTACGGCGAGCTGAGCAGCACGCAGCTGCGCATGCTCGCGCGCATCGCCCGAGAGTTCGACCGCGGCTACGCGCACTTCACCACCCGCCAGAACTGCCAGTACAACTGGATTCCGCTGGTCAAGGCGGCCGACGTGATGGACCTGCTCGCCTCCGTCTCGATGCACGGCATCCAGACCAGCGGCAACTGCATCCGCAACATCACGAGCGACTGCTTCGCCGGCGTCGCGCCCGACGAGGTCGTCGACCCGCGGCCCTATTGCGAGATCCTGCGCCAGTGGAGCACCCTGCACCCCGAGTTCGCGCACCTGCCGCGCAAGTTCAAGCTCGCCGTGCACGGCGCCAAGGAAGACCGCGCCGCCATCGCCTGGCATGACATCGGCCTGCAGCTGCTGAAGAACGAGCAGGGCGAGGTCGGCTTCAAGGTGCTGGTGGGCGGCGGCATGGGCCGCACGCCGATCATCGGCACCGTCATCAGCGAATTCACCCCCTGGCAGCACATCCTCGTGTTCATCGAGGCGATCGTGCGCGTCTACAACCGCTACGGCCGCCGCGACAACATGTACAAGGCGCGCATCAAGATCCTCGTCAAGGCCGAAGGCCAGAAGTTCATCGACGCGGTCAACAAGGAGTACCACGAGATCCTGGCGCGCGATGCCGACGGCGCCGCGCACATCCTGACGCAAGCCGAGCTCGACCGCGTGAGCGCGCATTTCGTGCGGCCCGCCGGCGTGGCGCCCATCGAGGGCAGCTCGCTGCAGGCCCCGGCGGATGCACCCGAGTCGTTCCGCCGCTGGCTGGAGCGCAACGTGCACGGCCACCAGGTGCGCGGCTACCGTGCCGTGACGCTCTCGCTCAAGCGCACCGGCCAGGCGCCGGGCGACGTGACCGACACGCAGATGGAGCTCGCCGCTGAGCTGGCCGACAGATACAGCCACGGCGAGCTGCGCGTGTCGCACGACCAGAACCTGGTGCTGCCGTGGGTGAAGGAAAGCGACCTCTACGCGCTCTGGCAGGAGGCTCGCGCCGCGAGCTTCGCCACGCCCAACATCGGCCTGCTCACCGACATGATTGCCTGCCCGGGCGGCGACTTCTGCGCCCTGGCCAACGCCCGCTCGATCCCGATCGCGGCCGACATCACCGAGCGCTTCCAGGAGATCGACGAGCTCTACGACGTCGGCGACATCGACCTGCACATCAGCGGCTGCATCAACTCCTGCGGCCACCACCACAGCGGGCACATCGGCATCCTCGGCGTCGACAAGGACGGCAAGGAGTGGTACCAGGTGTCGCTGGGCGGGCTCGACGGCTCGGCCATCAGCGGCCACGCCTCCACGCCCGGCAAGGTGATCGGCCCCTCGTTTGCGGCCGACGAAGTGGCCGACGTGATCGAGGCCGTGATCGACACCTACCGCGAGCAGCGCAGCAGCGCGGCCGAGCGCTTCATCGACACGGTCAAGCGCGTCGGCCTCGACCCGTTCAAGTCCGCGGCCAACGCGCAGCGCCGCACCACCGCCCAGACCGCCTGAGGAAGCACGCCCCCATGAAGTTCATCGATCCCGCACGCGACACCTGGCACACCGTGAGCGGCGAAGACGGCCCGCTGGTCACCGTGACCCCTGCCCCGCACAGCCTGCTCACCTGGTCGCAGTGGCAGGGCGTGCGCGCGCATTGGCCCGAGGGCATGCCCGTCGGCGTGATCTACCCCAACGACGCCGACATCGAGCTGCTCGAAGCCGACCTTCCGCGCCTGGGCCTCGTCGTGCTGCAGTTCCCCAAGTGGACCGACGGCCGCGCCTACAGCCAGGCGCGCATCCTGCGGGCGCGCTACCGCTTCCAGGGCGAGATCCGTGCGAGCGGCGAGGCGCTCGTCGACATGGTTTCGCTGATGCAGCGCACCGGCTTCGACGCCGTCGCACTGCGGCCCGACCAGTCGGTCGAAGCGGCCGAGCGGGCGCTGCGTTTCTTCCCCGGCTACTACCAGGGCGACGTCGCCGAGCACCGCCCGCTCTTCGCGCGCCCCCCTGGCGAGGAATACGTGAAGGAAGAGTTCAACCAGGCCGGCTCGTCGATATGAGCGCGATCGCCCTCTACGACCGGCTCACGCCGGACTTCGACCGCCGCGTGGCGCATGCGGTCGAGGTGCTGAAGCAGGCCGCCGCCGAGCACCCGGGCACCGTGGTGCAGGCCACGAGCCTCGGCGTCGAGGACATGGTGCTGACCGACCTCATCGCCCGGCACCACATCCCGATCGCCATCGGCACGCTCGAGACCGGCAAGCTGCACGCGCAGACCGTGGCGCTCATCCCGCGCATCGAAGAGCGCTACGGCCTGACGGTCGAGGTGTACCGCCCCGAGGCCGACGCCGTGATCCATTTCGTGAAGAACCACGGCGAGAAGGCGATGTACGAGAGCATCGACCTGCGCAAGGGCTGCTGCGGCATCCGCAAGCTCGAACCGCTGTCGCGCATGCTCGCGAACCGCACCGCGTGGGTGACCGGCCTGCGCCGCGAGCAGAGCCAGAACCGCGGCGACGTGCCCTTCAGCGAACTCGACGACAAGGGCCGTACCAAGTACCAGCCGCTCGCCGACTGGACCTGGAACGACGTCTGGCACTACATCGCCGCGAACGACGTGCCCTACAACCCGCTGCACGACGAGTTCATGCCCAGCATCGGCTGCGAGCCCTGCACGCGTGCCATCGCCGTGGGCGAGGACTTCCGCGCCGGCCGCTGGTGGTGGGAAAACGAGAGCCAGAAGGAATGTGGCCTTCACGTCCACGACTCATCGGCTCTCGTTTCGGCGGCGGCTAACTTTGGCGCAGCCGAAGTTAAGGGCTCGTCAGAGCCCGGCCAGAGCCAAGACGAGAAGGCCAAAGAGTGCGGATTGCACGTGCACGGGGCAGAGGAAGCCGCCGTGTCGATGATCGGAGAACGCAAATGAACGCCCCCTTGACGGTGCAGCAACTGCTGCCCGAACTGGACCACACCCACCTCGACTGGCTGGAAGAAGAAGCCATCTTCATCCTGCGCGAAACCGTCGCCG
>JBIQJS010000183.1:0-3868 GCA_044507405.1 Rubrivivax sp. | reverse complement strand
GCATCACGTCGACCAAGGTCGGCTCGATCACCTCGATCCAGGCCGTGTACGTGCCGGCGGACGACCTGACCGACCCGTCGCCGGCCACGACCTTCGCCCACCTGGACGCCACCGTCGTGCTGTCGCGTGACATCGCCGCGCTGGGCATCTACCCCGCCGTCGACCCGCTGGACTCGACCAGCCGCCAGATCGACCCGAACGTCATCGGCGAAGAGCACTACAACACCACCCGTGCGGTGCAGGGCATCCTGCAGCGCTACAAGGAACTGCGCGACATCATCGCCATCCTGGGCATGGACGAACTGTCGCCGGAAGACAAGCTGGCCGTGGCCCGCGCCCGCAAGATCCAGCGCTTCCTGTCGCAGCCCTTCCACGTGGCCGAGGTGTTCACCGGTTCGCCGGGCAAGTACGTGCCGCTGAAGGAAACCATCCGTGGCTTCAAGATGATCGTGGCCGGCGAGTGCGACTCGCTGCCCGAGCAGGCCTTCTACATGGTCGGCACGATCGACGAGGCATTCGAGAAGGCGAAGAAGCTCCAGTAAGCCCTGCGCTTGCCGGACCTCTTTCAACCTTTAAGGAAACCACATGGCAACCCTGCACGTAGACGTCGTCTCCGCCGAAGAGAGCATCTTCTCCGGCGAGGCGAAGTTCGTCGCCCTGCCGGGTGAACTGGGCGAGCTCGGGATCTACCCGCGCCACACGCCGCTGATCACCCGCATCAAGCCGGGCGCCGTTCGCATCGAACGCGCCGACAACGGCCAGGAAGAGTTCGTGTTCGTGGCCGGCGGCATCCTCGAAGTGCAACCGGGCACGGTCACCGTGCTCGCCGACACCGCCATCCGCGGCAAGGACCTCGACGAAGCCAAGGCCACCGAAGCGAAGAAGCTCGCCGAAGAAGCGCTCAAGAACGCCAAGAGCGAGCTCGACCAGGCCAAGATCCAGAACGAGCTGGTCGCGCTGGCCGCCCAGATCGCGGCGCTGCGCAAGTTCCGCAAGAAGTAAGACGATCCCGGCCCGCGGCGCAAGCCGCCACGGCCTCGTGCACATCGCCTGCACGCTCGAGCCCGCACCTGCACACCGCAGCTGCGGGCTTTCTTCTGCCTGGATGGATCCTGCGGGCGCCTTATGGCTTGTTCGGCCGCGCGCCGCGCGGGCCCGGCGAAACGGGCTTCACGTCGCCACAATCCGCACCCAGCCACTGGGCGTCCATGCTCATGTCGCTCGTGTGCTTCTGGCCGCGGCGCTCGAGCCGGGTGCTCACCTTGACGGTGTAGCGCTCCGGGCTCGTGATGCGCGCCTCGCCCTCGCTTTCACTCGGCGGCTGGGTGCACACCGAGCGCCATTTCCACAGCGTCGCGGTGCGCGAGCTGTACTCGGTCTTGCAGCCGGACTCCTCGCTGCGCCAGCGGCCGCTGTCGAGCGACTCGCGGGTCATGCAGACCTTCATCCCGCCGCCACCGCCGATGTCCACGCCCTGCTGCTTCAGGGTCGCCTCCATGCGCTTGCGCGCCTCGGGCGGCATGTTCTTCAGGTGCTCGGACATGTCGGGCGCCTTCTGGCCATCGAGCATGTGCACGTTCTTCACCTGCCACAGGCCGGGCTTGATCGGTGGGGACGTCTGGGCATGGGCCACCGCGGCACACGCCGCGATCAGGCCGACGACGCGCCAACGCATACGCCAACGAACCGGGCTCTTGATTGCCATGGACGACGCTCCCCGCGTGCTGATGTGGACCAGCGGCTACTGGACCACAGGCGCGTCCGGCAGTTCATTGGGATTTGCCTCAGGGCCGTGCCAGGGGGAGTGGCGCGTCAGCAGCTCGCCGACCGCATCGATCGCCGCGGCCAGCCCGCCTTCGTAGTCACCACGGCGAAACGCCGCCGCCATGCCGGCGGTGAGCTCGCGCCACTGGGCCTCGGTCACATGCCGGTTGAGGCCGCGGTCGGCCACGATCTCGATCGCGTGTTCGGCCAGCAGCAGGTAGATGAGCACGCCGTTGTTGCGCTCGGTGTCCCACACGCGCAGCTTGCCGAACATCGTCACGGCCCGCTCGCGCGGCGGCGCGTTGCGCCACAGGTACGACAGCGGCAGGCTGGCCTCGACGCAGACACGGATCTCGCCGCCGTGACGGCGCTCGCTCTGCGCCACGCGCGCCTGCAGCCGCGCCAGCGCCTGCGGGCCCAGCGCGCGGCGCGCGTCGGCTTCGTCGAACCAGCGATGTCTCAGGATGCGCCACCAACGTTGCATGTCACCAGTCTCCCGAGGCGCCACCGCCACCGAAGTCACCGCCGCCCCCCGAGCTGAAGCCGCCCCCGCCGAAGCCGCCTCCACCGCCCCAACCGCCGCCTCCGCCGCCGCCCCAGATGATCGGCGGGCCACCCCCGCCGCCACGGCGCGAGCCGACACCCATCACGCCCACGAGCACCAGCGCGACCAGCGCCACGCCGCCGGCCACCAGCAGGCTCGTGGTGACCCACCAGCCGAGGCCGCCGGCCACACCGGCCGTGGCGAGCGAACCCAGCTTGCGGCCCATCATGGAGGTGAGCACCGCCCCCGCGATCGGCACCGCCACGAAGAAGAAGATCGCCATGTCTTCGAAGTTGAAGCCTTCGGCATTGCGCTCGGCGGTGGGCCGCGCCGGCGGCTCGGGCAGGCCTTCGGTGCCGATGCGCTCGGCCAGGCGGTCCACGGCCGCATTCAGCCCGCCCGCGAAGTCACCGGCGCGGAACGCCGGCGTGATGCGGTCGTTGATGATCTGTCGCGCCGCCAGGTCGGGCACCGCGCCTTCGAGCGCCTTGGCCACCTCAATGCGCACGCGGCGGTCGTCCTTCGCCACCACGATGAGCAGGCCGTCTCCCACGTCGCGGCGGCCGATCTTCCAGGCGTCGCCCACGCGCTGCGCATAGGCGGCGATGTCTTCGGGCGTCGTCGTCGGGACCATCAGCACCGCGACCTGGGAGCCGTGCTCCCGCTCGATGGCTTCGAGCTTGGCCGACAGCGCCTGCACCTGGGCGGCGCTCAGCGTGCCGGTCTGGTCGATGACGCGAGCCGACAGCGGCGGCACCGGCAGCACGTCCTGCGCGCGCAGCGGCGATGCGCCCACCGCCGCCAGCAGCAGGATCAGGAGGCAGGCCAGCGCACGGCGCATCACGCTCAGGCGCTTACCTCGACGCGGGCGGGTCGAAGCTCACCGCCGGCGGCGTGGAGATCTGCGCCTCGTTCTGCACGGTGAAGCTCGGCTTGGGGTCGTAGTTGAAGACCATCGCCGTCAGGTTGCTCGGGAAGCTGCGCGCGAGCACGTTGTACTCCTGCACCGCCTTGATGTAGCGGTTGCGCGCCACCGTGATGCGGTTCTCGGTGCCTTCGAGCTGCACGCGCAGGTCCTGGAAGCCCTGGTTGGCCTTCAGGTTGGGGTAGTTCTCGGTGACCACGAGCAGGCGGCTGAGTGCGCTGCTGAGCTCGCCCTGGGCCTGCTGGAACTTGTTGAACGCCTCGGGGTTGTCGAGCGTCTCGGGCGTGACCTGGATGCTCGTCGCCTTGGCGCGCGCCTCGACCACGCGCGTGAGCGTCTCCTGCTCGAAGTTGGCCTCGCCCTTGACCGTGGCGACGATGTTGGGGATGAGGTCGGCGCGGCGCTGGTACTGGTTGAGCACCTCGGACCAGGCGGCCTTGGTCTGCTCGTCCAGGCGCTGGAAGTCGTTGTAGCCGCAGCCGGAGAGGCCGAGGGCGGCGGCCAGGGCGAGCGCGGCGAACCAGAGTCTGTGTGCGGTCATCATGTGGGTCCTTCGTGCGGATCAGAGCAGCGGCATGCTACTCCGGCCCTGAAGTCGGGGACGCACGCCGAAGTTCAAGAGCAAGGGACACTCC
>JBIQJS010000182.1:0-3922 GCA_044507405.1 Rubrivivax sp. | reverse complement strand
TGCCCGCCACCACCGAGGCCACGAACCGGCCGTCCTGCATCGCGCCGAAGGACAGGTAGGCCAGCGACGCCTCCTGCGCGTGGTCGCAGATATCCGAGACGGCGGCCAGGTCGGCCGAGGCGCCTTCGGCGGGCAGCGCGCGGGGGTCGGCCAGGGCGCGCAGCACCGGGCCGGCGTCGGCCTCCGCCAGCCGCGGCATGCGCTCCGGGTGGGCCGAGCGCAGCGACGCGAAGGTGCGCGCCGCCTCGGCCTGTTCAGCCGCCGCCTGCGCGTGGCCGAAGAGCGGCCACGCACCCAGCGCCATGCACAGGACGATGGCTGCCCGCTTCTTCATCTCAGTCTTCCATGGCGTTACGCCGCCACCCGCATCGCATGAAACGCCTGGCAGGCAGCCGCTCCGAAGGCGGCAGAGCAGGCCATGCGGGAACATCCGCGGAACTGGCTTTGCCAGGCCACAGGATGTGCCCCCTTGAGGGGGTTGGCGAAGCGGAACGAAGTCCGCGAAGACTGGGGGTGTTTCATTTCACGCCTCGCGGGAGGCGCGCTTGCGCTCGTGCTCCTTCAGGAAGCGCTTGCGCAGGCGGATGCTCTTGGGCGTGATCTCGACCAGCTCGTCGTCCTCGATGAACTCCACGCCGTATTCCAGCGTCAGCTCGATCGGCGGCGTGATCTTGATCGCGTCCTCCTTGCCGCTGACGCGGAAGTTGGTGAGCTGCTTGGTGCGGGTGGCGTTGACCACCAGGTCGTTGTCGCGGCTGTGGATGCCGACGATCATGCCCTCGTACACCGGGTCGCCGGCCTTGACGAACATGCGGCCGCGGTCGTCCAGCTTGCCCAGCGCGTAGGTGAAGATCTCGCCGTCGTCCATGCTGATCAGCACGCCGTTCTTGCGGCCGCCGATCTCGCCCTTGTGCGGCTCGTAGGAATCGAAGATGTTGCTGATCAGGCCCGAGCCGCGGGTGAGGTTCAGGAACTCGTTGGTGAAGCCGATCAGGCCGCGCGCCGGGATGCGGTATTCCAGACGCACGCGGCCCTTGCCGTCCGGCTCCATGTTGACCAGCTCGCCCTTGCGCTCGCCCAGCGCCTGCATCACGCCACCCTGGTGGCCTTCCTCGATGTCGGCCGTGACCAGCTCCATCGGCTCGCAGCGCTCGCCGTCGATGTCCTTGAACACCACGCGCGGCTTGGACACGGCCAGTTCGTAGCCTTCGCGGCGCATGTTCTCCAGCAGGATCGTGAGGTGCAGTTCGCCGCGGCCGGAGACCTCGAAGATGCCGTCCTCGTCGGTCTCCTTGACCTTCAGCGCCACGTTGGACTGCAGTTCCTTCTGCAGCCGGTCCCAGATCTGCCGGCTGGTGACGAACTTGCCCTCGCGCCCGGCCAGCGGGCTGGTGTTCACGCAGAAGTTCATCGTCAGCGTGGGCTCGTCCACCTTCAGCATCGGCAGCGGCGTGGGGTCGGCCGGGTCGGTGAGCGTGACGCCGATGCCGATGTCGGCGATGCCGTTGATCAGCACGATGTCGCCGGGGCCGGCCTCGGCGGCCTGCACGCGGTCCAGGCCCTGGAAGGTCAGCACCTGGTTGACGCGCCCCTTGAAGGAGGCGCCGTCCGGGCCTTCCATCACCTGCACGTCCATGTTCGGCCGCAGGGTGCCGGCGTTGATGCGGCCCACGCCGATGCGGCCGACGAAGGTGGAGAAGTCCAGCGCCGAGATCTGCAACTGCAGCGGTGCGTCCGGGTCGCCGTCGTGCGGCGGCACGTGCTTGAGCACGGTCTCGAACAGGGCCGACATGTCCGGGCCCCACTGCTCGCCGGGCTCGCCCTCCTCCAGCGAGCTCCAGCCGTTGATGCCGGAGGCGTAGACCACCGGGAAGTCGAGCTGCTCGTCGGTCGCGCCCAGCTTGTCGAACAGGTCGAAGGCGGCGTTGACCACCTTGTCGGGGTTGGCGCCCGGCTTGTCCACCTTGTTGACCACCACGATGGGCTTGAGGCCCAGCGCCAGCGCCTTCTTGGTGACGAAGCGGGTCTGCGGCATCGGGCCTTCCTGCGCATCGATCAGCAGCAGCACGCCATCGACCATCGACAGGGCGCGCTCCACCTCGCCGCCGAAGTCCGCGTGGCCGGGGGTGTCGACGATGTTGATGTGCGTGTCCTTCCAGCTCACGGCGCAGTTCTTGGCCAGGATGGTGATGCCGCGCTCGCGCTCGATGGCGTTGCTGTCCATCACCGTGTCGACCACCTTCTCGTGCTCGGCGAAGGTGCCCGACTGGCGCAGGAGCTGGTCGACCATGGTGGTCTTGCCGTGGTCGACGTGGGCGATGATGGCGATGTTTCGGATCTGGCGGGTTGCGGTCATGGTGCAAGGGCCTCGGTCGGAGGCGTTCGATTCACAAGGATCTGCTGGATTTCGGTCGGGGCCAGCAAGCGCCCCGGGATGAGTTCGCCGGCCTTCACGTGGGCAGTGCCCAGGAAGGCATGCGGCTGGGTGCCGAAGACGGCCACCGCCTCGGCGTCGGGCCAGCCGCCGCGGCGGCGCATGCCGCTGAGGAAGCGGCCGGCATCGTCCTCGCCCAGCGTGACGGGCGTGTGGCCGGCCACCAGGCATTCGACGGGCTGCAGCAGCGCCAGACGCCCGTCTTCGGGCAGGGCTTCGAGCGCCTCCAGCGTCACGCACTGCGCGGCGTCGAAGCCGCCCGTGGCGACGCGGCGCAGGAAGCTCAGGTGGCCGCCGCAGCCCAGGGCTTCGCCGATGTCCTCGCCCAGGGTGCGGATGTAGGTGCCCTTGGAGCAATGCACACGCAACCGCAGGCCCGGCGTCTCGCCCGAGAGCTGCATCTCCAGCAGCTCCAGCGCATGGATGACCACCTGGCGCGGCTCGCGCTCGACGGTTTCGCCGTCGCGCGCATATTCGTAGAGCGCCTTGCCGTCCTTCTTGAGGGCGCTGTGCATGGGCGGCACCTGCGTGATCGGGCCGGTGAAGCGGTCCAGCACCTCCACCACCTGCCCGGCTGAGCACTGCACGGGGCGCTCGCTCAGCACCTCGCCTTCCGCATCGCCCGTCGCCGTGCGCACGCCCAGGCGCACCACCGTCTCGTAGGTCTTGTCGGCGTCGAGGTGCAACTGGCTGAACTTGGTGGCCGCGCCGAAGCACAGCGGGAGCACGCCGGTGGCCAGCGGGTCCAGCGTGCCGGTGTGGCCCGCCTTTTCTGCGCGCAGCAGCCACTTGGCCTTCTGCAAGGCCTGGTTGCTGGACAGGCCCAGCGGCTTGTCGAGCAGCAACACCCCATGCACAGGGCGCCGCTGCACCCTGACACGGGATGGCGACGACATGGGGGCTAGTCTTCCTTACCGCGCGAGGAAACGGCCTTGGCGATCAAGGCGTTCATGTCCGCCGCACGCTCGGTGGTGCGGTCGAACACGAAGTGCAGCGTCGGCACGGTGTGGATGTGCAGCCGCTTGAACAGGTGGTTGCGCAGGAAGCCGGCCGCCTGGTTGAGCGCGTCCTGCGTCTCCTGCGGGTCGCCCACCAGCACGCTGAAGAACACCTTGGCGTGGGCGTAGTCCGGCGTCACCTCCACGGCCTGCAGCGTGACCATGCCCACCCGCGGGTCCTTCAGCTCGCGCGCGATGATCTCCGTCAGATCGCGCTGGATCTGGTCGGCGACGCGGTAGCCGCGGTTGGGCGTGGTCTGCTTCTTCGAGGCCATGGTTCAGGTGCCGCGCCGGGCGCTCACAGCGTCCGTGCGATCTCCTTGATCTCGAAGATCTCGAGCTGGTCGCCTTCGCGGATGTCGTTGTAGTTGCGCAGCTTGATACCGCACTCGAAGCCCTCGCGGACTTCCTTGACGTCGTCCTTCATGCGCTTGAGCGACTCGATCTCGCCGGTGTAGACCACCACGTTGTCGCGCAGCAGGCGGAAGTG
>JBIQJS010000181.1:0-3959 GCA_044507405.1 Rubrivivax sp. | reverse complement strand
GGCGCGGCCGTCGAGCGAGGTCGCCTTGGTGAGGCCCGTCATCGCGTGCTTGGTGGCGGTGTAGGGCGCGCTGAACGGCCGCGGCGCATGCGCCGAGATGGAGCCGTTGTTGATGATGCGGCCGCCTCGCGGCGTCTGCGCCTTCATGATGCGGAAGGCCTCCTGCGTGCACAGGAAGGCGCCGGTGAGGTTGACGTCCACCACGCTTTTCCATTGGTCGACGGTGAGGTCTTCGAGCGGCAGGGGCGGCGCGCCGGTGCCGGCGTTGTTGAAGAGCACGTCGAGCCGGCCGAAGCGCGCCATGCAGGCGGCGAAGAGCGCCTTCACCGAGGCCGGGTCGGCCACGTCGGTGGGCACGGCCAGCGCATCGGCGCCGCGATCGCCGGCTGCGGCGACGGCGTGGTCGAGCAGCTCGCGGCGGCGGCCCGCGAGCACGACGCCGTAGCCGGCGCGCAGCAGGGCGAGGGCGGCGGCCTTGCCGATGCCGGTGCCGGCGCCGGTGACGAGGGCGATCTTCTTCAGGGGCGTCATGGGAGTGGGTCCTGGGCCGGGGCGTCGGCGGCGAAGCAGCCGGCGTAGGTGAAGTAGAGCGAGGCGTAGAAGATGACGGTGAAGAACAGCACCGCCGGCATCATCAGCACCGCGGCGAGGTTGGGCACGCCGATCAGCGAGAAGACCAGCGAGCTCAGCAGGGCGAACGCGGCTACGGCACCCGCGCACGTCAGCGCATACAGCAGGAAGGCACCCTTGTTGCGCCAGCAGGCGACCGTGCTCGAGAAGAGCGCCTTGGCCACCGTGTGGCCGCCCCAGTGCACGAGTGCCGGCGCATGCCAGAAGGGCACGGACAGCAGGCCGGCGGCGGTGGCGAACCAGATCAGGCTCGTCCGCAGCCGCGGGTCGGCGAGCAGCGGGCCCATGGTCTCGGGCGTGCTGTTGCCGCTGGTGGCGGCCTCCTGCAGCGCGGCCATGGCCCCGCCGTCGATCCAGCCGTGCACGAGCATGATGAAGAGCATCACGAGCGCGTAGAGACCGCCCAGCGTCCAGAGCGCGCGCTTGCGCGAGGGCTCGCCCTGCAGCGGGGTGATGAACACCTGGAAGGTCGGCGTCTTGCCCTGCAGGGCCTCGCGCGTGGCGATCATGAAGCCAAGCGTCACGAGCGGCAGGCACGACCACAGCAGCAGCGAGCCGAGCCAGCCCAGGAACTGCACGACGAGCATGGCCATCAGCACCACGCCGAAGAGCGCCATGAAGGGTAGCGGCCGCGCGACGAAGACCCGCAGCCCGTTGCGGGCCCACTGGATGCCCTCGCGGGCGGGCACGAGCTGCAGCTTCATGCCGCGGTCGGGTGCCAGGGCTCGGCCACGCGGTGGACGAGCACGCGCTCGAAGTGCGTGGGGTCGTGCGGCTTGAGCATGGACGCGTCGCGCGGCAGGTGGAAATCCCACAGCCGCGAGATCCAGAAGCGCAGCGCCGCCGCGCGCATCAGCGCGGGCAGCAGGCGGCGCTCGCCCGAGGTGAGCGGGCGCACGGCGTGGTAGGCGCCGACGAAGGCCAGGGCGCGCTCCTCGACCAGGCGGCCGCTCTCGAGATCGGTGCACCAGTCGTTGAGGCACACCGCCACGTCGAAGAGGAAGGTGTCGACGCCCGCGAAATAGAAATCGAAGAAGCCGGTCAGCTGGTGGCCGATGAACATCACGTTGTCGCGGAAGAGATCGGCGTGGATCGGCCCGCAAGGCAGCGCGGCGTAGGCCGGGGTGGCGGCGAGCTGCTGCTGGTAGGCGAGCTCGCTCTCGATCAGCGTGCGCTGCCCGGACGCGAGGTGGGGCACGACCACCGGCACCGTTTCGGTCCACCACGCGAGGCCGCGCAGGTTGGGCTGGTGGCGCGGGTAGTCCTGCCCGGCGATGTGCATGCGCGCGAGCATGGCGCCCACGCTCTCGCAGTGGCTGATGTCGGGCGCGAGCTGGTGGCTGCCTTCGAGCCGGTTCACCACCGCGGCCGGCTTGCCGCACACGGTGTGCAGGATCTCGCCCGCCTCGTCGGCCTGCGGGTCGGGCACCGGCACGCCGTGGCGCGCGAGGTGCTTCATCAGGTGCAGGTAGAAGGGCAGCTGCTCGTGGCTCAGGCGCTCGAAGAGCGTGAGCACGTAGCGGCCGTGGGTGGCGTCGACGAAATAGTTGGTGTTCTCGATGCCGGAGGCGATGCCCTTGAGGGCGGTCAGCTCGCCCAAGCCGAGGCGGGCGACCAGCGCGGCGGCAGCGTCATGCGGCACTTCGGTGAAGACGGCCATCTCTCACGGGCGGGGCAGGGGGATCATGGGCCGGGATTGTAGGCAGGGGTAGCATCCACGCCCGTATGTGGACACGCATCATCGACACCATTGCAGCCGAGTTCTCCGACGTGGCCGACGTGGAGCAGGTCACCCGCATCCTCCTGCGCCTGCTGCTCGCGGCCGTGCTGGGCGGCATCCTCGGCTACGAGCGCGAGCACCACGGCAAGGCCGCGGGCATCCGCACCCACATGCTGGTGGCGATGGGTGCGGCGCTCTTCGTGCTGGTGCCGCAGCAAGGCGGCATGGAGGTGGCCGACATGAGCCGTGTGATCCAGGGCGTGATCGCGGGCATCGGCTTCCTCGGGGCGGGCGCGATCATCAAGAACAAGAGCGAGGAGAACGTGCTGGGCCTCACCACCGCCGCGGGCGTGTGGATGACGGCGGCCATCGGCATCGCCTGTGGTCTCGGCCGCGAGACGACCGCGGTGGTGAGCACCGTGCTCGCGCTCGTGGTGCTCGCGGCCATCCCCAAGCTCGTGGAGCCGCGCGGCCGCAAGGGCGAGGGCGGCGACCGCGATTGAGCTGATCAGTCGCGACGCATGCGCAGGTAGCTCGCGAAGCGCGGCGCGCCGCCCGGGTGCAGGCCGCGGTACCGATAGGTGACGACGCTGCCCGGCGGCGGCGGCGCGTCGCGCTCGGCGTCGCTGAAGCCGGTGCCCAGGCGGAAGGTCACGCCATCGGGCGTGCGCACCACGAGCGCGCCCATGCGGCCCGCATGCCGGCCCTGGCCGGGCAGGTGGCCGATCACGGTGGCTTCGGCGTCCTGGTGCGGCTTGAGCTTGAGCAGGTCGTCGCTGCGCTCGCCAGGGCGGTAGGGCGAGTCGCCGCGGCGCAGCATCAAGCCTTCGCCGCCGGCGCGCACGGTGGCCGCGAGCAGGGCCTGCAGCTGGGCTTCGCTCTCGACCTTGCGCTGCGCCACGACCTGCAGCGTGGCGAGGCCGGTCGGCAGGGCGCGCAGCCGCTGCAGCCGCGCGTCGAAGGCGCCGCCCTGCGCGGGCAGGTCGAAGACCATGTAGCGCAGGCCCTGCCAGGCCGCATCCAGCGGCTGGTCGCGCGCCGCGGCCGAGGCCGCGCGCTCGAAGCGCCCGTGCCCGGCCCAGAGCTCGCCGTCGAGCGGCTCGTGGGGCCAGCCGTGGGTGAACCATGCAGGCGCCTGGATGCGGTGGCCCTGCCGCGTGAACAGCGCGCGGCCGTCCCACAGTGCGCGCACGCCGTCGTACTTCTCGCTCACCCAGTAGTCGGCGAGCACGAGGCCGGGGCGGTAGAGGCCGGCGAGCATGGGGCGCGGTGCGGCGGCATGCGCGGGCGCGGTGAACAGCGCTGCCGCGCTGACGAGCAAGGCGCGGCGGGTGGGGGCGGGCGTGGGCGTCACGGGCAATCGCATCGAAGTGGCGAGGCCCCGCAGCGTAGGCAGCCCGGCCCGCAGCGCCCAGCCCACCGAGGGGTGGGCGGCGACACCCCTCTCGGGTGACCGGGAACGCCGCGCGCCGCGTCAGGAGCCTTCCCCGACAATCCGCGCCATGAACGCGACCCCCCCTTCCGACGCCGGCCCGCTGCTGCTGGTCGATGGCTCCAGCTACCTCTACCGCGCCTACCACGCGCTGCCCGACCTGCGCGGGCCCGGCGG
>JBIQJS010000180.1:0-3981 GCA_044507405.1 Rubrivivax sp. | reverse complement strand
CGGTTGGCGATCAGGATCTTCTTGAACATCGTGTCTCCGTACTCGTTCTGGATCAGGCTGGCGCCGCACCCGTGAAGCGCCGGACCAGCTGCCGCAGGAATTTCGCGAGCACCCAGATCAGCACCACCATGAGCAGCAGCGCGCAGGCGAGCCCCGCGAAAAACAGCCATGGATAGGCCCACGAGAGCCACAGCATCACCGGCACGGCACCGTCGCCCGCGAGCGAGAGGCCCCAGTTCGAGACCGGCTCGGGTGAGGTGTTGACCGCGGCGCGCGTGGTCGCCTTGGCGGCGTGGCTGGTGGCCGCGAGCAGCCCGCCCACCGCGGCGGCCACGGCCGTGGTCGAGGCTTCGTCGAAACCGAAGACGCCCGCCGCGAGCGCCGCGCCCGCGGGGATGCGCACCACGGTGTGCAGCACATCCCAGAGCGTGTCGACGCCAGGGATCTTGTCGGCGAAGAACTCGGCGAAGAGCATGAGGCCGCTGGCACCGAGCATGAGCGGGTGCTGCAGGAGCTGCAGGCCGCTCGGGAGCGTCACCCAGCCGAGCGTGCCGGCGAGACCCGTGAGGAACACCACCGCATAGAGCCGCAGCCCGCTCGCCCAGCCGAGCCCGGCGGCAATCGCCATCAACTGCGTGGTGTCCAGGCTGTTCACGACGGATCGGCCAGCCAGGACGGCTTGCGCTTGTTCAGGAAGGCCTGCACCCCCTCGCGGCCTTCGTCGCTGGCGCGAATGTCGGCGATGCGCCGCGCCGTCTCGGCTCGCAGGGCGCCGTCGATCGGCAACCCGGCCACGTCCTGCACCAGCTGCTTGCAGGCACGCAGTGCCATCGGCCCGTTGGTGCAGAGCGACGCGACGACCTCGTCGACCCGAGCATCGAGCGCCTCGGCCGCGCACAGCTCGTGCACGAAACCGAGCGCATGGGCCCGTGCGGCGCTGAAACGTTCGGCCGTGACGAAGTAGCGGCGCGCCGCCTGCTCACCCATCGCGCGGATCACGTAGGGGCTGATGGTGCCGGGCAGCAGGCCGAGCTTGGCCTCGCTGAGGCAGAAGGCCGCGGCCTCGCTTGCCACCAGCACGTCGCACACGGCCGCGAGGCCCACGCCCCCGGCATAACAGTCGCCGTGGATGCGGCCCACCACCGGCACCGGGCAGCGCCAGATGGTCCACAGCATGTCGGCCAGCGCCTGCGCATCCGCGCGGTTCTGCTCCCAGCTGTAGTCGGCCATGGCGCGCATCCAGCTGAGGTCCGCCCCCGCGCAGAAGGCCTTGCCGTGGCCGCCGAGCACGATGGCGCGCAGCGTGTCGTCGCGGCCGAGTTCGGTGAACGCGTCGGTGAGCTCGGCGATCACGGCGTCGTTGAAGGCGTTGCGCACCTCCGGGCGGTTGAGATAGACGCGGGCGACCTGGCCCTCGCGGCGCACATCGAGCGTGCTCATGCCTGCCCCTCGCTCGGCGAGTACGCCGAGCGATCCCCCGAGGGGATCCGGGCCGGCTTGGGAGCGGCCCGGCGCTCGGCCCGGGTCACGATGCGTTGCGTACCCTTCATTTCGCCTCCTCACATGCGGAACACGCCGAAGCGTGCGTCGGGAATCGGCGCGTTCAGGCTGGCGCTCAGGGCCAGGGCGAGCACGCGGCGCGTGTCGGCCGGGTCGATGATGCCGTCGTCCCACAGACGAGCGGTCGCGTGGTACGGATGCGCCTCTCGTTCGAACTGATCGCGGATCGGTTGCTTGAAGGCAGCCTCTTCCTCGGCGCTCCAGCGGCCGCCCTTGGCCTCGATGCCATCGCGCCGCACGGTGGCGAGCACGCTGGCGGCCTGCTCGCCACCCATCACCGAGATGCGTGCGTTGGGCCACATCCAGAGGAAGCGCGGGTCGTAGGCGCGGCCGCACATGCCGTAGTTGCCCGCGCCGAAGCTGCCGCCGACGATCACGGTGAACTTCGGCACGTTGGCCGTGGCCACGGCCGTCACCATCTTGGCGCCGTGCTTGGCGATGCCTTCGTTCTCGTACTTGCGGCCCACCATGAAGCCGGTGATGTTCTGCAGGAAGACGAGCGGGATCTTGCGCTGGCAGCACAGCTCGATGAAGTGCGCGCCCTTCTGCGCCGACTCCGAGAACAGCACGCCGTTGTTGGCGACGATGCCCACCGGCATGCCCTCGATGTGCGCGAAGCCGGTGACGAGCGTGGCGCCGAAGCGCGCCTTGAACTCGTCGAACTCGCTCGCATCGACGATGCGAGCAATGATCTCGCGCACGTCGAAGGGCTTGCGCGTGTCGGTCGGGATCACGCCGTGCAGCTCGGCCGCATCGAAGAGCGGCTCGCGCGGCGCGATGCAGGCGAGCGGCTGGGGCTTGCGCCAGTTGAGCCGCGCCACCGCGTTGCGGGCGATGGCGAGCGCATGGGTGTCGTTCTGCGCGAGGTGATCGGCCACGCCCGACAGGCGCGTGTGCACGTCGCCGCCGCCCAGCTCCTCGGCGCTTACCACCTCGCCGATCGCCGCCTTCACGAGCGGCGGGCCGGCGAGGAAGATGGTGCCCTGCTCGCGCACGATGATGGATTCGTCGCTCATCGCCGGCACGTAGGCGCCGCCCGCGGTGCACGAGCCCATCACCACCGCGATCTGCGGGATGCCCATCGCGCTCATCTGCGCCTGGTTGTAGAAGATGCGGCCGAAGTGGTCGCGGTCGGGGAAGACCTCGTCCTGGTTGGGCAGGTTGGCGCCGCCACTGTCCACGAGGTAGAGGCACGGCAGACGGTTGGCCTGCGCGATCTCCTGCGCGCGCAGGTGCTTCTTCACCGTCATCGGGTAGTAGGTGCCGCCCTTCACCGTGGCGTCGTTGCAGACGATCATGCATTCGACGCCCGAGACCCGGCCGATGCCGGTGATCAGCCCTGCGCCCGGCGCATCGCCGTCGTAGAGGCCGTGTGCCGCGAGCGGCGCGATCTCGAGGAAGGGCGTGTCGGGGTCGAGCAGCAGCGCCACACGATCGCGCGGCAGCAGCTTGCCGCGCGCCACATGCCTCGCGCGTGGGCCGTCGCCGCCGCCCAATGCCACCGACGACAGCAGGGCATTCAGTTCGTCCACCAGAACGCGCATCGCGCCGGCATTGGCCTTGAATTCCTCGGAGCGTGGGCTGAGCTTGGAAGTGAGTGCGGGCATGAAACTCCCAGGAGAGGCCAATTGACGTATACGTCAAATTCTAGGGGTGGATGCGTGTGCGAAGGCGCGCGCATCATGGCCCGGTCTGCGCGCCGCATGACTGCGGCGAGCAACCGGCCCGACGCGGTTGCAGCGGGCTGCCACATCGCCCCTGGAGGACCCATGACTGCATCGAACCCTCAGCGACTGGAGCAGACGATCTCGGCGATTGCCGCCCTCGACCTCACGCCGATCAAGTTCAAGGCGACGCGCCAGGAAGACGGCTACGGCTGGACGCCGGAGCATGCCGACCGCATGGAGCTCGCGTACAAGCGCTACCTGACGCTGCACGCGAAGTACCCCGAGCTCACGCTCGCGCCCGACCATGACGTCGATCGCTTCTGGCACCTGCACATCCTCGACACGCGCAAGTACGCCGCCGACTGCGACGCGGTCTTCGGCTACTTCCTGCACCACTACCCCTACCTCGGCCTTCGCGGCGAGGAGGACGCGAAGGCCTTGCAGTCGGCCTTTGCGATGACGCAGGCGCTGTACGTGCGGGAGTTCGGCGTGGACAGGCGCGGCGAGGCGGCCTGGTGCGGCGCGGAAGGTGGCGCGCAGGCGGCGTGGTGCGGGGCTGACGGGCCGCAGGTGGACGCAGCCTGGTGTGGCGCGGAAGGGTCCCGGGGCGCGCCGCATGGTGTGGGGCCGATGGGCCCCGGGTGCAGGCGGCGTGGTGCGGGGCCGATGGGCCTGCGGCCAACGCGGCCTGGTGCGGGGCGGACACGCGGGTGTGAGGAACCAAGGCGGGGCACGGGCGGGGCTTCGACAGGCT
>JBIQJS010000045.1:23535-28071 GCA_044507405.1 Rubrivivax sp. | reverse complement strand
CGCTGCCGTCACTCTTCACACGGACCTTCACGTTGTAGTCAACGACTCGCTTGACGGCCACCAGAACCTTCATCGCTACTCCTGCATGGGCTGAACAAAAAAACGAACGATCGTTCGCTTCCGCGATTGTCTCACGATCGCGCAGATGCACAAGGGTCGCGCGGGCCGCCGCACCCGCGCTGCTAGACTGCGCGCCCCATGAACCGCAGCCCCACCCCACTCGTCGGCGTGTTCGACTCCGGGGTGGGCGGCCTGTCGGTGCTCAAGGCCCTGCACGCGCAGTTGCCCGCGCACGATCTCCTCTACGTCGCCGACTCGGCGCACGCCCCTTACGGCGAGCGCCCCGACGACTACATCAGCCAGCGCACTCATCGCATCGCCAGCCACCTGCTCGCCGAAGGCGCGGGCCTGCTCGTGATCGCCTGCAACACCGCCACGGCGGTGGCGGTGGCGAGCCTGCGCGAGCGCTGGCCGCGGGTGCCCATCGTGGCGGTGGAACCCGGCATCAAGCCGGCGGTCGCCCTCACGCGCAACGGCCACATCGGCGTGATGGCGACCCCCGCCACCCTGCGCAGCGACAAGTTCCGCACGCTGCTCACCGCCCACGGCGCCGGCCAGGAAGTGCACCTGCAGCCCTGCCCGGGGCTGGCCGGCCAGATCGAGCAAGGCGTGAACGACGACCCGGCGCTGCTCGCGCTCATCGATCAGTTCACCCAGCCGCTCAGGTCGGCCCAGGTGGACACGGTCGTGCTCGGCTGCACGCACTACCCCTTCGTGCGCGATCAGATCCAGGCCGCACTGGGCCGGGAGGTCACGCTCATCGACACCGCCGACGCCGTGGCGCGGCAAGCGCAGCGCCTGCTGGCGGCTCAGCGCAACGCCGACACGCGCGGCCCGCGCACCGTGCGCCTGCAGACCACCGGCAGCGCGACGAAGCTCGCCGACCTGGCTGCGCGCTGGCTGCCCTTCGACTGCGACATCCGGCACGCGCCTGGCCTCTGACGCGCGGCGCAGCTCGGGAGAGCAGCGCCACGCAATCGAACAGACCGTGATTCATCGCCCATTTGGGGCGACCGATGTCAGGAATTGCCAGCCTTCGCAGGCGACCGATTCCTAACATCCTTTTCGCCATCCACAGAGCGGTACGCGCGGGTGGCGTCGGGTTCATTCACGGTCACATGTCCAGCACGCACACCGCCTCAGATCTGCACCTTGCATTGCGAGAACTCAAGCCGCACGCGCTGCGCGTCGCCGGCTTCGGCGTGGTGGCCAGTCTCCTCGTGCTCGCGCCCTCCTGGTACATGCTGGAGGTCTACGACCGTGTGGTGAACAGCCGCAGCGTCATGACGCTCGCGATGCTCACCATCGCCGTGCTGCTGATCTACATGGTGATGGAGGGCCTGGAGTGGGCCCGCTCCGAGATCGCGTACGCCGCGGCCTCCCGCTTCGAATCGACGCTGGCCGCCCGCGTCTTCCGCGCCGCCTTCGAAGCCGACCGCAAGCGCCTGCCCGGCGGCGGCATGCAGGCGGTCCACGACCTGCGCACGGTGCGCCAGTTCATCCACTCGCCGGTGCTCGCCTCGGTGATCGACATCCCCGCGGCGGTGGTCTTCCTCGCGCTCATCTGGGCGATCAGCCCGGTGCTCGGCATCGTGGCGATCGCCGCGGCGCTGCTGCAGGTCGGCATCGCCGCGCTCAACATGTCGGGCACGCGCGCCGCCCTGCGCGAGGCCAACCAGAACAGCTTTGCCGCCCAGCAGTTCGCCGACCGCATGGCGCGCAGCGCCCCGCTCATCGCCGCGATGGGCATGGCCGGCAACGTGCGCCAGCGCTGGCAGGAACTGCAGAACAAGGCCGTGGGCATCCAGGCCGGCGCCTCGCGCACCGGCGGCGTCTACCAGGCGCTCTCGAAGATGCTGCAGCAACTCGTCAACTCCGCGCTGCTGGGCATGAGCGCGTGGCTGCTCCTGCACGACTCGCTCAACGGCGGCCCGGCGATGCTCGTGGTCGCCGGCATCCTGGGCGGCCGCGTGCTCGCGCCCTTCGTGCAGATCGTGACGCAGTGGCAGACGGTGGCCACGGCCCGGCAGTCGTGGGATCGCCTGTCGCAGCTGCTGCAGGCGGTGCCGGCGCCGGAGCCCGCGATGCCGCTGCCCGCGCCCAAGGGCGCGCTCGTGGTGGAGCACGTCGTCGCCAGCGCACCCGGGCAGCAGGTGCCCATCCTCAAGGGCGTGGGCTTCGCGCTGGAGCCGGGCAGCCTCTGCGTCGTCATGGGCCCGTCGGGCTCGGGCAAGAGCAGCCTCGCACGCGTGCTGCTCGGCCTGTGGCCCACCGCCTCGGGCAAGGTGCGCCTGGACGGCGTCGCCGTGGCCGGCTGGGACAAGCTGCAGCTCGGCCGCCACCTCGGCTACGTGCCGCAGAGCGTGCAGCTGATCGACGGCACGGTGGCGGACAACATCGCCCGCTACACCGAAGGCGGGCGCGAGGCCGTCGTCGCCGCGGCCCGGCTCGTCGGCCTGCATGAATTCATCGAGTCGCTGCCGCAGGGCTACGACACCCCCATCGGCCCCGGCGGCTGCGTGCTCTCGGGCGGCCAGCGCCAGCGCGTGGCGCTCGCCCGTGCCCTGTACGGCGAGCCCGCCCTCGTCGTGCTGGACGAACCCAACGCCAGCCTCGACGAAGCCGGCGATGCCGCCCTTGCCGCCGCGCTGACCGCGTGCAAGCGCCGCGGCGCGACGGTGGTCGTGATGAGCCACCGCCCGAGCGTGCTCAACGTGGCCGACCACCTGCTGCTCCTGCGCGACGGCCAGCAGCAGGGCTTCGGCCCGCGCGACGAAGTGCTGGCCGCGATGCAGCAGGCCCGCGCCGCCGCACACGCCCAGGCCGCCCCCCCGCGCGCGCCGCTGGCCGCCAACGCCTGAGCACGACGATGGCACGCACCTCCTCCGCCCGCACCGAGCTGCAGCAGCTCTGGCACGCGCTGAAGCGCGAACTCGCCCTCGTGGCGGGCGCCAGCGGCGCGATCAACCTGCTGATGCTCACGCCCACGATCTACATGCTGCAGGTCTACGACCGCGTGCTCGTGAGCTACAGCGAGCTCACGCTGCTGGCCGTGTCGCTCGTGACGCTGCTGCTCTTCGTCACGATGGCGGTAAGCGAGAACCTGCGCAGCCGCCTGCTGGTGCGCACCAGCCTGCGCATCGAGCGCGCGCTCGGGCCGCGCGTCTTCGACGCCAGCCTGCAAGCCGCGCTCAGGCAGCCCAGCCTCGCCGGCCCGCGTCCGCTGGCCGACCTGATCCACCTGCGCCAGTTCGCCACCGGCAACGGCCTGCCGGCCTTCCTCGACCTGCCATGGATGCTGGTGTATCTCGCCGCCGCGGCGCTGCTGCACCCGGCGCTCGGCGCGATGGCGGTGGTCTTCGCGATGCTGCAATGCGCGGTGGCGCTGCTCGGCCACCAGCGCACCGTGCGGCCTTCCCTCACCGCAGACCGTTCGAGCGAGGCCGCCGGCAGCTTCCTGCGCGGCAAGTTCCAGGGCGCCGACGCCATCGAATCGATGGGCATGCTGGGCGCGCTCTGGCGGCGCTACCTGCGCCTGCACGAGGCGCACCGCGCCGACGACCGCGCGCTGCAGGCGATGACGCACCGCCTCACCGCCATCAGCAAGTTCCTGCGCTACACGCAGCAGTCGTGCGCGCTGGGCCTGGGCGCCCTGCTCGTGATCGACGGCAGCCTCTCGGTGGGCGCCATGATCGCCGCCAACGTGCTGATGACGCGCGCGCTCGCGCCGATCGACACGCTCGTCGGCTCGTGGCGCAGCTACACCGGCGCCCGTGCCGCGTATGCCCGCATCGAGGCGCTGCTGGCGGCCCATCCGGCGCCTGCGGCGCCCGGGGCCGACCGCCCGCCCCTGCGTGGCGCCGTGGTGCTGCGCGGCGTCGAGGCCACCGATCCGCAAGGCACGCGCACGCTGCTGCACGGCATCGACCTCGAACTCACGCCGGGCAGCGTCACCGTGCTGGTCGGGCCCTCGGGCTCGGGCAAGTCGACGCTCGCGCGCCTCGTGGCGGGCGTGTGGCCGTCGTCCCGGGGCGAGTGCCTGCTCGATGGCCGCGCGCACGAGGCCTGGCCGCGCGAGCGCGACGGCGCGCAGATCGGCTACCTGCCGCAGGAGGTGGAGCTCTTCGATGGCTCCGTCGCCGAGAACATCGCCCGCTTCGGCGAGGTGGATGCCGAGCGCGTGCTCGCCGCCGCACAGGCCACCGGCCTGCACGAGGCCATCCTGCGCCTGCCGCGGGGCTACGACACCGTCATCGGCCAGGGCGGCATGGCGCTCTCGGGCGGCCAGCAGCAGCGTGTGGCGCTCGCCTGCGCGGTGTACGGCTCGCCCTCGCTCGTGGTGCTCGACGAGCCCAACGCCAACCTCGACGACGCCGGCGAACAGGCCCTCGCCACGCTCGTGAAGCACCTGAAGGCCCAGGGCCGCACGGTGCTGATCGTCACGCACCGCCCGGCCATCCTCGCCGCCGCCGACCG
>JBIQJS010000045.1:0-23435 GCA_044507405.1 Rubrivivax sp. | reverse complement strand
GCGCGCCGCGCCGGCCGCGTGGGCCGCTGGGTGCTGGGCCTGGGCCTGCTGGCCCTGCTCGGCTGGGCCGCGTTCGCCCCGCTCGACGAGGGCGTGCCCGCGCCCGCCACGGTCATGCTCGACACCAAGCGCAAGGCGGTGCAGCACCTCTCCGGCGGCATCGTGAAGACGGTGCACGTGCGCGAGGGCGACCACGTCACGCAGGGCCAGCCGCTCGTCACGCTGGACGACGCCGCCGCGAGCGCCAACCACCAGGCCGTGCGCCAGCGCTACCTCGCGCTGCGCGCCACCGAAGGCCGCCTGCTCGCCGAGCGCGGCAACGCCGAGCGCATCCGCTTCCACGACGACGTGCGCGCGAACGCCGCCGATCCGCAGGTGCAGGCCATGGTGTTCGCGCAGGAGCAGCTCCATGCCACCCGCCGCGCCGCGCTGCAGGCCGAGCTGCAATCGATCACCGAGAGCATCGAGGGCCACAAGGGCACGATCGAGGCCTATCGCACCATGATCGAGAGCCGCCAGGCCCAGCTCGCGCTGCTCAGGGAAGAGCTCGCGAGCACGCGTGGCCTGGTCGAGGAGGGCTACGCCCCGCGCAACCGCCAGCGCGAGCTCGAGCGCATGGTGGCCGACGCGCACAGCGCGCTGGCCGACCTGCAGGGCAACGTGGTGCGCGCCACGCACTCGGTGAGCGAGCTCACGCAGCGCGCCGTGCAGCGCCGCAACGAATACCAGAAGGAAATCGGCACCCAGCTCGCCGAGGTGCTGCGCGACGTCGAGGCCGATGGCCGGAAGTTCCGCGCCGCGACCGAAGAGCTGCAGCGCATGCAGATCCGCGCGCCGGCCGCCGGCCAGGTGGTGGGCCTCACCGTGCAGACGGTGGGCGCCGTGATCCAGCCCGCGCAGAAGCTGATGGACGTGGTGCCCGAAGGCGACACGCTGCTGCTCGAAGCGCACGTGCCGCCGCACCTGATCGACCGCATCCGGCCCGGCCTGCCGGTGGATGCACGCTTCTCCTCCTTCGCGCACTCGCCGCAGCTGGTGGTGGATGCGCGCGTGAGCACCGTGTCAGCCGACCTCCTGACCGATCCGCAGACCCATGTGAGCTACTACCTGGCCCGCGTGGCCGTCACGCCCGAGGGCGTGCAGACGCTCGGCAGCCGCGTGCTGCAGCCCGGCATGCCGGCCGAGGTGGTCTTCCGCACCGGCGAGCGTTCGCTCATCACCTACCTGCTGCACCCGCTCGTCAAGCGCATGGCGGCCTCAATGAAAGAGGAATGAGCGGGATGCGCACACGCCTGTCCACGCTGCTCTGCGCCGCGGCCCTCGCGACGGCTGCCGCGCCGGCCGCCGCCCGCACGCTCGGCTTCGCCGAGGCGTACGAGGCCGCGACCACGCAGGACGCCCGGCTGCGCGCCGCGCGCCATGCCGCCGATGCGGGCCGCGAGGCGGTGCCGCAGGCCGAGTCGCACCTGATGCCGAGCCTCTCGGTGGCGGTGGGCCGCAGCAAGAATTCGCTCCTCACCAGCAGCCGCACGCCCGCCGGCGCGCCGCTCACCAGCCACGACGGCTACTACGCCGGCAACAAGACGCTCTCGCTGCGCCAGCCGCTGTACCGCCCCGCGCTCACCGCCAACCTGGAGCAGGCCCGCGCGCAGGTCGAGCAAAGCGATGCCGAGCTCGAGCGCGAGCAGCAGTCGCTGGCCGTGCGCCTGGCCGAGTCGTACTTCGAGCTGCTGCTCGCCGACGAGCAGGTCGCGCTGGTCGAGGTGCAGCAGCGCACCTACACCACGCAGCTCGACGCGGCGCAGAAATCGTTTGCCGCCGGCTCGGGCACGCGCACCGACATCGACGAGGTGCGCGCCCGCCTGGACATGGCCGAGGCGCAGCTGCTCGAAGCGCGCCAGCACCGCCAGATCGCGCAGCGCCAGCTGCAGGCGATGGTCAACCAGCCCTTCGAGCGCGTGGCCGCCCTCGCCCCCGAGACGCTCGCCCTCACGGGGCCGGTGCCCGCCGACCTCGCCGCCTGGGTGGCCCGGGCCGAGGAACACAGCCCCGAGATCCACGCCGCGCAGGCGCGCCTCGATGCCGCGCGCCACGAGATCGCCAAGGCGCGCGCCGGCCACCAGCCCACGCTCGACCTCGTCGCCGAGTGGGGCCGCAACCAGAGCGACAACATCAACCGCATCGGCTCGCGCTCGACCAGCAAGATGCTCGGCCTGCAGTTCAACCTGCCGCTCTTCTCGGGCGGCAGCGTGCAGTCGGCCGTGCGCCAGGCCATCGCCGAAGAGCAGCGCGCGAGCGAAGAGCTGCAGGCGCTGCGCAGCGACCTCGGCATCCGCGTCTACCGCGAGTTCGCGGGCGTCAACGACGGCGTGCTGCGCGTGCGCGCGCTCGAGCAGGCCGTGCGCTCCGCCGAGCAGGTGGTGCTGGCCAACCGCCGTTCCTTCCAGGCCGGCAGCCGCACCACCGTGGACGTGCTCAACGCCGAGGAGCAGCGCGTCGCCGCGCTGCGCGACCTGGCACGGGCGCGCTGCATGTACCTCATGTCGCAGGTGCGCCTATCGGTGCTCACCGGCGGCTTCGACCAGCAGCGGCTGGGCGAGATCGGCAAGGCCTTCGTCGCCACGGCGGCGACCGTGCCCACCGCATCCGCCCACGCCGCGACCGCCCATCACCCCACCACACCCTAGGTTCGACCTGGATCAACCGCCGGTGTGACCGGCCTCTTCAAGCCACCCCTTTCCCATGACCACGCAAACCATGAGCGCTGCCACCCCGGTTCAATTCCTCTTCGTCGACGCAGCCGTCACCGGCTTCGAATCGCTGCTTGCCAACGTCGATCCGTCCATCCAGGTCGTGCGCCTGAACGCCGACGAGGATGGCCTCGCCCAGATGGCCCGCGCGCTCGCCGGCCACAGTGGCGTGGAAGCGGTGCACGTCGTCTCGCACGGCGGCCCGGGCGCCCTGATGCTCGGCAACGGCAGCGTCGACAGCGCCTCGCTCGACACCCACGGCGCAGCCCTGGCCGCCATCCGCGCCGCGCTCACCGAAGACGCCGACCTGCTGCTCTACGGCTGCAACGTCGCCGAAGGCGAGGCCGGCCAGGCCTTCATCGCCCGCCTCGCGCTGGCCACCGGCGCCGATGTCGCCGCCTCCGAAGACCTCACCGGCTCGCCGCTGCTCGGCGGTGACGGCGAGCTCGAAGTGCAGACCGGCACGATCGAAGCCGCGCCGCTGCCGCTGGCCGAGTACGACGGCCTGCTGAGCCCGGACTCGCAGCTGCCCTCCGGCCTGCGCGGCAGCGGCCCGTGGACCTGGGGCGGGGTGACCTTCCAGACCAAGTACGACGGCTCGATCACCAACGACGACCCGGACAACCCCCTGCGCCCCGGCAACAAGTGGGACCGCTACGCCCTGAGCGGCGTCGAAGCCGGCACCCGCGTGTACGTGTACATGGGCAACTCGGGTGAGCTCGACGACTACCTCCAGATCGACCGCAACGGGCAGATCGTGGCGCAGAACGACGACAGCGGCGACGGCGAACGCAGCTACGACGCCTACGTCAGCTGGATCTACCAGCCCGGCGACGTGATCCGCGCCACGACCTACGCCTCGCACTACCGCGGCAGCTACTCGATCTTCATCGGCACCAGCACCGGCGCCGTGCCCGTCCCGACCGACATCGGCAACGCCCCGCCGCCGGCCCCCCCGACGCCCACCGCCCCGGCGTTCACCGACAGCAACGGCCTGATCGCCGCCTACAACGACACCGGCTTGAGCGACACCTACGCACCGGTCACGGGCACGCTCACCGCGAGCGACACCACGCCCACCGGCACGCTGACGTTCTCGAACACCAGCGGCCCCGGCGCCTACGGCACGCTCGCCGTGGCAGCCAACGGCAGCTTCGTCTACACGCCCAACGCCGCCGCGATCAACGCGCTCGCCGCCGGCCAGTCGGCCACCGACTCCTTCACCGTGCGCGTGAGCGACGGCGGCCTGCACACCACCAAGGTCATCACCGTCAACGTGAACGGCGCCAACGACGCGCCCACGCTCGCGAGCAACGCGGCCCTCCCGGCCGTGCTGGAAGACGCCGCGAGCGCCGACAACCACGGCATGAGCGTGGCAGCCCTCATCGCCCCGCGCTTCGCCGACGTCGACAGCGGCGCGAGCCTGGGCGGCATCGTCATCGTGGGCGACGCCTCCACCGGCGCGCAAGGCGCCTGGGAGTACTCCACCGACGGCGGCACCACCTGGCATGCGGTCGGCACCGTGAGCGCGGCTTCGGGCCTCGCGCTCTCGGCCGCGTCGCTGCTGCGCTTCTCGCCGGAGCCCAACTGGGACGGCACGCCCGGCAGCCTGACCGTGCACGCCGCCGACAACGCCTACACCGGCGGCTACACCTCCGGCGCCACCCGCGCCACCTTCGACACCACCAACGACACCGCGACCTCCGGCGTGTCGTCCGGCGCGCGCACCGTCTCGACGACCGTCGCGGCCGTCAACGATGCGCCGACCTTCACCGACGCGACGCCCATCACCATCTCGCTCGGCGAGACCTCGGCCGACGACGCGGCGGCCACCCTCGTCTCGGGCTCGCTCACCGACGTGCTCGCCGGCACCGACATCGAGAACCACGACCTGCACTTCGGCATCCGCGGCGGCACCACCGCCGCCGGCACCGTCACGCGCGTCGGCGCCTTCGGCACGCTCACGCTCGACGCGCAGACCGGCGCGTGGACCTATGCGCCCACCAACATGGCCGGCATCAACGCCCTGCCCGAGGGCGCGACCGCGACCGACCGCTTCGAGGTGACCGTCATCGACGAGCTGGGCGCCCAGAGCGTGCGCACCCTGACGGTCGACATCACCGGCACCAACGACCTGCCGGTGGTCGCCGCGGGCATCGCCGACCAGAGCTTCAACGGCGTGGGCAGCTGGAAGTTCCAGATCCCTGCCAACGCCTTCTCCGACGCCGAAGGCCTGGGCTTCACCTACACGGTGGAGGTGGTCGACGGCAACGGCAACGTGATCGACACCATCACCACGGCCGACAACCAGGACACCTCGCCCTCGGCCTGGCTGAGCTTCGACGCCGCGAGCCGCACCCTGAGCGGCACGCCGCTCGATGGCGCGACCTTCCCGCTGACCTTCCGCGTGACCGCGGCCGACTCCGAGAACGCCACCGTCTCGTCCACCTTCGAGCTGAGCCTGGTGGCCGGCCCGACCTCGGGCACCAACTCCGTGATCAACGCCGGCCCGGTGTCGACGAATGACCGCGTGAGCGTGACCGTCAACACCGACCTGACCCTCACCCTCAACGATTTCGGTGCGTATGCCGATGCGGAAGGCTCCCCGCTGGCGGTGGTGCTGATCAGCAGCCTGCCGGACAGCGGCACGCTCGAACTCTGGGATGGCGCCACCTGGAACGCCGTCAACGCCGGTCGGACCATCTCTGCAACCGACATCGGCGCGGGGCACCTGCGCATCACCGGCGCCACGGCCGCCACAGAGATCGGCTTCAGGGTCAGCGACGGCCTCGACTGGAGCGACAAGACCTACCAACTGGCGGTCGACATTCATCAGGAGGCCGGCACCGCACAGTTCGCAGACACCCCGGTCGCGACCGCGCAAGCCAACGCCTGGACCAACGTCTACACCAGCGATGCGCTGAGCGGCTACTCCGGCACCGTTCGCGTCGTGGTCGACGTGACGGGCGGCGGCCACGTGCGCCTGTCGAGCCTGCCGGGCGGCGTCACCGCCATCACCCAGGGCTACGACGACGTGCTCGACGGCACGGCCACCAGCATCGCCTTCGAGGGCTCGCAGGCCGACGTCAACGCGGCGCTGCAGGCCCTGCAGGTCAACCGCGGCAGCCAGCCGCAGGTGCAGCTGAACATCAACGCGATCATGGGCGGCCCGGCCTACAACCCGGAGAACGGCCACTACTACGAAGTCATCCACAGCCCCAACATCAGCTGGGACGACGCCCTCGCCGCTGCGGCGGGCCGCACCTTCAACGGCCTGAACGGCTACCTGGCCACCATCACCTCGGCCTCCGAAAACACCTTCCTCTACTCCAAGCTGCCCTCGGACGCGTGGATCGGTGCGAGCGACCGCGACAACGAAGGCACCTGGGTGTGGATGAGCGGGCCCGAGCAGGGCCAGGTGTTCTCGGTCGGCAGCGTGGCCCAGCCGGGCGCCTACGCCAACTGGAGCGACAACGAGCCCAACGACGACAACGCGCTGGGCGAGGACTACGCCCAGTTCTACGCGAGCGGCGGCATGAACCCCGGCCGCTGGAACGACCTCAACGGCGTGGCGCAGAACTACTACATCGTCGAGTACGGCGGCCACGGCGGCACGCTGCAGGAGCAGGCGTCGCGCACGATCACGCTGACGGCCTCCGAGCCCTCCATCGGCGTGGCCGGCATTGCCGCCTACACCGAGAACGCCGCCCCCCAGGCGCTCAACCCGGCCCTGATCCTGGCCGATGCCGACAACGCCACGCTCGCTCAAGCGACCGTCGCGATCACCGCAGGCCACCGGACCGGCGACGTGCTCGCGCTCGTGAACGACCCCGCCACCATGGGGAACATCACCGCCAGCTACGACGCGGCCACCGGCGAACTCGCCCTCACCTCCGCCGGCAGCACCGCCACGCTGGCGCAATGGACGGCTGCCCTGAAGGCGGTGACCTATACCTCCACCAGCGACGACCCGGGCGCGAGCCGCACCGTGTCGTGGAGCGTGAACGACGGCAGCCACGCCAGCAACGTCGGCACCACCACCATCGCGATCACCGCGGCCAACGACGCCCCCTCGGTCACGCACCTGGCCGACCAGGTGGTGGGCGCCGGCCAGGCGGTCGGCTTCACCCTCGGAGCCGTCTTCTCGGACCCGGAAGGCGACACGATCACCTACTCGGCCACGCTGGCCGATGGCACGGCATTGCCCTCGTGGCTGAGCTTCGATCCGGCCACGCGCAACTTCAGCGGCAACCCGCCCGCGGGCACGCCGTCGCTCGACATCCGCGTGAGCGGCACCGACAGCAACGGCGCCTCCAGCCACACCACCTTCTCGCTCATCCTCGCCGACGCCACGCTCGCCTCGAGCGCGGCCAACAACGCCGGCAGCGTGTCGATCAGCGGCACGGCGACGCAGGGCCAGACGCTCACCGCCGCCGCCCCGACCGACGCCGACGGCGTCTCCGGCAGCGTCACCTACCAGTGGCAGGTCTCCGCCGACGGCGGCACCACCTGGACCGACATCACCGTGGGCGCCGACGGCAACCCGCGCGGCCAGGGCGCGACGCTCGTGCTGGAGCAATCCGAAGCCGGCAAGGACGTGCGCGTGCAAGCCTTCTACAGCGACGCCGGCGGCGTGGCCGAAGCGCCGTTCTCCAACGTGCTGAGCATCGCCAACGCCGACGACACCGGCGTGGTCACCGTCGACGGCATCCTCACCCCGGGCGAGACGCTGGTCGCCACGATCAGCGACGCCGATGGCCTGGCCGGCGCGACCCCCACCTACCAGTGGCTGCGCAACGGCGACCCGATCCCGGGCGCGACGCACAGCGCCTACACGCTGACCAACACCGACGGCGGCAGCACGATCAGCGTGCTCGTCAGCTACACCGACGATTTCGGCGACCACGAGACCGTGACCGGCACGACGTCGGGCACGGTCGAGTTCGGCGTGGTGGCCCCGGCGGCCGGCAACGACAGCGGCACCGCCACCGAAGCCAGCGGCGTGGCCAACACCGTGGCCGGCACGCCGGCCAGCGGCAACCTGCTCGCCAACGACAGCGACTCGAACAACAACATCGATCCCACCACCCCGATCATCGGCGTGCGCGCCGGCGGCGTGGAGGGCGTGGGCCAGGCCGGCGTGCTGGATGGCAACACCTACACCGTGGCCGGCCAGTACGGCACGCTGACGGTCAACCGCGCGACCGGCGCGTGGACCTACGTCGTCAACGAGACCCACCCCGACGTGGAGGCGCTCTACGTCGGCGACACGCTGCAGGACCGCTTCAACTACACCGTGCGCGACCTCACGGGCCTGTCCGACATGGCCGTGCTCACGGTCACGATCAACGGCGCCAACGACAGCGCCACGCTCGTGGACCTGCCGCCCTCGGTGGAATTCACCGAAGACCTGGCCGAGGTCATCCGCACCAGCTTCTCGCTGGTGGACCCGGACGGCGGCAGCGGCGACTTCGCCCTGCGCCTGACGGTCACCCAGGGCACCGTGCGCGGCGAGACGCTCGACAACGTGCCGGGCGTCGTCCTCACCGGCCACGACACCAGCACCCTCGTCATCTCGGGCCCCTCGGTGGCCGCGGTGCAGGCCTGGCTCGTCACGGGCAGCCTGCTCTACACCAGCGCGCCCAACGAGAACGGCAGCCTCAACGCCACCCTGACCTGGGCCGTGAGCGACGACAGCGGCGCGACCTTCCGCGACGCCGGCACGACGCAGATCAACGTCTCGCAGGCGAACAACCCGCCCATCGTCGACCTGGGCGGTGCAGGCACCGCCGGCAACGACCACACCGCCGTCTTCCGCCCGCGCGGCGGCGAGGTGGCCATCGTGGCCGACGACATCGCCATCACCGACATCGACGCCACCGACACGTTGGGCTCGGCCACCGTCACGCTGGCCACCGGCGCCTTCGACAACGCCTTCGGCACGCTGTACGAGACGCTGCGCTCCACCGCCGGCAGCACCTACGCCGGCTCGCTGGGCGACATCGCCATCAGCGGCAACGGCACGACGCAGATCGTGCTGACCGGCCCCGGCACGCACGCCGACTACCAGGCCGCGCTGCGCACCATCGTCTACAACAACACCAACCCCAACGCCTACTCGGGCGACCGCACGATCACCGTCTCGGTCAGCGACCAGGACGGCGAGGCGTCCAACACCGGCTCGTTCGCGACCGCCACGCCCAACCACGTCATCGCGGTCGGCCAGCGCATCTTCTTGAACGGCGTGGACAGCGGCTACACCGTCGGCCAGGTGGTCGACAGCCAGCACTTCGTCGCCAGCGGCCCGCTGGCTGGGCTCGCCCCCGGCGTGACGCTCACCTTCTGGAGCGCCGGCGCCCCCGTCACCACCGCCGTGCAGGCCGGCCCCGTCGTGGCCACCACCACCGTGCAGGTGCCCTGGACGCCGGTGATCGACATGAGCGGCGACGCCATCGCCGGGCGCGACCACGCGGTCACCTACACCGAAGGCCAGCCGGGCGTGCCGATCGCCCGGCCCGACGCCAGCATCACCGACCAGGACGGCAACATCCACAGCGTGGTGGTGACCATCGCCAACCCGCTGGACGGCTCGGCCGAGTCGCTCTTCGTCTCGACGGCCGTGCAGGCCACGCTCGCCGCCCTCGGCATCACCGTCGCCGGCAGCGGCACGGCGAGCATCACGCTCGGCTACAACGCCGCGATGTACCCGGCCGGCCGCGACGCGACGTACTTCCAGATCGGCCTGCGCGCCATCCAGTACGTCAACACCGCCGACGCGCCCGACACCACGGCCCGCATCGTCGAGGTGACGAGCACCGACGTGGACGGCAACACCGGCGTGGGCGCCTCCACGACGATCAACCTGATCGCCGTGAACGACGCCCCGACCGGCGCCGACAACACGCTCACCGCGCTGGAAGACACCGCGATCACGATCGCCGTCGGCGACTTCGGCTTCTCCGACGTGGACGGCGGCAACTTCGCCAGCATCACGCTGGTGAGCCTGCCGGCGACCGGCGTGCTCACGCTCGACGGCGTGGCGCTCGCCGCGGGTGACCGCGTGACGGTCGCCGACATCGCCCTCGGCAAGCTGGTCTACACGCCTGCAGCCGATGCCAGCGGCCCCGCCCGTGCGAGCTTCCAGTTCCGCGTGCAGGACGACGGCGGCACCGCCCACGGCGGCGTGGAGCTGGCCGCAGCGGCCAACACCCTCACCTTCGACATCACCCCGGTCAACGATGCCCCGGTGCTGACGGCGGCCGCGCCTGTGCTCGCCACCCTCTCCGAGGACGCACCGAACGCCGGCCACCTGGTCAGCGAGTTCGTCGGCGCGGGCCTGGGCACCACCGGCATCAGCGACGTGGACGCGCTTGCCAACGGCGGCGCAGGCCACGCGCCCGAGGCCGTGGGCCGCGGGATCGCCATCCACGCCCACGCCAACAACGGCCCGGCCACGGGCGGCAGCTGGCAGTACTCGCTGGACGGCGGCGCCACCTGGACGGACGTGGGCGCCGTGAGCCACGGCAGCGCCCTGCTGCTGCGCGCCACCGATGCGATCCGCTTCCTGCCGGACGGCAGCAACGCCACCGAGGCCACCCTGAGCTACGTGCTCTGGGACGGCGCCACCGGCACGGCCGGCGCCAAGGTCGATGCCACGGTGCGTGGCGGCACCACCGCCTTCTCGACCGATGGCGACACCGCGCGCATCGAGGTCACCGCCGTGAACGACGCCCCGGTGATCGACCTGAACGGCGGCGACGCCGGCACCGACTTCACCAACATCTTCCGCCCGCGCGGCGATGCCGTGGCCGTGGTGGGCAGCGGCATCACCATCGGCGACGTCGACATGCTCGACGCCGCCACGCCCGACACCCTGGTGTCGGCCAGCGTGAGCATCACCTCCGGTGCGCTCGACAACCTCTTCGGCACCACCTACGAGACGCTGTCCTCGTCGGCCGGCGACAGCCACGCCGGCTCGCTCGGCGCCATCGCCATCACCGGCAACGGCACCGGCGCGCACGGCCTGACCGGCGCCACGGCGCTGGCCTTCACCGGCGCGGGCACCCGGGCCGACTACGAGGCGGCGCTGCGCACGGTGCTCTACAACAACACCAACCCCAACGCCTTCTCGGGCGACCGCACGATCTCGATCACCGTGCGCGACGCCTCGGTGAGCACCGGCGACGCCGGTGACGGCCTCGACTCGGCCATCGCGACCACCACCATCCAGGTGCCGTGGACGCCGGTGATCGACCTCAACGGCGAAATCGCCGCCGGTCGCCACCACGCCGTGTCGTACACCGAGCATTCGCCGGGCGTGGCGATCGCCACCCCGGATGCCAGCATCGTCGACCAGGACGGCAACATCGCGCAGGTCACCGTCACGATCACCAACCCGCTCGACGGCGGGCTGGAGCGGCTCTTCGTGAGCAGCGCCCTCGTGACGCAGCTCGGCCTCGTGGGCATCACGGTCACCGGCAACGACAGCCACAGCATCACGCTGAGCGGCAACCGCGACGGCACGACCTTCCAGCTCGCGCTGCGCGCCATCCACTACGTCAACGAATCGCACGCTGCCGACGGCACGCCGCGCATCGTGAGCGTGACCGCCATCGACCAGAGCGGCAACACCGGCGTGGGCGCGACCACCACGATCAACCTCGTGCCGGTCAACGACGCCCCGGTGGGCACCGACCACGCGGTGACGCTCCTGGAAGACACGGCGCACGTCTTCACGCTCGCCGACTTCGCCTACACCGACCACGAAGGCGACGACCTCGCCTCGGTCACGCTCGCGACGCTGCCGGCCCAGGGCGCGCTCACGCTCGACGGCGCGGCCGTGGCCGCCGGCCAGGCCATCGCGGCGGCCGACATCGCGGCCGGGCGCCTGGTCTACACGCCGGTGGCGAACGCCAACGACGCGCAGAACGGCGTGCAGAGCCTGACCTTCCAGGTGCGCGACACCGGCGGCACCGCCAACGGCGGCGCCGACCTCGACACCACGCCCAACACGCTCACGCTCAACATCACCCCGGTGAACGACCTGCCCACGGGCACGGTCACCACCGACGCGCCGAGAGTCACGATCAGCGGCGACCTGCGCCAGGGCGAGACGCTCACGGCCCACGTCGACCTGGCCGACGTGGACCGCACGCCGCTGGAGATCGCGGCGGCCACGAGCTACCAGTGGCAGACCCGCGTGGTGCCCAACGGCGCCTGGACCGACATCGCCGGCGCCACGGCCCACCTGCACGTGCTCGGCGGCAGCGACGTGAACCTGGAGATCCGCGCCGTCGTGCGTTACGTCGACACCGCGAGCTCTACCCTCACCTACACCTCCGACATCAGCACCTCGCCCGCCATCGTCGGCAATGCCGACGGCGACATCGAGCTCACGCTCGGCACCGACGACCCGGTGCTCATCGTCGACCCGCGCGGCGACGTGACCATCACCAACACCGGCACCGGCCCGGTCACCGTCGACGGCATGCCGCACGGCGGCACGCTCGAGGTGACGACGGCCGGCCCGGTCACGGTCTCCAACCCGGACGGTGACCTCACCGTCATCAACCACGGCCCGGGCACCGTCACGGTCACCGGCCTGGACGACGACGCGGAGATCACCACCGGCGGCACCGGCCCGACGGTCGTGAGCGACCCCGACGGCAGCCTCACGCTGACCAACAACGGCCCGGCCACGACCACCGTCACCGGCCTCGACGACGGCGAGACGCTCAACGTGGGCGGCAGCGGCCCCACCACGGTGAGCGACCCGGACGGCGACCTCACGGTCCACAACGCCGGCCCGGGCACCGTCACGGTCACTGGCCTGGACGACGACGCCACCGTCACCACCAGCGGTGCCGGCCCGACCACCATCGACAACCCCGAAGGGGCGCTGCAGCTCGTCAACCAGGGTCCCGGTACCGTGACGATCCACGGCGCCCACGACGGCGCGCCGGTCACGGTCAGCGGCAACGGCCCGACCCGGCTCACCGCGCCGGACGGCGACGTGGTGCTGCACCTCGACGGCACCGGCACGACGACCGTCGACGGCCTGCCGGCAGGCGCGAGCATCACCTCCGACGGCAGCGGCCCGCTGGTCGTGGACCACGCGGTCGGCGACGTGACGCTGCACCACAGCGGCACCGGCCCCGCCACGGTGAGCCACATGGCGCCGGGCGCGACCCTTACCGTGGACGGCAGCGGCCCGACGCTCGTGTCGTCGCCGCTCGGCGACGTCACCGTGCGCAACCAGGGCACGGGCCTCGTCACGACGACCGGCGTCGCAAGCGGCAGCACCGTGAGCTACGAAGGCACGGGCCCGCAGGCGCTCGACCTCAGCGGCTTCGGCAGCGGCACGGTCACGGTCGACAACACCGACCATGCCGACGTCGCGGTGCTGAACGCCCCGAGCGATGCGACCGTGCGCCTCGTCGGCAGCGGTGACATCCACATCGAATCGCCGCTCGGCAACCTCAACCTCGTCAACGACGGCACGGGCACCCTGCACCTGGACGGCGTGGCCGCAGGCGCGGTGATCCACACCTCGGGCAGCGGCCCGACGCTCGTGGACAACCCGGCCGGCAGCTTCACGCTCGTCAACGACGGCACCGGCCTCGTCACGCTGCACCACGTGGACCCGGGCGCGACCGTCACCATCGGCGGCACCGGCCCGGTGCTGGTCGAGACCGCGCTGGCCGCCGGCGAGCGCATCGGCATCGACACCACGGCCAACGGCAACGTGCGCCTGGTCAACACCGGCGCCGGCGTCATCGACATCACCGGCAACCTGGCGCTCGACGAGACCTCGCCGATGCAGCTCAAGCTCAACGGCGACGGCACCACGCTGCTGACCGTGGCCGGAGGCGTCTCGCTCTCGGGCACGCCGCTGGACCTGCAGCTCGACGCGGCCTACGTGCCCACGCTCGGCGACAGCATCACGCTGATCGACAACGACGGCACCGACGCCATCACCGGCCACTTCGCCGGCCTGCCCGAAGGTGCGCCGATCTACCTCGGCGGCGTGCTCTTCCGCATCAGCTACACGGGCGGCACGGGCAACGACGTGGTGCTGACCCGCGTGAACGACCTGCCCTCGGGCGCGGTCACCATCAGCGGCGACGCCACGCAGTACCAGACGCTCACCGCGAGCCACTCGCTGGCCGACACCGACGGCCTGGGCACCGTGCGCTACCAGTGGATGGTCAACGGCGCGATCGTCGCCGTGGGCAGCACCTACGTGCTCTCGCAGGCCGACGTGGGCCACGCCGTCACCGTGATCGCCGACTACACCGACGGCCAGGGCACCGTGGAAGCGCGTGCCAGCACGCCGAGCGTGGCGGTGGCCAACGTCAACGACGCGCCGACCGGCAGCGTGCTGGTGACCGGCTCGCCCATCCTCGGCCAGACGCTGCTCGCCACGAACACGCTGGACGACATCGACGGCATGGGCACGGTGAGCTACCAGTGGCTGGCCGACGGCCAGGAGATCGCGGGCGCCACCGGTGCGAGCCATGTGCTCGGCCGCCAGGACATCGGACACGAGATCAGCGTGCGCGCCACCTACACCGACGGCTACGGCGCCGTGGAGCGCGTCGTGAGCGGCGCGACCACGGTCGTGGTCGACGGCAACGGCGTGGCCCCGAGCGTGGAGCAGCAGGTGCCGGGCATCGGCAACGGCACCACGCCTGCGGTGCAGGGCGACGGCAACGGCGACGGCGTGCAGGACGCCCTGCAGCCGGCGGTGGTCTCCACGACGCTGGAGCGCGCCAATGCGCCGGGCAGCTCGAGCTTCGTCACCCTGGTGGTGGACTCGGTCAACGGCAAGCCGGTCGACGGCTCCGATGCACGCCTGGTGGACTTCACCCCGGCGACCACGCCGCCGGCCCTGCCCAGCTGGGCCCAGGCTCCGGTGGGCGAGATCGGCTTCACCGCCGAAGTGGGCGCGGCGGGGGTCACTCGCACGTTCAGCCTGTACGTCGACGCCGACCTCGGCGTGAACGGCTACTGGGCGCGCAACGCCGAAGGCACGCTGGTCAACCTGGCCAGCGCCGCCTACGGCGGCCAGATGGTGATGGAAGGTGACAAGGTGCGCCTGGACTTCCGCATCACCGAGGGCGGCGAGTTCGACGCCGGCACGGCCGGCGACACGCTGATCGTGAGCAACGGCTCGGCGGCGCACGCGTCGCTCAGCCTGATCGGCTACACGATCGACCAGCCGGCCACGGGCACCACCGTCAACATCTGGGACTGACGCTTGCCGCGGCGGGCCACCGGGCCCGCCGCCCCCACCTGAATACATACACGAATCAAGGACACACATGACCACGATGAAACTGCGTTCGATCGGAACGCTCCTCGCCGCCTTCGCGCTGGCCGCCTGCGGCGGCAACGGCGGCGGTGGCGCCGCGCCCCTGGCGCTCTCGCAGCTCGACGGCTACTGGAGCGGCAGCATCAGCGACACCACCGGCACGCCGCTCGGCGCCGCCACCGTCGCGCGCGCCGTGGTGCTGGACAACGGCTCGGCCTGGGTCTTCCTGCACGACGGCACGCAGGCCGGCCAGCCGCTGCTGGGCCTGGCGACCGCCACGCTGTACGGCGTGCCGCAAGGTTTTACCGGCACGGGCAAGCTCTACCCGGCCTCGGGCGCCGCCCTGCCCGGTGACATCACCGTGAGCGGCGCCGCACCGCGCGGCGCCGACTTCGACGTCAACGTGGCGGCGGGCAGCGACCGGGCCACCCTGGACCTCACCTACGACCCCGCCTGGGAAACGCCCGCCGTGCCGGCCGATCTGGTCGACGACTGGAGCTTCACCAAGGCCGGCGGCACCATCACGGCCACGTGGAGCATCGCCGCCGGCGGCGCGCTCACCGGCACCAGCTCGCTCGGCTGCACCTACACCGGCAACGTGGTGCCCTACAACGTCAACACGGCCGTGTACACCGCCAGCATCACCGAGACCTGCACCGGCACCGTCAAGCAGCTCGCCGGCGTGGCGCGCCTGAACGCCGCGAAGACCCACCTCGTCTTCGGGCTCACCACCACGGACGGCGCCGAAGCCGAGGCGTTCGCCGCCACCCGGCAGTGACCGCGACCGCCTCGCGACGCTGGCGCCTGATCGGCGCCTGGTGGCTCGCGGCCTGCCTGGCCGCGGTGCTGCTCGCCGTCATCGCGGCCGGCAACGCGAGCGCAGCGGCGCAACGGCTCGAGGACCGCAGCTACGAGCCGCACGACCTGCTGTCCGCCTCGGCGGTGCTCATCGACCCGCAGGGGCAGTGGACCGTGGACGACGTGCGCCAGCTCGACGCGCAGGGCAAGTTCCAGCCGCTCTCGACGCTCTTCGGCGCGGGCTACCGCACGGGCGCCTTCTGGATGCGCATCGCGCTGCAGGCCGATGCCGGCACGCCGGCCGAATGGTGGCTGCACGTGAACCCGGCCTATCTCGATGACGTGCGCATGGTCCACGTGCTGCCCGACGGGCGGGCACTGCCCGAGCAGCGCGACGGCGACCGGGAGTCCAACTTCAACTCCGTCCACCGCACGCCCACCTTCGCGGTGAAGCCGCAGCCGGGGCGCAACCTGCTCTACGTGCGCGTGGAGAGCACGAGCTCGATCTCCATCCTGCCCACACTCGTGCCGCGCCTGCTCGCGCCGCGCTACTGGCAGCAGGAGTACCTGATCCTCGGCCTCTACACCGGCATGGAGGTGGCCCTGGTGGTGGCCGCCGTGCTGGGCGCGATCATGCTGCGCCGGCGCGTCTACATCTACTTCGCGATCTTCATCGCGGCCGGCGTCCTGCAACGCTTCGCGATCAGCGGCCTCATGCACCAGTGGTGGCTGGACCAGGACCCGTTGCTCGCCGACACCATCGCCTCCAGCCTCATCGGCATCACCGCCGCCGCGGGGGCGGTGTTCTTCGCCAGCCTCTTCGACTACCGCAGGCACCACCGGGTGCTGTACTGGGTCATCCATCTGTCGGCGGTGTACATGCTGTTCACCGCGGTCGCGCCGCTGCTCGGCCTCTTCGGCCAGCTCATCAAGGGCGCAAGCGTGCTCATGCTCGTGAACATGCTGCTGATGTTCGTGCCGCTGCGCCGCTACTGGCGCACCGACAACGCGGCCATCCGCTTCGGCGTGCTGGGCTTCCTGGGCTACGCGAGCATGGTGTTGCTGAGCGTGGTCTCGCTGCTGGGCCTGATCCCGCCCTCGCCCGAGATGCTGCGGGCCGCGCAGGCCGGCAGCCTGGTGCTGCTCTTCCTGCTGCTGCTCATCATCCTCCTGCAGACCACGCGCGCCCAGCGCGACCGCGAGCATGCCCAGGAGATCGCGACGCAGGCGCGCGCCGCCGAGGAGCGCGAGCGCACGGCGCGCGAGGAGCAGTCGCACCTCACCTCCATGATCGCGCACGAGATCCGCACGCCCGTGGCCGTGATCGACGCGGCGCTGCAGTCGCTCAAGGTGCTCGACGAGGAGCCCACGCCGGAACGCCTGCTGCGGCACGAGCGCATCGGCCGCGCGATCGAGCGCATGAACACGCTGATGGAGCTCGCGCTCGCCCAGGACCGCCTCGAGGTCGACAGCTGGTCGCAGCGGCTTTCATCCATCGACCTCGCCGCGGTCACCCGCGACCTCGTGCAAGGCATGACCGGCCCCTCGAGCGAGCGCATCACGATCGCGGCCGACGCGACGTGCACCGTGCAGGGCGACGATCGCATGCTGCGCTTCGCGCTGATCAACCTCATGGACAACGCGCTCAAGTACTCGCCGCGCGACACGCCGGTCCACATCTCGATCGAGAACCAGTCGCGCGACGGCGTGGCCGGCTGCGTCTGGCGCATCGACGACCGCGGCGCGGGCATCCCGCAGGGCGACCGCGAGCGTGTGTTCCAGAAGTACTTCCGCGCCGGCGAGACCACGGGCACACCGGGGCTGGGCCTCGGCCTCTACATCGTTCGCCAGATCGTCAAGCGCCACCACGGCCAGGTCGTCGCCCTGCCGGGCCCGAGCGGCACCGGCTCGCGCTTCGAATGCTGGCTGCCCTGCCATTCGAAGGAGCCTCAAGCGTGATCCGCATAGCCGTGGTCGAGGACAACACCGACCTGCGTGACGAGATCGTCTTCCACCTGAGCCGCCACGGACATCACGTCGTCGGCCTCGGCGACGGGATTGCGCTGGACGCCCACCTGGCCGAGCACGCCATCGACGTGCTGGTGCTCGACCTCGGCCTGCCCGGCGAGGATGGCCTGAGCATCGCCTCGCGACTGCGCCAGAGCCACCCGGGCATGGCGATCGCCATGCTCACCGCCCGCGGCGAGCTCGATGACCGGCTGCGCGGCTTCAAGACCGGCGCCGACATCTACCTCGTGAAGCCGGTGGACATGCGCGAGCTCTCGGCCATCGCCGAAAGCCTGCACCGCCGCACCCGCCAGCCGCCGTCCGAAGCGCAGCGCGCCGAGTGGCGACTCGACTTCTTCACCATGGAGCTCACCACGCCCACCGGCGTGTCGGTGATGCTCACGCCCACCGAGTGCAACCTGATGCGCGAGATGGCGGAGGCGACACCGGAGCCCGTGCCCCGCGGCCGCCTGGCAGCCGCCATCGGCCACCCGGAGCCCGACTTCGACTACCGCCGGCTCGAGACCACGCTCAGCCGCCTGCGCAAGAAGCTCGAGATGCACTGCGCCGATGGCAGCAACCCGCTGCGCAGCGCGCGCAATGTGGGCTATGTGTTCGCCGCGCCGGTGCGCATGCAGAAGGCGCGCTGACACGCAAGGAACGGGGGGTGGTGCCCGGGACGGGGATCGAACCCGTACGCCCTCTCTCGAGAGGCGGCGGAGTTTAAGTCCGCTGTGTCTACCAGTTTCACCACCCAGGCCGGCCGCGCATTATGGGCGCGGCAGCACGCGCTCAGAAGCTGATGCTGTAGCGCTGGCCGCGGAACGAAAGCACCGCGCTCTTGAGGCGGATCTGCTCCAGCACCAGGTCGCTGGAGATCCTGTCGCCCTCGCGAAAGACCTGCCCGTTGAGGATGAGCATGCGGCTGGCCGCGTTGCGCGAATAGCTTGCGCCGCCCACGGTGAGCACCGGCAACTGACGGCGCGTGCTCTCGGGCAGCTCCGACAGCGTGGGCACGTGGATGTCGTCGGCCTGCTCCTTCGGGGCGGCGGCGACCTTCGGCTTCTCGACGGGCTTGTCCGCCGGCCTGGCCGCAGCGGCAGCCTTGGGCGCAGCGGCCTTGGGCGCGGCGGTCTCACGCGGCGCGCGCGCGACGGGCGCCTTCGCGGGCGCGGGCGCGGGCGGCTCGGCCGCGGCCACGGCTGCAGGCGGCGGTGGCGACGGCGCCACGGGTGCGGCGGTCGGTGGCTCGGGCGGCACCGGTGGCGGGGTGACAGGCGCCGCCGCCAACGGCGCCATCACCGGAGCAGGGGCCGGCTCCGACCGGCCGACCACCAGCCACGCCATCATGGCCACGAGCGCCACCGACAGGCCCCCGATGGCCCACCACAACGGGCGCACCGAGCGCGAGGCGACATCGGCCTCGTCCATCTCGGAGAGACCTGCGGGCACCGGCTTGCTGTGCAGGCCCGGGACGGCGCCGCGGTCACGCTCCGAATCGGCCCTGCGCAATGCGTCGAGGATGTAGGACATGACGGCCTTTCAGTTCGCCGCCGAGGGCGCCACGAGGCGCGGCTCGTCCACGCCGGCCACGCGGTTGAGTTGCATCAGCGTCATGGGGCCCACGCGCCCGTCGGGCTTGAGGCCATGCGCCAGCTGGAAATCGGCCACGCGCTCCTGCAGCGCGGCGTCGTAGGCGCCCGACGCGGCCGGTGCCGCCTCGCCCTGGAACCGCGCGAGTTGCTGCGCCACCCAATCGACCGTGGGGCCCGACTGCCCGCTCGACACCCTGCCGGGATAGGCCGGAGGGACGCGCCAGAGCGTCGCGAACTCGCCCCGCCAGGCCTTCGCCAGCGCGGAGAGCTGCACGGTCTGCACGGCCCCGTCGGCCCCGCGCAGGCTCGCGCTCTCGGGGCCGAGCGCGGCCAGCACGGCGTAGGCCGGCTGCCCGGCCTCGTCATAGAGGGTGAGCACGCCGGGTCGGTCGAGCCCACGGATGAGGCCGAGCCCGTCGTCGCTCCTGAAGCACTGCAACTCTGCCTGCCGCGCCGCCGTGGCGCAGACGTCGCCCTCGGCGGGCGACGACACCTTCCACAGCGTCGCCAGCTCGCGCAGCGCCTGGTTCTCGCTGCGCAGTGCGGAATCGAGCGCCACCGTGGCGGCCGGCCTGGCCGCCGCCGTGGGCCCGGAGGCCGGCCCGCCCGCCTGGGAGGCCGACGTGGCGGCGACGGCCGCCTTGCCGCCCACGCCGGGCGCCGACGCCGTGGCCGTGCCGCCGTCGTTCACCCAGCTCAGCACGCCGAAGAGCACCGCCCCGAGCATCACGCCTGCCGCTGCGGCGTAGGCCATGCGGCGATTGAGCACGCCCGGGACCGGGGCGCTGCGATCGACCTCGCCGAAGACCTCCGCTGCGGCGTGGTCGACCGTCTCGCGGTCCACGCGCGAGCGCCCTTCGGCATAGGCGCCCAGCATGGCGCGATCGCACAGCAGGTTGATGCGGCGGGGCACGCCGCGCGAGAGCTCGTGGATGCGCCGGCGCGCCGCCCGGTCGAAGGGCACGATGCCGCTCAGGCCCGCCACACCGAGACGATGACGGATGTACTGCCCGGTTTCGCTCTCCGACAGCGCCTTGAGGTGATAGCGCGCGATGACGCGCTGCGCGAGCTGCTCGAGCTCCGGCCGCGCCAGCATGTCGCGCAACTCGGGCTGGCCGATGAGGATGATCTGCAGCAGCTTGCGCTCGCTGGTTTCGAGGTTGGTCAGCAGGCGCAGCTGCTCCAGCACTTCCGACGAAAGGTTCTGCGCCTCGTCGATGATGAGCACGTTGTTCTGCCCGACCGCGTGGGTCTTGAGCAGGAACTCGTTGATCGGGTCGAGGTATTCCTTGACGCTGTCGCTGCGCATGCGCTCGGCGTCGAGCGGGATGCGGAACTCCTCGCACACGGTGCGCAGCAGTTCGATCACCGTGAGCTTGGGGTTGAAGATGTACGCGACGTTGCAGCGCTTGGGGATCTGCTCCAGGAAGCACCGGCACACCGTCGTCTTGCCCGCGCCGATCTCGCCCGTCAGCAGCACGAAGCCACCGCCGCCGCGCAGCCCGTAGAGCAGATGCGCCAGCGCCTCGCGGTGACGCTCGCTCATGTAGAGGTAGCGCGGGTCGGGCGCGATCGAAAACGGTTCCTGGCGCAGGCCGAAGAATTTGGCGTACATCGTGGGCGCGAGTCTATCCCCGCGGATGCCCATGACCCGGCTCGGGCCATGCGGCCGCGCCCCGGTCGTCACCCCGCCGCAAGACGGCGGCCCCTCACGCGCCGTCGGCCCATTCGATGCGTGCACCCAGCGCGCGGAGGTTCTCCACGAAGCGCGGGTGCGCACGCCGGATCGGCGCCGCATGGCGGATCACCGAGCGCCCTTCGATGCTCGCGGCGACCATCAGGAGCGCGACCGCCACGCGGATGATGTAGGGGCTGTCCACCTGGGCGGGCGTGAGCGGTTTCCCACCGAAGCTCACCGCGCGGTGCGGATCGCAGAGCAGCACATGCGCGCCGAATTTCGAGAGCTCGGAAGTCCAGCCGAGCGCCCCGTCGTAGACCTTGTTCCAGAACATCAGGCTTCCCTCGGCGCGCACGCCGAGCGCCATGAAGATCGGCAGCAGGTCGACCGGCAGGTAGGGCCACGGCGCCGCTTCGATCTTGTGCAGCAGGTTGCGCGTGTAGGGCTCCGCGACGCGCAGACCGCCGTCGACACGGGCGTGCGACCAGCCGTGGGCGTGTGTCACCTGCACGCCCAGCTTGGCGAGGTTGCGGTCGATGAGCGGAAAGTGCTCGGGGCGGGTGTTGCGCACCGCCACTTCGCCACCGGTGATGGCGCCGAGCGCGAGGAAGGTCGCCACCTCGTGGAAGTCCTCGGCGAATCGGAAGCTCGTGCCACCGAGCATCTCCACGCCATCGACCGTGAGGCGCGAGGTGCCGATGCCCTGGATCCCCACGCCCAGTTGCACCATGAACTCGCAGAACTCCTGCACATGCGGCTCGCAGGCAGCGTTGGTGAGCGTCGAGCGGCCACCCGCGAGCGCGGCGCAGAGCACGAAGTTCTCGGTGGTCGTGACGGAGGCGTAGTCGAGCCAGTGCGAGGTGGGGCGCAGTGGACCGTCGCAGCGCACGAGGTGACCGTCCTCGCCCGGCTCCACGCGCGCGCCGAATCGGCGGAAGGCCTCCACGTGCGGATCGATCTCGCGCACGCCCAGCGTGCAGCCCTTGACCTCGTCCTCGATGCGAGCCTCGCCGAAGCGCGCGAGCAACGGCGGCACGAGCATGATCGACGAGCGCATGTCCTGCGGCAGTCGATGCCGGCGGGCGTCGAAGCGCGCGCTGCGGTGATGCAGGCCGACGATGCCGCGCACGAAATCCGCGTGCACCTCGCTTCCGATCTGCTCGAAGAACTGCAAGAGCTTGCGCACGTCGGTGATGTCCGGCACCCCCTGCAGGTGCACGGGCTCACGCGTCAGCAGGCTCGCGCACAGGATGGGCAACACCGCGTTCTTGTTGGCCGAAGGCTCGATGCGGCCGGTCAGCGGCACGCCGCCATGGACGATGAGGTGGGGTTGCGCGGTCACGTGCGAGGCTCCTTCATGTGAATGGCGCGTAGCGTCTCGCGGGCCTGCGAAGCGGCGATGAAGCACGCGACCCTTGTGTGAAGACCGCGTGAACCCGGGCGCGCGCGAGGTGTCTGACCGTTCAGGGCTCCTTCTCTTGCCGGTGCCCGAAAAACGGGACACCATGCCGAGCAATCCTCACGCTGTATGCCGCCCATGAAGACCACCGCCCTCCTCCACGCTGCCTTGCTCGCCTGTGGTGCTGTCCAGGCTGCCACGCCTGCGAATGCCGGCAAGGCCGCCGACGATTGCGAAGCCGCCGTGTCCGACACGATCAAGGAGATGCGCGGGCGCGAGGCCGCCGAGGTGCTGTTCCAGAAGGACAAGCGCACGCTCCTGCCCGGCACCGGCGAAGAGACCGACATCAAGGGCGCCGGTCGTTATCGCAGCGCCGCGGGCGCGTCCACGCCCTTCACCTATGGCTGTGTCTACAACACCAAAACCGGCGCCACCTCGGGCATCGTTTTTCGCGATGCATCGGGCTTGCGCGCAAGCGAAGCCAAGCCCTGGCAGCCCGATCTGCTGAGCGTGTCGCCCGAAGCCTGCGAGACGGCGGTGGCCGCTGCGCTCAAGGAGAAGCACCCTCGCGTGGGCCGCATCGCCTTCGGCTCCGACTCCCGGCAGTTGCGCCCTGCCCCCGCGGGCCGCTCCAGCCTCGAAGGCATCGGCGCCGTGCAGCGCGCCCCGGGGATGAACCTCGTGCAGTTCAGCTATCGCTGCGAGTTCGAGCCGGGCAACGGCAAGCTCGTCGCCGTGCAGACGCGCGAATGAGCACGACCCTCTTGCGAGCGCTCTAAAAAGCAGGCTATACTGCGCGCTTCCGTTGCTTCAGGCCCCGGCTTGAAATCGATGGGAGCCACGCGGGAATAGCTCAGTTGGTAGAGCGCAACCTTGCCAAGGTTGAGGTCGCGAG
>JBIQJS010000044.1:0-28092 GCA_044507405.1 Rubrivivax sp. | reverse complement strand
GCGCGCTCCATGTAGCGCGCCATCCAGAAGAGGTGATCGGCAGTTCTAGAGAGCATGCAGGTTCTCCAAGCCAGCATGTGCAGCAGGACCACACATCCAGCAACGCCCGCGGATCCGGCTTTGCCGGGCCGCAGGGTGGCGCCCCTCGGGGGCAGGAGCGAAGCGACTGGGGGGCGTCATTCCTATGTCTCCAGCACCCAGGTGTCCTTGGTCCCGCCGCCCTGCGACGAGTTGACGACGAGCGACCCTTCCTTGAGCGCGACCCGCGTGAGCCCGCCCGGCACCATCTGCACCTCCTTGCCCGACAGCACGAACGGGCGCAGGTCGATGTGGCGTGGCGCGATGCCGCTCTCGACGAAGGTCGGGCAGGTGGACAGCGCGAGCGTGGGCTGCGCGATGTAGCCGCCGGGGTTCTTCTCCAGCGCCTTGCGGAAATCGGCGATCTCCGCCTGCGTGGCCGCGGGGCCGACGAGCATGCCGTAGCCGCCTGCGCCATGCACCTCCTTCACCACCAGCTCGGGCAGGTGCGCGAGCACGTATTTCAGGTCCTCGGGCTCGCGGCAGAGGTAGGTCGGCACGTTGTTGAGGATGGGCTTCTCGCCGAGGTAGAACTCGATCATCTTTGGCACGTAGGGGTAGATCGACTTGTCGTCGGCCACACCCGTGCCGATGGCGTTGGCGAGCGTCAGGTTGCCCGCGCGGTAGACGCCCAGCAGCCCCGCGCAGCCGAGCGTGGAGTCGGGCCGGAAGGCGAGCGGGTCCAGGAAGTCGTCGTCCACGCGGCGGTAGATCACGTCCACGCGCTTGGGGCCCTGCGTGGTGCGCATGTAGACGAAGTTGTCCTTGACGAAGAGGTCCTGGCCCTCGACGAGCTCCACGCCCATCTGCTGCGCGAGGAAGGCGTGCTCGAAGTACGCGCTGTTGTACATGCCGGGCGTCAGCACCACGACCGTCGGGTCGTTGACCGAAGCCGGCGCCACGCCGCGCAGCGTCTCGAGCAGCAGGTCGGGGTAGTGCGCGACCGGCGCCACGCGGTGCTGGCTGAAGAGCTCGGGGAAGAGCCGCATCATCATCTTGCGGTTCTCGAGCATGTAGCTCACGCCGCTGGGCACGCGCAGGTTGTCCTCCAGCACGTAGTAGGTGCCGCTGCCGTCGGCGTTGGCCGCGCGCACGATGTCGATGCCGCTGATGTGCGAGTAGACGCCGCCGGGCACGTCCACGCCCATCATCTCCGGGCGGAACTGCGCGTTCTTGAAGATCTGGTCGGCCGGGACGATGCCGGCGCGCACGATCTCCTGCTCGTGGTAGACGTCGTGGATGAAGCGGTTGAGCGCCGTCACGCGCTGGACGAGGCCTTTTTCCATCTCGGCCCACTCGGCCGCCGGGATCACGCGCGGGATCAGGTCGAAGGGGATGAGCCGCTCGGTGCCCGAGCCGTCTTCGTCCTTCGCGCCATAGACGGCGAAGGTGATGCCCACGCGGCGGAAGATCATCTCGGCCTCTTCGCGGCGGGCGCGCATCACGTCGCGTGGCTGCTGCGCGAGCCAGCGGTCGTAGAGCCTGTAGTGCTCCCGCACGCTGGCGCTGGTGGCCTGCATCTCGTCGAAGCTCGGTCGCATGGGGTCTGGGTCTCCTCGCAGCTGAATAGCAAAAAGCAGGCCACGCGCCTGGCAACGAAGAACCGCGGGCCTGCGCGATGCCGTCGGAGGTTACCCCGCGGCGCCGATGGCGTGGTGCCAGTAGCGCAAGGAACGGCGGCGTTCGCACGTGGCCGCGACGGCGGGCGCACCCTCCCCGGCCCAGTGCCAGGCGCCGCAGGCCGCACTGGTCTCGACATGCACGCCCCGGTCGCGCAAGCGCTCCATCACCTCGGCCACCGGGTGGCCGAAGCGGTTGCGGTAGCCGGCCTGCACGATCGCCACCTGCGGCGCCACCGCGTCGAGGAAGGCCGCCGTCGACGAGGTGCGGCTGCCGTGGTGGGGCACGAGCAGCACGTCGCTGCGCAGCGGCTGCGAGGTGCCCAGCAGCTCCGCCTCCTGCTGGCGCTCGATGTCGCCGGCGAGCAGCACCGAACCCTGGGCGCCGCTCACCCGCACGACACACGAGACGGCATTCGGCTTGAGCCCGCGCGCATAGTCTTCCGGCCGCGGGTGCAGCACGTCGAACTGCACGCCGTCCCACGCCCAGCGCTGGCCGGCCGCGCAGCGCTGGTGGCGGCGGGCGGCGGCGCGCAGCGGGTGGCCGTCTTCGAGCGAGCTCAGGAGCGCCTCCACTGGCAGGTGATGCATCAGCGCGCTGGCGCCGCCCACGTGGTCGAGGTCGCGGTGGCTGAGCACCAGGCGGTCGATCCGGGCCTCGCCCCGCGCGCGCAGCAGCGGCAGCAGCACGCGCTGGCCCGCATCGGTCTCGCGCGAATAGGCGGGGCCGGCGTCGTAGACCAGCAGGTGGTGCCGGGTGCGGACGAGCACCGCCGTGCCTTGGCCGACGTCCACCGCCAGCACCTCGTAGCGCCCGGCGGGCGGCCGATCCGGCACCGGCAGCAACAGCGGCATCACGAGCGGCACGGCGAAGAGCCGCATGCGCCACGGCAGGGGCAGCACGAGCAGCGCGGCGCCCGCAAGGCCCGCTGCCTGCGCCCACAGCGGCGCGGCCGGCACCACCCACACGGCGCCCGGCACCGCCGCGAGCCACGCAAGGCCGTGCCCGAGCGCCTCCTGCACCAGCGCACCGAGGCGCCAGAGCGGCGCGAACAGCACCCCGAGGAGCGCGAGCGGCGTGATGACGAGCGTGACGAGCGGGATGGCCACCAGGTTGGCCAGCAACCCCACCGCCGAGACCTGCTGGAAGAAGACGAGGCTGAGCGGGGTAAGTCCGAAGGTCGCGACGAGCTGCGTGCGCACGCCGCCGCGCAGCGTGGCGGCCAGGCGGTGCCACCAGCGCAGCGGAGCGCGCCATTCGTCGCCCGCACGCTGCGCCGGCTCCGACGCCATGAGCAAGGCCACCGCGACGAACGAAAGCCAGAAGCCCGGTTGCAGCAGCGCCCACGGGTCGAGCGCGCTCACCACCACGGCGGCGCACAGCAGCACCATCGCCCAGGGCCAGCGCCGGCCGCTCAGCTGCAGGAGCGTCACCACCCCCAGCATCCACACCGTGCGCTGCGCCGGCACGCCCCAGCCCGAGAAGACCGCATAGCCGACCGCGGCTGCCAGCCCGCCCACCCGCCCCGCCCAGGGCGCGGGCCAGAGGTGCGCCGCCCGGGCGCTGCGCCGCCACGCGGCCGAGATGGCGCCGCCCATCAGCCACGCGAACATCGTCACGTGCAGGCCGCTGATCGACATGAGGTGCGCCACGCCGGTGTCGCGAAAGATCTGCCAATCCTCCCGCTCGATGGCCGACTGGTCGCCCACGGCCAGCGCGGCCAGCACACCGGCCGCCCGGCGGTCCGGCACATGCGCATCGATCGCATCGCGCACCTGCTGGCGCAGCCGGTCCACCCAGCGGCCGGCCTGCGGGTCCAGGAGCTGCGACCCGTCGCGTACGTAACCCGTGGCGCGGACGCCCTGCTCGAAGAGATGGAGCTCGTAGTCGAAGCCGTGCGGGTTGAGGTTGCCGTGCGGCTGGCGCAGCCTCACCGTGAAGCGCCAGCGCTGCCCGGCGCGCAGGGCGCGCTGCGCTTCATTCAGGACGGCCTCTTCCTGCCACCCGGCATACCAGCCGAGCGACACGCGCCGCGGGACCTGCACCGGCTGCCCGTCGGCGCTCGCCGCTTCGACGTCGAAGCGGAAGCGCAAACCCGCGGGCGACCGCTGCGGCAGGCTCGCGACCACGCCGGTGAGCTGCAGGTCGCGGGCCTCCAGCGCAGCCGGCAGCGCGTCGGCGAGCCGCACGCTCGCCCGCCAGCCGCTCGCGCCCCACCCGGCCGCCACCATCGCGGTCACGAGCAGCACGCCGCGCAGCCGCCGCCAGCGCCAGGCCAGCCCGATGCCGAGCACGGCCACCACCGCGAGCGCGACGTAGGCGTGGCGCGGCATCAGCACCGCCTCGTGCAGTTGCAGCCCCACGCCCGCCAACCAGGCCAAGCCCATGCCGGCGGCATGCCAGGCCCTTTGTTTTCCTCCCATGGGCGCAGTGTAGGATTTGCGCCCCCCAACGAATGTCACCCTGCGATGTCTGTCCACGACCGTCTCAAAGCCCTCGGGATCGAGCTGCCGCCGGTGGCGATTCCGGCCGCGGCCTACGTGCCCTTCGTGCGCACCGGCTCGCTCGTCTTCCTCTCCGGCCACATCGCCAAGCGTGACGGCAAGCCCTGGGTCGGCCAGCTCGGCCGCGACCTCGACACCGCCACCGGCAAGCAGGCCGCGCGCGCCGTCGCGATCGACCTGCTGGGCACGCTGCAGGCCGCCGTGGACGGCGACCTCGATCGCGTCAAGCGCATCGTGAAGGTGATGAGCCTCGTCAACAGCACGCCCGACTTCACCGAGCAGCACCTCGTGACCAACGGCTGCAGCGAGCTGCTGGGCGAGGTGTTCGGCCCGCTCGGCAGCCATGCGCGCAGCGCCTTCGGCGTGGCGCAGATCCCGCTCGGCGCGTGCGTCGAGATCGAGCTGATCGCGGAAGTCGCATGAAGCCGCTCGTGCAACGGCCCGGCCTGCTGCTCGCCGCGATCGCGGTGCTCAGCCTCGCCGCGGTCGGCGCCGCGCTCGTCTCGCAGCACGTCTACGGCATGGAGCCGTGCCCGTGGTGCATCCTGCAGCGGGTGATCTTCATCGCGATCGCGATCGTGTGCCTGGTGGGCTTCGCCTCCACGCGCATCGCCGGCGTGCTCGCGCTCCTGCTGGCACTGAGCGGCGTGGCCGCCGCCCTGTGGCAGCACTTCCAGGCCGCGGCCTCGTCGTCCTGCGTGCTCACGCTCGCCGACCGCATCGTCTCGTCGATGAAGCTCGACAGCGTCTGGCCCGACGTCTTCCTGCCGCGCGCGAGTTGCGCCGATGCGGCGGTCGACCTGCTGGGCGTCCCCTACGACTTCTGGAGCCTGGCGCTGTTCGTGGTGCTCGGCATGGCGGCGATCCTCGTCATACGCCAGCCCGCAAAAGCGAGCACCTGAACACGGCCGCTCGGCCGCGTCCAGGTCGCGAGCGTCACGGGGCGGCGCTCGCGATCGACTTGGTGTCCACCACGGGCTCGGCGCACTCCTCGCCGGGCCTCGGCTGGCGAGGCACCGACATCACCCAGCCTCGCAACGTGCGCAGCACCACCCGATCACAACGCTCGACCATCGGCGCCGCACGCTCCATCCGTACGTTGCCACCTTCGAGGTAGCGCACCGTCTTGTGCTGCACTTCCTGCGTGGGCGCAGGCCCACGGGCCAGGTCGGCGAACAGCAGGTCGAACGATTCGGCCAACAACTGCGCGCTCTGCTCCCGCAGACGGCGCCCCTCTTCGGCGAGCCACGCTGCCGACACCGGCGACTGCTCGTCGCCCGGCGGTATCGGCTTGGCCACCACCCGCACCACGTTCTGGTAGACCACAGGCGATTCGGCGTCCGGGCTGCGCACGATGAAGGCGTTGTCGAGCACCAGAGCTCGCTGGTCCTGCGTCATGGCATACACCGGCATCGTCTCGATCAGCCACTGCCCGGTGCCCTGATCCGCAGGAACGAGCGTCTTGCTGCCCCCACCGCTCACCTGCGCCAACGCCTGCGGCAGCAGGTTCGCATGCAGCATCGTGTCGAGCAGGGGTTGGTAAGGCACGAGCACCTTGTCGGCAGCCTCGCGGATCTCGGCCCGCCGCTTGTCCTGGAGGGAGTTGGAGATCGCACCATGCACGGCGACCGCAGCCAGGAACCCGATGAGGTTGGGCGCCGGATACAGCACGCCATGTGCGCTGCCCGCCGCCTGCTCATACGAGACGGCACCGTGGTATTCGACCTTCTCGGCGGCGGGCCCACGCACGAACCACGGGCCCTGCGCCGGTACCGATCGCTTGACGACGCCCATCATGGGCTCCTCGTCGGCGCTGGCTGCCAGCGGAGTGGCCAGCCCGAGCAGAAGGCATCCCAGGATGCGCCACCCCCCGGGGCGCAACGGACGTGAGGGCCTCATGGTGCAGCGAACGGCTGGATCAACTCGTCCTTGCTCATCTCGACCACCTGGTAGTAGGCGTTGGTGAGGCCCGGAAACTTCGGCGGCTCATCCCAGGTGCCGTCGGCTGCGCGCGTGAGCTTCAGCGGGTGGTACCACTCGTAGGTGTTGGTGTCGAGGTTCACCAGATAGCCCGCACCGGTCAGCACCACCATGGGGGCGCCGCTGGGGATGTAGGACGCGTAGTTGCGCTGCATGCCGATGGACATGATCTCCACCACCAGCAGTTTGTCCACGTTGAGCGACTTCTTGAGCGAGGCGAAGTCCTTCGAAGCCGCCGTAGGCCCCGAGCCGTTGCCGGACGGCAAGTCCTTGATGTTGAGGGGGGCGTCGATGACGCTCACCGACTTGTTCTTCTTCGCCAGCACCCGCGCCAGATCGTTCTTCACCGTGCCGAGGTCGTCCTGCGGCAAGGTTTCCACGTGGGTCGCCAGCATGCGGTTGGTGGCCGCGGCGGCCGCGAGACACAACAGGCACCCTGCTCCCGGGTACGACATCTCGTTTTTCGGGATCGGAGCCATGGCCACCCCGATGCGCCCGGTGGTGGCGGCAGCAGGGATGAGCGCCACAGGCTCGGCTGGACGCGTGGCGCAACCCGTCAAGGCAACGACGATGGCCGCGACAGCGGCCTGGAACAGAACTCTCATGGGATCTCCCTCGGTTGAATGGATTGTTCTAGCCCTGGGATTCTCGCCAGCCTGGACGGCAGTGCTATTCGGGGCGCCCCGCGGTAGGCCATGCGTCGCGTGGGTGATCGCGGAAATGCGGGCGTCCGCGGACTAAGCTCACCGCAACGTGGCAACTCTTCAGCGCTAGGAGCACTCCCATGATGTGGCACTGGAATTCCCTCTGGGCCCCCGCGCCCGGCGACCCGCCTGCGATCGACGATCCCGTGCTGTGGCGTGCACCCTGGACCCCCGAGCAGGTGATCGCGCTGCAGGCGCGCACGTGGGAGGCCATGCTGGGCACGGCGCACACCTGGTGGACGACCATGCTCGCGGCCTGGCCGCTGGCGACGACGGTGTGGCAGGTGCCTTCGTGGACGCCGGCCGGGGCCGAGGGCAGCCCCGAAGCCGTGAGGACCGAGCCGCTGGCGCTCGACGAGCCGGTGCCGGTGGCGCCCAAGCCGGCCGCCCGCAAGCGGGCACCGGCGCGCAAGCGCTGATCAGCCCATCGCCTCGGCGAGGCTGCGCGTCACCCGCGGCGGCTCGTCGCCCAGGTGGAAGGCCAGCCGCCGCTCGCGCAGCGACACGTCGTAGGCGGTCACGCGGTCGAAGCGGCGCAGGTGCTCGATCCACGATTCGTCGAGCGTGTGCTCCACGTATCGGCCCGGCACCGTCGCGTCGCGGAAGACCTCGCACGACAGCGCCCCCTGGCGCAGCCGGCTGCTGCGCGTCTCGCGCATCACGGCCATGAAGTCGTCGGCGCGCGCCGGGTCGATCAAATACTCGATCGCGGTGAGCACGGGGCCGTCGTGGCCCTGCACGCCGGGCGGCATCTGAGGAGCTTTCCAGGCGCTCGAGGGGGTGAGGTCCACGTCGCCGACCGCGCTGCGCGGCTTGTAGCGGATCACCGCGAGCATGAGCACCACGCCGCCCACCGAGGCGATCGCCAGGCTCGCGCGCACGCTGGTGAAGGTGGCAACCTGCCCCCAGATCGCCGCGCCGATGCCTCCGCTGCCCATGAGGGCCATCTGGTAGACCGACATGCCGCGCGCGCGCACCCAGTTCGGCAACGCGAGCTGTGCCGAGACGGCGAGCGAGTTCGCCACCGAGATCACGGCCATGCCGTTGATGAACATGGCGGGCGCCGCCACGTAGACGTTGGGCGCGTAGGCCGCCGCGAGCATGGAAACCGCCTGCAGCGCGGTGCCGTTGCGCACGAGCAGGTCGCCGTCCATGCGCGCACGGATGCGCGGCATCATGAGCGCCGCCACGACGGCCCCACCGCCCATGGCGGCGAGCAGCAGCGTGAACGTGCCGGCCCCGCCCCCTTCCATGTGCTTGGCGATCAGCGGCAACAGAGAGGTGAGCGCGACTGCCTGCAGGAAGAAGGCGCCGATGCGCAGCAGGATGGCGTGCATCGGCTCCGACTGGCGCACGTAGGTGAGCCCCACGCGGATGGCGCCGAAGAAGCGCTCGGCCGGCAGGGCGCTCGCTTTCGGCTCCGTCTTCCAGCGCATGATGACGAAGCCGCAGATCACCGACAGCACCGCATTGAGCGCGAACACCCAGGCGCTGCCCAGGCTCGCGATGAGCGCACCGGCCAGGATGGGCCCGAAGATGCGCGAGGTGTTCATGGCGATGCCGTTGAGCGCGAGCGCCGCCGGCAGCTGCGGCTTGGGGATGAGCTCCGGGATCACGGCCGAGAACACCGGCCAGCGCATCGCCAGGCCGATCCCGTTGGCAAAGGTGAGCAGCAGCAGCAGCGGCGCCACCATCTGCCCGCTCAGCGTGATGAGGCACAGCAGCACGCCGACGGTGGCGACCCAGAACTGCGTGAAGATGAAGTAGCGCCGCCGGTCGAGGATGTCGGCGAGCGCGCCGCTCGGCACCCCGAGGAAGAAGACCGGCAGCGTCGAGGCCGACTGCACCAGCGCGACCATCACGGGCGAGGTGGTGAGCGAGGTCATCATCCACGCCGCCGCCACGTCGTTCATCCACATGCAGATGTTGGCGGTGAGCCAGACGCTCCACAGCATGCGGAACACCGGCTGGCGCAGCGGCGACCAAGGCGATTCGAGCGGGGCCGGTGCGGCAGAAGGTGGCGTGGAGGAAGCTCCGGTCACACGTGGTACTCCATGGTTCTGATCAGCGGCGTGAGAGCGCCCAAAAGCCCGCGCAGCGCGGCGGGCCGCCAGCCTACCCCGCCGTCAAAACCCGTTGCGGCTTCATGCCCAGGTCGGCCGCCTTGCCCTTGCGGGCCCGCTTGCCGGCGTACACGGCGAGTGCTGCGCCCTTCAGGTCTTCTTCCTTGGCCTTGCCGCCGCGGCCGGCGCCCAGCACCTTGACGGCGTTCGCGCAGGTCGCCACCGACACCAGCGGGTCCTTGGCATCCACGTCCATCAGCGTGAGGCCTCGCCCGCCCTTGGGCTGCAGCTTCAAGTCTTCGAGCGGGAAGGCAAGCAGGCGGCCGCTCATGGAGAGGCACACCACCTGCCTGTGATCCGCCAGCGCCGGCACGGGCGGGAGGACCTTGTCGTCGGCTTCGAGCGCGAGGAAGCTCTTGCCGCCGCGCTGGCGGCTCACCATGTCGCCGACCCGCGCGAGCAGGCCGAAGCCGCCGGTGCTGGACAGCAGCAGCGTCACGTCGGGCGCGGCCGCGAAGTAGTGCAGCGGCTGCGTGCCCGATTCGAGGTCGATGAGGGTCGTGATGGGCTGGCCGTCGCCGCGACCGCCGGGCAGCTGCGCCACGCCCGTCGAATAGACCCGGCCGTTGCTGCCGAAGACCAGCAGCGAATCGACCGTGCGGCACGGGAACACGCCGTACAGCGTGTCGCCCGCCTTGAACGCGAGGGCGCTCGCATCGACCTCGTGGCCCTTGAGGGCGCGCACCCAGCCCTTCATGCTCACGACCACCGTCACCGGCTCGTCGATCACCTTGACCTCGGCGACCGCCCGCTTCTCGGCCTGGATCAGCGTGCGGCGGTCGTCGCCGTACTGCCTGGCGTCGGTTTCGATCTCCTTGATGAGCGTGCGCTTGAGCGTGGCCGGCGAATTGAGGATGTCTTCGAGCCGGCCCTGCTCCTCGCGCAGGTCCTTGAGCTCCTGCTGGATCTTGATGGCTTCGAGACGCGCGAGCTGGCGCAGCCGGATCTCGAGGATGTCCTCGGCCTGCCGCTCGCTCAAGTTGAAGCGCTCGATCAACGCCGGCTTGGGCTCGTCCGAGTGCCGGATGATGCGGATCACCTCGTCGATGTTGAGCAGCACGAGCTGCCGGCCCTCGAGGATGTGGATGCGCGCGAGCACCTTGTCGAGCCGGTGCTGGGTGCGGCGCTGCACCGTCTCGGCGCGGAAGGCCACCCATTCGGCCAGCATCTGGCGCAGGCTCTTCTGCGTCGGCCGACCGTCGGCGCCGATCATCGTGAGGTTGATCGGGGCGGAGGTCTCCAGGCTGGTGTGCGCGAGCAGCGTCTGGATGAGCTCGTCCTGCCCGATGCGGCTCGTCTTGGGCTCGAAGACCAGGCGCACCGGGGCGTCCTTGCTGGCCTCGTCGCGCACCGCGTCGAGCACCGAGAGGATGGTGGTCTTGAGCTGCACCTGGTCGGCGAGCAGCGCCTTCTTGCCGGCCTTGACCTTGGGGTTGGTCAGCTCCTCGATCTCTTCCAGCACGCGCTGCGCGCTCGTGCCCGGCGGCAGCTCGGTCACCACCAGCTGCCACTGGCCGCGCGCGAGGTCTTCGATCTTCCAGCGTGCACGCACCTTGAGGCTGCCGCGGCCGGTGGCATAGGCGGCGCGGATGTCGGCGGCCTCGCTGATGATCTGGCCGCCGCCCGCGTAGTCCGGGCCCGGGACGATGGCGGCGAGTTCCTCGTCGTTGATCTTGTCGTTGCGGATCATCGCCACCGCCGCGGCGGCGACTTCGCGCAGGTTGTGCGAGGGCACCTCGGTAGCGAGGCCGACCGCGATGCCGCTCGCCCCGTTGAGCAGCACGAAGGGCAGGCGGGCCGGCAGCTGCCGCGGCTCCTGTTCCGAGCCGTCGTAGTTGGGCACGAAGTCCACCGTGCCTTCGTCGAGCTCGTCGAGCAGCAGGCGCGAGATGGGCGCAAGCCGCGCCTCGGTGTAGCGCATGGCGGCCGCGCCGTCGCCGTCGCGCGAGCCGAAGTTGCCCTGGCCGTCGATGAGCGGATAGCGCTGCGAGAAATCCTGCGCCATGCGCACCATGGCGTCGTAGGCCGCCTGGTCGCCGTGCGGGTGGTACTTGCCCAGCACGTCGCCCACCACGCGCGCGCTCTTCACGGGGCGCGCGCCGGCGGTGCCGGTGAACGAGAGCCCCATGCGCTCCATGGCGTAGAGGATGCGCCGCTGCACCGGCTTCTGGCCGTCGCACACGTCGGGCAGCGCACGGCCCTTCACCACGCTCAGCGCGTATTCGAGGTAGGCCCGCTCGGCGTAGTGCGCGAGCGTGATGGCGTCGGGGTTGTCGGTGGTCTCTTCGAAACTCATGGGAAGTCGGATTCAGGGACGGGTGTGAGGAGTCGCGATGCGTGGCTCAGACGTCCACTTCCACATCGTCGCCGTGCAGTTCCATGAGCTCGCGCCGCGCCTGCGCCTCGCCCTTGCCCATGAGCTTGGTGAGCGACTCCGTCGTCGCAGCCGCGTCGAGCGCGCCGAAGCTCACCTGCAGCAGGCGGCGGGTGTCGGGGTTGAGCGTGGTGTCCCACAGCTGCTCGGCGTTCATCTCGCCCAGGCCCTTGAAGCGGCTGATGCTCCAGGCGTTCTCGCGCGCGCCTTCCTTGCGCAGCTTGTCCAGCGTGGCGGTGAGCTCGCCGTCGTCGAGCGCATAGATCTTGGCCGCCGGCCGCTTGCCGCGCGCGGGCGCGTCGATGCGGAACAGCGGCGGCTTGGCGACGTAGACATGGCCGCGCTCGATGAGCTTGGGGAAGTGCCGGAAGAACAGCGTCAGCAGCAGCACCTGGATGTGCGAGCCGTCGACGTCCGCGTCCGACAGGATGCAGATCTTCCCGTAGCGCAGGCCCGAGAGATCGGGCGCATCGTCCGCGCCGTGCGGGTCGACGCCGATGGCCACCGAGATGTCGTGGATCTCGTTGTTGGCGAAGAGGCGGTCGCGCTCGACCTCCCAGGCGTTGAGCACCTTGCCGCGCAGCGGCAGCACGGCCTGGGTCTCCTTGTCGCGGCCCATCTTGGCGCTGCCGCCGGCCGAGTCGCCTTCCACGAGGAAGAGCTCGTTGAGCGTGATGTCGCGGTTCTCGCAGTCGGTGAGCTTGCCCGGCAGCACGGCCACGCCGGAGCCCTTGCGCTTCTCGACCTTCTGGCTCGCGCGCTGGCGCGTCTGCGCCTGCTTGATGACGAGCTCGGCGAGCTTCTTGCCGAGGTCCACGTGCTGGTTGAGCCAGAGCTCCAGCGCCGGCTTCACGTAGGTGGACACCAGCCGCAGCGCATCGCGGCTGTTGAGCCGCTCCTTGATCTGGCCCTGGAACTGCGGGTCGAGCACCTTGGCGCTGAGCACGAAGCTCGCACGCGAGAACACGTCTTCGGGCATGAGCTTCACGCCCTTGGGCAAGAGGCTGTGCAGCTCGATGAAGCCCTTCACCGCACCGAAGAGGCCGTCCTTCAGGCCGGACTCGTGCGTGCCGCCGTTCACCGTCGGGATGAGGTTCACGTAGCTCTCGCGCATGGGCGAGCCTTCTTCGGTGAAGGCCACGCACCAGGCGGCGCCCTCGCCTTCGGCGAAGTTCTCGGTCTCGCCGCGGTCGGCGTAGTGCTCGCCCTCGAAGAGCGGGATCACCGGGTCGGCCGGCAGCGTCTGCATGAGGTAGTCGCGCAGCCCGCCCTTGTACGTCCAGGTGAGCACCTCGCCGGTCTTCTCGATGGTGAGCGTGACCGTCACGCCCGGCATCAGCACGGCCTTGCTGCGCAGGAGGTGGATCAGCTCGGCGCGCGGCAGGTCGGCGCTCTCGAAGTACGTGGCATCCGGCCAGACGCGCACCGTGGTGCCCGACTTGCGATCGGCGTTGGTGGCCTTGCGCAGCTTGAGCGGCTCTATCACGTCGCCACCCGAGAAGGTGAGGTTGGCCACCTGCCCTTCGCGCCAGACGTGCACCTCGAGCCTTTTCGCGAGCGCGTTGGTCACGCTCACACCCACGCCGTGCAGGCCGCCCGAGAAGCTGTAGGCGCCGCCCGAGCCCTTGTCGAACTTGCCGCCGGCGTGCAGGCGGGTGAAGACGATCTCGACCACCGGCACCTTCTCTTCGGGGTGCTTGCCAAAGGGGATGCCCCGGCCATCGTCCTGCACGCTCACGCTGGTGTCGATGTGCAGCGTGACGTCGATGCGCTTGCCGTGCCCGGCCAGCGCTTCGTCGGCCGCGTTGTCGATGACTTCCTGGATGATGTGCAGCGGGTTGTCGGTGCGGGTGTACATGCCCGGACGCTGCTTCACGGGCTCGAGGCCCTTGAGCACGCGGATCGACGCTTCGCCGTAGTTGTCGCTGGGTTTGCTCGCCATAAGGGCGGGAATTCTAGGAGGACGCCAGGACCGGGCCTGCCGGCGCCGGCAACGGGCCGCAGGGGATTCCGCTACATTGCCGCGATGTCGTCCCGCCCCGCAGCGGGCGCCCCTGCACCGCTGTCCATGAAGCAGGTGCTGCTGTGCGGCGCCCTGATCGTCACCCTCTCGATGGGCATCCGCCACGGCTTCGGGCTGTGGCTGCAGCCCATCACCATGGACCGCGGCTGGTCGCGCGAGACCTTCGCCTTTGCGCTGGCGGTGCAAAACCTCGCCTGGGGGCTCGCCGGGCCGTTCGCGGGCATGCTGGCCGATCGCTACGGCGCCTTCCGCGTGCTCGTCGCCGGCAGCGTGCTCTATGCCGGCGGCCTCGTCCTGATGGCGCTCGCCACCTCGGGCCTGGCCTTCACCGGCAGCGCCGGGCTGGTGCTGGGCCTGGCGCAATCGGGCACCACCTATGCGGTGGTCTATGGCGTGATCGGCCGCAACGTCGCGCCCGAGAAACGCAGCTGGGCCATGGGCGTGGCCGCGGCCGCCGGCTCGTTCGGGCAGTTCCTCATGGTGCCGGTGGAGAACTGGCTCATCGGCAGCTTCGGCTGGCAGAACGCCCTCTTCCTGCTCGGCTGCCTGGCGCTGGCGATCGTGCCTCTCGCCTTCGGCCTGAAGGAGCCGAAATTCACGCCGCAGGCCGGCGCCTTCCAGCAGAGCATCGGCCACGCCTTGCGCGAAGCCTTCGGCTACCGCAGCTTCCAGTTGCTGATGGCGGGCTACTTTGTCTGCGGCTTCCAGGTGGTCTTCATCGGCGTGCACATGCCGAGCTACCTCAAGGACCACGGGCTCACGCCCAATGTCGCCACCACGGCGCTCGCGCTCATCGGGCTCTTCAACGTCTTCGGCACGTATGCCGCCGGCTCGCTCGGCCAGCGCCTGCCGAAGAAATACATCCTCTCGTCGATCTATGCGTTGAGGTCGGTCGCGATCGTGATCTTCCTCAACGTGCCGCTGACGCCGTGGAGCGTCTACCTCTTCTCCTCGGTGATGGGCTTCCTGTGGCTCTCCACCGTGCCGCCCACTAATGCGGTGATCGCCCAGATCTTCGGCGTGCAGTACATGTCCATGCTCGGCGGCTTCGTCTTCCTGAGCCACCAGGTCGGCTCCTTCCTCGGCGTGTGGCTGGGCGGCAAGCTCTACGATACGACCGGCAGCTACGACCTCGTGTGGTGGATCTCGGTGGCGCTCGGCGTCTTTGCCGCGCTCGTCAACCTGCCGGTGCGCGAATCGGCCATCGTGCGCCCGCCCGCCGCGGCGGCCGCCTGAGCCATGAGCAAGCGCCGCCGCTTCCTCGCCTGGGCCGCGTCGCTGGGGGTGCTGCTGGCCGTGTTTGCCGCCTACCTGCGCCCGGACCTGGCCTTCACCCTCGCCAACCAGCTCTGGAACTGCTTCTGACATGGTTCTGACATGGATGTGATCGTCATCACCGGCGCCTCCGAAGGCATCGGCGCTGAACTCGCCCGCCAGTGGGCGCAACGCGGGCGCGCCGATGTGGCGCTGGTGCTCGCCGCACGCAACGTGGAGCGGCTCGAAGCCGTGGCCGCGCAATGCCGCACGCACGGCGCGCAGGTGCTGGTGCAGCGCTGCGACGTGGGCGTGCAGGCGGACTGCGAGGCGCTCGTCGCCGCCACCCTCGCGGCATTCGGCCGGCTCGACACGCTGGTCAACAACGCCGGCATGTCGGCGCACGCGCTCTTCGACGAGGTGAGCGACCTGGCCTGGTACGAGACGCTCATGCGCATCAACCATTGGGGCAGCGTCTGGTGCACCCGTGCGGCGCTGCCGCACCTGCGGGCCACGCGCGGGCGCATCGTCGCGGTCTCCAGCCTCGCCGGCCTCGTGGGCGTGCCGGGGCGCACGGCCTACTGCGCGACCAAGTTCGCGATGACCGGCTTCTTCGAGGCGCTGCGGGTGGAGCTGGCCGACACCGGCGTGAGCGTGACCCTCGCCTACCCTGGCGTGGTGGCGACCGAGATCCGCTACCGCGGCTTCAACGCGCAGGGCCAGCCTGCCGGCAAGAGTGGCCTGGACGAGCGCGGCGCCATGAGCGTGGAGACCTGCGCCCGGCTGATCCTCGGCGGGGCGCAGGCACGCCGGCGCGACATCGTCATGTCGGCCAAGGGCAAGGTCGGGCGCTGGCTCAAGCTGCTCGCACCGGGCCTCGTGGACGCGCTCGCGCGCAAGGCCCTCCACCGGGAGGCGGCCGGAACATGACCGGCGTGCCGTCGCCGTGGGTGCAGCGCTGGTCGCATCTCGTCGCGCCGGGCGCGACCGTGCTCGACGTGGCCTGCGGCAGCGGCCGCCACGTGCGATGGTTCGCCGAACGCGGCGCGCGTGTCACGGCGGTGGACCGCGATGCCGACGCCGTGGCGCCGCTGCGCGGGATCGCCGACGTGGTGGTCGCCGACATCGAAGGCGGGCCGTGGCCCTTCGACGGCCAGCGTTTCGATGCGGTGATCGTCACCCACTACCTGTGGCGACCGATCCTGCCGGCGATCGTCGCGAGCGTCGCCGACGGCGGCGCGCTGATCTACGAGACCTTCGCCACCGGCCAAGAGACGGTCGGCCGGCCGGCCAACCCCGATTTCCTGCTGCGCCCGGGCGAGCTGCTCGCGGCCGCCGCCGGCTTGCGCATCGTGGCGTACGAACACGGGTTCCTGCAGAGCCCGGATCGCTACGTGCAACGCATCGCCGCCGTGCGGCCGGCGCCCGGAGAAGGCCCTCACCCGCGCCACCTGCTGACGCCGGGGACGCCTGCGCCCGCCAGCTAAAATCGCCCGATTCCGAGGATCCCCCCCATGAAACCCATCGTTGGCAGCATCGTGGCGCTCGTCACGCCCATGCAGGAAGACGGCAGCGTGGACTACGACGCGCTGCGCCGCCTGATCGACTGGCACATCGCCGAAGGCACCGATTGCATCGGCGTGGTCGGCACGACCGGCGAGTCGCCGACGGTGTCGTTCGAGGAACACTTCGAGATCATCCGCGTCACGGTCGAACACGCCCGCGGCCGCGTGCCCATCATGGCCGGCACCGGCGGCAACTCCACACGCGAGGCGATCGAGCTGTCGCGCTACGCGAAGGAGGTCGGCGCCGATTGCACGCTTTCGGTCGTGCCCTACTACAACAAGCCCTCGCAGGACGGCATCTACGCGCACTTCAAGGCCATCGCCGAGGCGGTGGACGTGCCGATGGTGCTCTACAACGTGCCCGGCCGGACGGTGGCCGACATGCTGCCCGAGACCGTGCTGCGTCTCGCGCAGGTGCCCGGCGTCATCGGCATCAAGGAAGCCACGGGCAACATCGAGCGCGCCTGCCAGCTCATCAAGCAGGCGCCCAAGGGCTTCTCGATCTACTCCGGCGACGATCCCACCGCGATTGCGCTCATGCTGCTCGGCGGACATGGCAACGTGAGCGTCACGGCCAACGTCGCGCCGCGCGCGATGCATGAGCTGTGCAAGGCCGCGATCGCCGGCCAGGTGCGCGAAGCCACCGCCATCCACCTGCGCCTCCTGTCGCTGCACAAGCAACTCTTCGTCGAAGCCAGTCCCACTCCGACCAAGTGGGCGCTGTCGCGTCTGGGCCGCTGCGGCCCCACGGTGCGTCTGCCGATCCTGCCCTTGAGCCCGGCCGGTCAGGCCGCGGTGGAACAAGCGATGCGCGAAGCGGGTCTGCTGTGAATCGAGCCCGCGGCCTGCGAAACAGCCGAGGCGCTCTCCTGTCATCCACGGCCTGCCGGCCTGATCGGCCCGGCCCGCTCCCTACGGAGATGTTGAACGTGATTCGTGTTCCCCTCAGTTCGCTTGCGACCGGCACGGCGCTGGTCTGTGCCCTGACCGCCTGCTCTGCCCTCGACAACCTCGCCGGCGGCGACAAGCTCGACTACCGCACCGCCAAGACCAAGGCCACGCCGCTCGAAGTGCCGCCCGACCTGACCCAGCTCGCGGTGGACCCGCGCTATGCACCGCAGGCCGGGGTCATCAGCGCCACGCAGTTGCAGCAGGCGCCCAGCGCCGCGGCCTCGGCGCCGGTCACCAACACCGTCGCCCCGACCGCGCTCGGCGACGTGCGCCTGGAGCGCCAGGGCGACCTGCGCTACCTCAGCACCAACATCGCCCCCGATCAGCTCTGGCCGCAGCTGCAGGAGTTCTGGCGCGAGCGCGGCCTGGCGCTCGCCGTCGACCAGCCCGAGGTCGGTGTGATGGAGACCGTGTGGTCCGAGAACCGCGCCAAGATCTCCGACGACATCATCCGCCGCACCGTGGGCCGCGTCTTCGATGCGCTCTACGACACCGGCGAGCGCGACAAGTACCGCATGCGCGTCGAACGCAGCGAGCGTGGCACCGACATCTACATCACGCACCGCGGGATGCAGGAGGTCTATGTCAACCAGCTCAAGGACACGACCACCTGGAAACCACGCCCGAGCGACCCGCTGCTGGAAGGCGAGATGCTTTCGCGCCTCATGGTCAAGCTCGGCGGCAAGGCAGAAGCCGCCAGGCTCGCCACGCAGAGCGGCACCGGCGCCGCTGCCACGACGACTGCCGCCGCACCGGCGCGCGCCCGCGCGCTGACCGACCGCCCGGCCGCGACCCTGCAGGTGGACGAGAGCTTCGACCGCGCATGGCGACGCGTCGGTCTCGCGCTCGACCGCAGTGGCTTCACCGTCGAAGACCGTGACCGCGCGCAGGGCGTCTACTTCGTGCGCTACGTCGATCCGGCGCAGGCCGGCAAGGAGGAGCCCGGCTTCTTCGCCCGGCTCTTCAGCAGCGACAAGCAGCCCAGCGGCCCCATCCGCTATCGGGTGAACGTCAAGGCCGAGGGCGAGGTGAGCACCGTGTCGGTGTACGACGCCAAGGGCGAGCCGGAGAACGGCGACGCCGGCCAGCGCATCGTCAAGCTCCTGGTCGATGACCTGAAGTAACCCGCGGCAGCGGCGCGATGTTGCGCTTTTGCAGCCTCGGCAGCGGCAGCAGCGGCAACGCCACGCTGCTCGAGGCCAGCGCGGGCATCACGACCACACGGGTGCTGATCGACTGCGGCTTCTCGCTGCGTGAACTCGATCGCCGCCTGGCCCTGCGCGGTCTGGCGGCACGCGACATCGACGCGGTCTTCGTGACCCATGAGCACGGCGACCATGTCGGCTGCGCCTTTCACCTCGCCCGCAAGCACAACGTGCCGGTGTGGACGAGCCGTGGCACCTGGCGCGCGATCGGTGAGCCCGAGGTGCCCGCCGGGCTGCTGCACTTCGCGCGCGACGTGCAGGCGATCACGCTTGGCGACATCGAGCTCACCCCCTACACCGTGCCGCACGACGCGCACGAGCCCTTGCAGCTGCGTGCCACCGACGGCGCCGCGCGCCTGGGCGTGCTCACCGACGCGGGCTGCGCCACGCCGCACCTGCTCGCGCAGCTCGCGGGTTGTGATGCCCTGCTGCTCGAGTGCAACCACGACCGCACGCTGCTGGCAAATTCCGCCTACCCGGCGTCGCTGAGAGCGCGCATCGCGGGCCGGCTCGGACACCTGGCGAACGACACGGCGGCGGAGATCCTCGCGCGTTGCATGCACGCCGGACTGCGCCAACTCGTGGCCGCCCACCTGAGCGAGCGCAACAACCGGCCCGACCTCGCCCAGGCGGCGCTGGCGGCCGTCTTCGGCGGACAGCCGGAAGAGGTGCTGGTGGCAGATCCGGTGCGAGGCCTGGACTGGCTGACCTGCTGAGGCGGCCTGGGAGCGGCGCGAAAGTCCTCTGCTGGCGGGCGGGCGGGCGGCGGCCTGAACTTGCACCCGTTGTAGACAGAGCCACCCACCGACACGAGGGTTCGGGCGACCATGAAAAAAGCCGCCTTGCGGCGGCTTTCGGCTGAATCGGAAAACCGATTACTGGCTGGCAGCCGAGGCGGGCTCGGAAGCAGCGGGGGCAGCAGCCGGAGCGGCCGAAGCAGCTTCGGTCGCAGCGGGAGCAGCAGGCGCCGGAGCGGGTTCAACGGCGGGCGCAGCGGGGGGAGCGGCGGGAGCCTCTTCCTTCTTGCCGCAAGCGGCAAGAGCGAACGCAGCAACCAGGGTGGCCATCAGAAGCGACTTTTTCATACTTATCCTCAGTGAAAGGTTCAAACAATTACCGGCAATTGTGGGAACCCTCCGTGTGGGCAAGTCCCCAACTTTTCAGGCGCACAAAGCTCGAGCACTTCAACGCCAGCCCACGATTATATCGAGGGCTAGGGAAGTCCCCTAGAGCCCCAAAGTGGTGACCGGAAAAGCCTCTTCGGAGCGTTGCAAAAGCGCATCAAGCGCGTCACGGCGGCGCGTGCTGTCGGCCGGGTCGAACGAAAGGCTTGCGCGGTAGTGCTGCGGGTCGAGCACGCTCAGCGTCAGAAGCCCGGGGGCGAGGAAGAGCCCGGTGAGCTGGCCCGCGTCGGCCTCGTCCACTGCCCGGCACTCCACCACATGCGACCACTGCCGGCGCCACTCCACCCAGCGCGGATGCCGGCGCGGGAACTCGTCGAAGCTCTCGGCGAGCACCGTCAGCTTGCGATGCGTGTAGGCCCAGCGCGTGAGGCTCTCCAGCACGCCGCGCTCGCCGAGCGGCCAGTCCGAGAAGCGCGGGTCGGCGATGAAGACTTCGCGGCAGCCCTTGTCTGCCACGAAGGCGAAGGCCTCCTTGAGCGCCTCGTGGTACTCGGTGCGCGAAGTGATGATGCGCGAGGTCGGCAGGTCGTCCATGGTGCTGTCCCCTTTCGTCAGCCGCCGGCGTGCAGCCAGCCGGCGTCGGCCCACTGTGCCAGCAGTTCCTTTGCGTCGTCGCTCAACGCGGCCAGTTGCCTGGCCGCCAGCGACCGCTGATCGGCGAGGCGGCGCATGAGTGTCGCGTCCCGCCCTGCCGCACGGAAGGCCTCGCCGTTGATGAAGACATGACGACGGTCATACAACATCCGCGTGCGGCGATCCAGGCGCACGCCCTGCCCTTCGACCAGCCGCTCGCCTCCTTCAAACCAGACGTTGGGCTTGGGCTCGCTCAGGACCTCGCCCAATGCACAGGCGAGCGCATCGGGCTCGGCGAGCCAGCGGGCGATCGCTCGCGCGGAGAAGTCGTGCAGCGCCTCGGGGATGAGCGCCGGCGTGTCGGTCGCCGGCTGCGCGGGATCGCGGTAGAGCGGATCCGGGTCAGGCCGTTCGCTCGCGTCCAGCATGCGCTGCAGCACCTCGTCGCGCAGCTCCGCGCGGCCGGCGGCGCGAAATCCGATCGAGGCCGTCATGCACTCGCCGACCGCCACGCCGTCGTGCCCCCACCCCGGCGGCAGGTAGAGCATGTCACCGGCTTCGAGCACCCACTCGTCCTGTGCGTCGAAGTGCCGGAGGATCTTGAGCGGCAGGCCCTCCACGAGCGTCGCGTCACCCGGCGGCGCGATGCGCCAACGGCGCTGCCCTTGCAACTGCAGGAGGAACACGTCGTAGGAATCGACATGCGGCCCGACGCCGCCGCCATCGCTGGCCCACGACACCATCAGGTCGTCGAGCCGCGCATCGGGCACGAAGCGAAACCGCGCGAGCAGTTCGTGCGCCGCATCGAGATGGGTATCCAGGCCCTGCACCAGCAGCGTCCAGCCCGCGCGTGACGCCGGCGGCAGCGCACGCCGTGCGAAGGGTCCGTGGCGCAGCGTCCAGCCACGCGCACCCTGCGCCACCACGCGCGATTCGACGTCCTCGTGGCCCGCCAGCGCAAAGAGCTCGGCACGGCTCACGAACGGCGTGAGCGCCGGCACGGCCTGGCGGATGAGCAAGGGGCGCTTCTGCCAATGGCGGCGCATGAACTGCTGCGGCGACAAACCACCAAGCAGCGTCGTCGGTACTGAAATCGTCATGGGGTCATTGTGCGATCATTGCCCGATGGTGATTTCTGCCCCCTGCGTCGTCAGCCTCACGTGGCGACTTGAAGATGCCCAAGGCCAGTTGATCGACGAACTCGCGGCGCCGGTCGAGTTCTTCTTCGGGGGTGACGACCTGCTCGCCAAGGTCGAGGAAGCGCTCGACGGGCAGGAAGCCGGTTATTCGACCAAACTGCACCTGGAGCCGGAGCACGCCTTCGGCGAGTACGACCCCGAGCTCGTGTTCTTCGAGCCGATGTCGATCTTCGACGGCAAGGTCGAGCCGGGCATGCAGTTCGAAGGGCCACCCGAAGGCGCCACCACCGAGGGCCTGCAGGCCGATGCGATCTACACCGTGACGGAGGTCTACCCCGAGCACGTGGTGCTCGATGGGAACCACCCGCTGGCCGGCATCGCCCTTCGGCTGGACGTCACCGTGCGCGATGTGCGCGAAGCCACCGAAGACGAGATCGAAGCCGGCAGCGTGAGCGAGCCCGGCATACGCATCCTGCCGACCGCCCCGGGCGGCTCAGAGATCCACTGACGAGGTTCAGTGCTTGCCGGTGGAGCCGAAGCCGCCGGCGCCGCGTTCGGACGCGCCGAACTCGTCCACCACGTTGAACTTCGCCTGCACCACCGGCACGATCACGAGCTGCGCGATGCGCTCCATCGGCTGGATGGTGAAGCTCGCCTGACCGCGGTTCCAGCAGCTCACCATGAGCTGCCCCTGGTAGTCGGAATCGATGAGGCCCACGAGGTTGCCGAGCACGATGCCGTGCTTGTGGCCCAGGCCCGAGCGCGGAAGGATGATCGCCGCGAGGCCCGGGTCGGCGACGTGGATCGCGAGGCCTGTGGGGATGAGCTGGGTCTGACCCGACTCGAGCACCAGCGGCGCATCCAGGCAGGCACGCAGATCCAGGCCGGCGCTTCCGGCGGTGGCATAGCTCGGCAATTGCTCGGCCATGCGGGCGTCGAGCACCTTGAGGTCGATCGTGGTCATGCGGTCTTGAGGTTGAGGCGCTGGGCGATCTCGGCCACGAGCGCGCGGGCGAGGGAGAGCTTGTCGGCGCGGGGCAGCTCACGGTGGCCTTGCGCGTCGACGAGCACCAGCAGGTTGTCGTCGCGCCCGAAGGTGGCAGGCCCCAGGTTGCCGACGATGAGCGGCACCTTCTTGCGCTCGAGCTTCTCGCGCGCGTGCTTGAGCAGGTCGTGGCTCTCGGCGGCGAAGCCCACGCAATAGGGGCGGTCGGCGAGCTTCGCCACCGCCGCGAGGATGTCCGGGTTCTCGGTGAGCTCGAAGGTCGGCGCGACCTTGTTGCCGTTCTTCTTGATCTTCTGGTCGGAGAGCGTGGCCGGACGCCAGTCGGCGACGGCGGCCGTCGCGACGAAGACGTCATGTTTCGGGGCCTGCGGCACGACGGTGTCGTACATCTGCTGCGCCGTCTGCACATCGACGCGGCGCACGCCGCGCGGCGTGGGCAGGTGCACCGGGCCGGCGACCAGCGTCACCTCGGCACCCGCCTCCTGCGCGGCGCGGGCGATGGCGAAGCCCATCTTGCCGCTGGAGAGATTGGTGATGCCGCGCACCGGGTCGATGGGCTCGAAGGTCGGGCCGGCGGTGATGAGCAGGCGCTTGCCGCGCAGAAGCTTGGGCACGAAGAAGGCGGTGAGCTCGGCCACGAGCTCGTCGGCTTCGAGCATGCGGCCGTCGCCGATCTCGCCGCAGGCCTGGTCGCCGCTGGCGGGGCCGAGGAGCGTCGCGCCATCGGCTTCGAGCTGCGCCACGTTGCGCTGCGTGGCCGGATGGGCCCACATCTCGCGGTTCATCGCAGGTGCGAGCAGCAGCGGGCAGCGTTCGATGGGGCGTGCCAGGCAGAGCAGGCTCAGCAGTTCGTCGGCGCGGCCCTGCGCCAGCTTGGCCATGAGGTCCGCGCTCGCGGGCGCCACCAGCACGGCGTCGGCCTGGCGGGTGAGGTTGATGTGCGCCATGGCGTTGGGCTCGCGCACGTCCCACTGGCTGGTGTAGACGCTGCGGTTGGTCAGGGCCTGCATGGTGACCGGCGTGATGAACTGCTCGGCAGCCTCGCTCATCACCACCTGCACCGTCGCGCCAGCCTTCACGAGGCCGCGCGCCAGCTCCGCGCTCTTGTAGCAGGCGATGCCGCCGCTCAGGCCGAGCACGATGTGGCGGCCCTGCAAGTCCTGTGGTGTGGTCATGGGGCGGATTATGGCGGCCGCCCCTTGCGCGCATGCCGGGCTCGCCTCTGCGAATTCCCGTATTTTCAGTATTTCTTGAAATTACGAGAGAATCCTCAGGTCGCGGCGTTTTTTGATCTGCATCAAATGATTCCCCTCTCCCCCCTGGTCAAGAGCTTCGTCAGCCACTTCGGCGAAATGGGCAGCCGCTGGGGCATCAACCGCACGGTGGGCCAGATCTACGCGCTCATCTTCGTCTCGCCCAAGCCGCTCAACGCCGACGAGATCGCCGAGGCGCTGGAGTTCTCGCGTTCCAACGTGAGCATGGGGCTGAAGGAGCTCCAGGCCTGGCGGCTGGTGCACATGCGCCACCAGCCCGGCGACCGGCGCGAGTACTTCGAGGCTCCGAGCGACGCCTGGGAGATCTTCCGCACGCTCGCCGAAGAGCGCCGGCGCCGCGAGGTGGAGCCCACGCTCTCGATGCTGCGCAACGCCCTCCTCGAGACGCCGGGCACCGAGGAAGACCGCATCGCCCAGGAGCGCATGAAGGGCATGCACGACCTGATCGAATTGATGACGACCTGGTCCGACGAGGTGCTGCGCATGGACTCGAAGACGCTCGCCCAGCTGATGAAGCTCGGCTCCAAGGTCCAGCGCCTGCTGGAGTTCACCGGCAAGGTCAAGGTCGTCAAAGGTGGAAAGGAATAAGTCATGGACGCGTTGCTCCTCGCCCGCATGCAGTTTGCGGCCAACATCACCTTCCACATCCTCTTCCCGACGATCACGATCGCCCTCGGCTGGGTGCTGCTGTACTTCCGCCTGCGATGGCTGAAAACGCAGGCGCAGGGCTGGCTCACCGCCTACCGCTTCTGGACCAAGGTCTTCGCGCTCACCTTCGCGCTCGGCGTGGTGAGCGGCGTCACGATGACCTTCCAGTTCGGCACCAACTGGCCGGGCTTCATGGAAAAGGCGGGCAACGTCGCCGGCCCGCTGCTGGGCTACGAGGTGCTCACCGCCTTCTTTTTGGAGGCCGGCTTCCTCGGGATCATGCTGTTCGGCCACGGCAGGGTGAGCGAGCGGACGCACCTGGTCGCGACCTTCCTCGTCGCCTTCGGCACCACGCTGAGCGCCTTCTGGATCCTCTGCCTCAACTCCTGGATGCAGACCCCGGCCGGCCACGAGATCATCAACGGCGAATTCCACGTGACCAGCTGGCTGGAGGTGCTCTTCACCCCTTCGCTGCCCTATCGCCTCACGCACAAGCTGCTCGCCTCGGGCCTGACCGTCGCCTTCCTGCTGTGCGGCATCAGCGCCTGGCAGCTGCTCAAGGGCAAGGCCAACAGCGCGACACCCAAGGTGCTGCGCACGGGGCTCACGCTGGCCGCCGTGCTGATCCCGCTGCAGATCGTGGTGGGCGACCTGCACGGCCTCAACACGCTCAAGCACCAGCCCCAGAAGATCGCCGCGATGGAGGCCATCTGGGAGACCGAGCGCGGCGCGCCGCTGCTGCTCTTCGCGTGGCCGGACGAGGCCACGCGCAGCAACCGCTACGCCATCGGCATCCCCAAGGGCGCGAGCCTCATCCTCGCGCACGACAGCGAAGGCGAGCTCCGGGGGCTGAACGATTTCAAGGGCGAGCATCCGCCGGTGGCGCCGGTCTTCTTCGGCTTCCGGATCATGGTGGGCGTGGGCGTGCTGATGCTGCTGGCGAGCTGGTCGGGCTTGTGGCTCTACAAGCGGCGCCGCTGGGTGGCCGATCAGCTGCCGCGGCCGCTCCTGTGGCTGCTGGCGGGCATGACGTTCTCCGGCTGGGTCGCGACGGTGGCCGGCTGGTACGTCACCGAGATCGGCCGCCAGCCCTACATCGTCTTCGGGCTGCTGCGCACGGCCGACGTCGCCTCGGGCATCCCCTCGCCGATGATCGCGCTCACGCTCACGCTCTACGTGACGCTCTACCTCGCGCTCGTCGCCGCCTACGTGGCCGTGCTCAAGTACATGGCCGAGAAGCCCGAGCAGGTGCTCGCCAAGGAAGCCGAAGAACGTGCCCGCACCCCGGTGGGCGCACAGACCGGGAGCCCGACATGAGTTTCGACCACGCACTGCCTGTCATCTTCATGGCCGTGATGGGCGTGTCCATGCTCGTCTACGTGGCGCTCGACGGCTACGACCTCGGCGTGGGCATGCTCCTGCCGCGCGCGAGCGACGTGCAGAAGGACCGCATGATCGCCTCCATCGGCCCCTTCTGGGATGCGAACGAGACCTGGCTCGTGCTCGGCGCCGGCATCCTGCTGATCGCCTTCCCCAAGGCACACGGCGTCGTGCTGGGCGCGCTCTATCTGCCCGTCGCCGCCATGCTGATCGGCCTCACGCTGCGCGGCGTGGCGTTCGACTTCCGCGTGAAGGCGCGCGACCAGCACAAGCCGTTGTGGAACAAGCTCTTCTTCGCCGGCTCCGCGCTCTCGTCCATGGCGCAGGGCTGGATGCTCGGCCACTACGTCACCGGGCTCAACAGCGGCTGGCAATACCAGGTCTTCGCCGCCACCATCGCGCTCCTGCTCCCGGCGGCCTACGTGCTGCTGGGCGCGAGCTGGCTCATCATGAAGACCGAGGGCGAACTGCAGGCGCATGCGGTCCGCTGGGCGCGCCTCGCCTGGGGCCCGGTCGTGGCCGGCATGGTGCTGATCTCGATCGCGACGCCCTGGGTCAGCGGCACGGTACGCGAGCGCTGGTTCAGCATGCCCGAGTTCATCGCGCTGCTGCCCATCCCGCTCACCTGCGCGGCCGCGCTGCTGGTGCTGCGCTGGTCGCTGAACTGGCGGCGCACGCTGGAGCGGCAGTGCTGGGTGCCCTTCGTGCTGATGGTGGGCGTGCTGGTGCTGGGCTTCTTCGGCCTCGCCTACAGCCTCTACCCCTACGTGGTGATGGATCGCATGACGATCTGGCAGGCCGCTGCCGCGCCGGCCTCGCTCACGGTGATCCTCGTGGGCACGGTGATCACGGTGCCGGCGATCGTGGCCTACACCGTGTTTGCCTATCGCGTGTTCCGCGGCAAGGCGGGCGATCTCACATACGCCTGAGGGTTCGCGCGCTCAGCGCGTGGGCATGCCGTCCGGCGCATAGGCCGGCGTGGCCGGCAGCGGCGCGGCATTCAGCCCCTGGGTGCCCGGGCCCTCGCCGAGCGTGGTGATGGCACCGAGGCCGAGATCCCCGCTCGCGCCCACCGCACGGTAGCGCCACTGCGTCTGGTTGCGCCAGGCGCCGGCGCGCTCGAAGTTGCGGTCCACGCCGACCTCCAGGCGCGCACCCTTGCTGCCGAGCACTGCAAGCGCCTCCTGCACGGCGGCGCGCACCTGCGGGCCGGAGATGCGCTCCACCCACACGGTGCATTGGCGGCCCGTGGCCGCGGCGAGCATCACCTGGCTGCGTGTGCCGGGGGCGGCGAGCACACTGCCTGGCTGCCCGCCGAGCAGGCCGTCCATGCTGCCGCGCATCGGGTCCACCGGCTCGAAGCCTTGCGCGAGCGCCCAGTCGACGGCTGCGGACTCCTCGGCGTGCGTGAGCACGCAGGCTTCGACGAAAAGACGCGCCGCACCTCCGGGCGTGTGCCACGTCGACAGGGGCGCGGCCGCGTCCTGCGCCCAGCCGCTACCGGCCACCAGAACGCAGAGCCACGCCAGCCGCTTCATCGGCCGTTCAGACCCGCTCGGACACCCAGCCCTGCACCGACGCGAGGGCAGCGCTCAGGTTGCGCGGATCGGTGCCGCCGGCCATGGCCATGTCAGGCTTGCCACCGCCCTTGCCGCCCACCTGCTGCGCGACGAAGTTGACGAGCTCGCCCGCCTTGACCTTGGCGACGCTGTCGGCCGTGACGCCCGCCGCGAGCTGCACCTTGCCGCCATCGACCGCCGCGAGCACGATGGCCGCGCTCTTGAGCTTGTCCTTGAGCTTGTCCAGGGTCTCGCGCAGGGCCTTGGCATCGGCGCCTTCCAGCGTGGCCGCGAGCACCCGGATCTGCGAACCGGTCTTGCCCTTCACGTCCACCGCCTGGTTCAGCAGCTCGTCGCCCTGGGCGCTGGCGAGCTTGCCCTTGAGCGCGGCGAGCTCCTTTTCGAGCGAGCGCACCTGGTCGAGCACCTGGCCGATGCGGCCGGTCAGCTCGGCCGGGCTCGCCTTGAGGGTGCCGGCGGCCTGGTTCACCGTCGCTTCGAGCGACTGCAGGTAGGCGAGCGCGTTCTCGCCCGTCACCGCTTCCACACGCCGGATGCCGGCGGCCACGCCGCTCTCGGCCACGATCTTGAACAGGCCGATGTCGCCGGTGCGCTGCACGTGCGTGCCGCCGCAGAGTTCGCGGCTCGAGCCGATGTCGAGCACGCGGACCTCGTCGCCGTACTTCTCGCCGAAGAGCATCATCGCGCCGCTCTTCTGCGCCTCGTCGATCGGCATCACGCGCGCCTGCGTGGCGTGGTTGGCGAGGATCTCGGCGTTGACGATGGCCTCGACGCGCTTGATCTGCTCGTCGGTCAGCGGGCCGTTGTGCGCGAAGTCGAAGCGCGTGCGCTCGGCGTTCACGAGCGAGCCCTTCTGCTGCACGTGGCCGCCGAGCACCTCGCGCAGCGCCTTGTGCATCAGGTGCGTGGCGCTGTGGTTGCGCACGG
>JBIQJS010000179.1:0-4025 GCA_044507405.1 Rubrivivax sp. | reverse complement strand
AGTGGCCGTTGGCCACGCCGATCATCGGCTTCTTGAAGTCGCCTTCCTCGTAGCCGAGGGCGTAGTACATGGAGCGGTTGGGCGCGCGAGCGACACCCTCGGTGATGTTCTTGGAGCGGCGGTTGGCGGACATGTGAAGTTCCTGGCGTTGAGCGGGGATTCGTGGGAAGCGCGCAGTATCTCGTTGCGCAGAGCTGTCGTCCAATATATATAAAATCCACCGGTGATATGCCTCTCATATCGAGAGCTTCGTCTTGTCGCCTTCCATGCCGCTGCACCCCGTCTACGTCACCGGACTCTCCCGCTACCTGCCGAACCGCCCCGTGGATAACGATGCGATGGAGGAATACCTGGGCCTCGTCGGCGGCAAGTCGTCGCGCACCAAGGCCATCGTCCTGCGCAACAACGGCATCACCCAGCGCTACTACGCGCTCGAAAAGGGCGGCCACCCGACGCACACCAACGCGCAGATGACCGCCGAGGCGGTGAAGGCGCTCTTCGATGAAGGCTTCCGCGCGCAAGACCTGCAGCTGCTCGCCTGCGGCACCGCCTCGCCCGACCAGCTCGTGCCCTCGCATGCGGCCATGGTCCACGGCCTGCTCGAGTCGCCGAACCTGGAGCTGGCTTCCTTCGCCGGCTCGTGTGCGGCCAGCATGCAGGCGCTCAAGCTCGCGCACATGTCGATCGCTACCGGCAACTCCGCCAACGCGGTGTGCACCGGCTCCGAAATGCTCTCGCACTGGATGCTGGCCAAGTTCTTCCAGCCCGAGATCGACCGCGAACGGCAGCTGCGCGCCAACCCCATGCTCTCGTTCGACAAGGAGTTCCTGCGCTGGATGCTCTCCGACGGTGCGGGCGCCTTGCGCCTGGAGAACGAGCCGCGTGGTGCGCGCCCGCTCAAGCTGGAATGGATCGACGTGCGCTCGTATGCGCACGAAGCCGAGACCTGCATGTACGTGGGCGCCGAGAAGGACAAGACCGGCGAGCTGCGTGGCTGGGCGCGCTTCGAGCCCGAGGAGTGGCTTGCACGCTCGATCTTCTCGGTCAAGCAGGACACGCGCCTGCTGGGCGAACGCATGATCCGCCACGGCATCCAGTTCGCGCTGGCGTCGGCGCAGCGGCACGACTTCGACGTCGCGACCATCGACCACTTCCTTCCGCACCTGTCGTCCGAGCTCTTCCGCGAGCCCATGTACCAGGGCCTGCGCGAGGCCGGCCTGCACATCCCGCAGGAGAAGTGGTTCACCAACCTCGCGCACGTGGGCAACGTGGCGACCGCCTCCTTCATCCTGATGCTCGAGGAGCTCGTGCGCACCCGTGAGCTCAAGCGGGGCGAGCGCATCATGCTCTTCGTGCCGGAGAGCGCCCGCTTTTCGTACGCGACGGCGCTGCTGACCGTCTGCTGAGTCTTGCGCCTGGGAGGGCTGACATGACGGACAACACCCAGATCGAATTGCGCGTGTGGCGCCAGTTCCTGATGCTGGCCGAGGTGCTGCACTTCGGCCGTGCCGCCAAGCAGCTCAACATCACCCAGCCGCCGCTCACGCTGGCGATCCAGCAGCTCGAGGCGCGCCTGGGCGTGCCGCTCTTCGAGCGCAGCCGGCGGCAGGTCTCGCTCACGCCCGCGGGGCAGGCACTCGTCGAGCCGGTGCGCCAGCTGCTGCAGCAGGCCTCTGGCCTGGCTTCGATCGCCCGCACGGTCGGGCAGGGTGCGGTCGGCCGCCTGCGCCTGGGCTTCGTCTCCACCGTGGGCTTCGGGCCCTTGCCCGGATGGCTGCGCGGCTTTCGCGACCTCGAGCCGGGCATCGAGGTCGTGCTGCGCGAGCAGACGACCGACGTGCAGATGCGCGCCTTCGAGCTCGGCGAGGCCGATGCCGGCTTCGTGCTGCATGCGCCGGGGATCGTGCCCGAGGGGGCCGGCCAGCCGGTCTCGCGCCTGTCGGTGGGCGTCGAGCCCATGGTGCTGGCGGTGCCGGAGGCCTCGCCGCTCACCACGGCGCGGCGGCTCACGCTGCAGCAGATCCTCGCGCAGCCGCTCATCATCTTCCCGCGCGAGATCGCGCCCTCGCTCTACGACGCGGTGCTGGCCTTCTACCACCGCCATGGCGCTTCGCTCGTGATCGCGCAGGAGGCGATCCAGATGCAGACCATCGTCAACCTCGTCTCCGCGGGCCTCGGGCTGGCGTGGGTGCCGCAGTCGGTCACGCTGCTGCAGCGCCCGGGCGTGGTCTACCGGCGGCTGCCCGTGGCGCTGGGCGCGATGGCGCCCCGCGCCGAGACCAGCCTCGTCTGGCCGGCCGATGCGGGGCCCGTGGTCTCGCGCTTCGTCGACTACGTGCAGCGCACGCTGCACGAGGCCGAGCCCGCCTGAGGTCGGCCGCGGCGGCGGCTGCGGTATCGTTCGCTGCCTCCCGACACCCGTAGCGTCCATGCTGACCCATCCGCAGTTCGATCCTGTCGCCCTCCAGATCGGCCCGGTCGCCATCCACTGGTACGGGCTGACCTACCTCGTGGCCTTCGGGCTCTTCCTGTGGCTCGCCTCGATCCGCGTGAAGAAGCCCTGGTTCGCCGGCGACGGCTGGACGCGCCGCGACGTCGAAGACCTGCTCTTCTACGGCGTGCTCGGCGTGGTGGTGGGCGGGCGCCTGGGCTTCGTGCTCTTCTACAACCTCGGCCACTACCTGCAGAACCCGCTCGAGGTCTTCGCGGTGTGGAAGGGCGGCATGTCCTTCCATGGCGGCATGCTGGGCGTGGCGCTGGCGATGGCGCTCTTCGCCCGCACGCGCAAGCGCTCCATCCTGCAGACCCTGGACGTGATCGCACCCTGCGTGCCCACCGGCCTCGCCTCCGGGCGCATCGGCAACTTCATCAACGGCGAGCTGTGGGGCCGCGTCGCCGACCCCAGCCTGCCGTGGGCGATGGTCTTCCCGCAGTCGGGCAGCGGCGAGCCGCGCCACCCGTCGCAGCTCTACCAGTTCGCGCTCGAAGGCCTGCTGCTCTTCGCCTTCCTCTGGTTCTATGGCCGCAAGCAGCGCGCGCCCGGGCAGGTGGCCGCGGCCTTCGTCTTCGGCTATGGCGTGTGCCGCTTCGTCGTCGAGTACTTCCGCCAGCCCGACAAGGGCCTGGAGCAGCTGCCGCTCGGCCTCACCATGGGCCAGTGGCTGTGCGTGCCCATGCTCGTCGGCGGGGCGATCTGGTGGTGGTGGGCGGGCCAGCGCGCCGCCCAGGGCAGCAAGGCATGAGACAGATCTTCTTCGACACCGAGACCACGGGCCTGAGCCCCGAATCCGGCGACCGCATCATCGAGATCGGTTGCGTGGAGATGGTCAACCGGCGCCTCACCGGCAACAACAAGCACTACTACCTCAACCCCGAGCGCCCCAACCACGAAGACGCGGTCAAGATCCACGGCCTGACCGACGAATTCCTCGCCGACAAGCCGCTCTTCGCCTCCATCGCCGACGAACTGCTCGAGTACCTGGCCGGCGCCGAGGTCATCGCGCACAACGCGAGCTTCGACGTCGCCTTCTTCAACGAGGAGCTGAAGCGCCTCCACCGCGGCAGGTTCACCGAGCACGTGGGCCGCGTGGTGGACACGCTCGTGATGGCGCGCGAGATGTTCCCGGGCAAGTCCAACTCGCTCGACGCCCTGTGCAAGCGCCTGGAGGTCGACAACTCCAACCGCACGCTGCACGGGGCGCTGCTCGACGCGGGGCTGCTGGCCGAGGTCTACATCCGCATGACGCGCGGCCAGGATTCGCTCGTCATCGACGCGGCCGACGCGGCGCAGGCCGATCTCGTGCTCACGGCCATCGACTTCAGCCAGTTCGACCTGCCGGTGCTGGCCCCGACGGCGGAAGAGGTCGCGGCCCACGAGGCCGTGCTCGCCGAGCTCGACAAGGCTTCGAGCGGCAAGACGCCCTGGCGCTTGCTCGAGCCTGTGGCATAATCTGCGGCTTCCCGAGAATGTCGGGCGGTTAGCTCAGTGGTAGAGCACTGCCTTCACACGGCAGGGGTCGCAGGTT
>JBIQJS010000043.1:0-28348 GCA_044507405.1 Rubrivivax sp. | reverse complement strand
GCACCGAGATCACCAAGATCGAGCTCAAGCAGCGCGTGACCGTGCTGCTGGTGCCCAACAAGCACCTCGAGACGCCCAACTACAAGCTCGAGCGCCTGCGCCACGACGATCCGCGCCTGGAGAACCTGCAGGCGAGCTACTCGATGATCGAGGAGCCGGACGACGAGGTTGGCATCACGCGGCGCGAAAAGGCCAAGGCCAAGCAGGAGCCGGTGATCAAGGGCATCCTTCCCGACACCGCGGCCCCCGTGGCCGAGCCCAAGCCCGAACCCGTCGTGGCCGCACCGGCGCCTGCGCCGATCGCGCCGCCGCCTGCCGCACCGGCGGCCGGCGGTGGCTTCTTCGGCTGGGTGAAGAAGCTCTTCGGCGTGAGCGAACCCGCTCCGGTCGCGGCCCCTGCGCCGGCGCCTGCCGCTGAAGCGGCGGCCGAGCCGCGCCGCGAAGGCCGTGGTGATCGCAATGGCCGCAACGGCCGGGGCCGTGATGGCCGTGATGGCCGCCGTGGAGAACGCGGTGAGCGAGGCGAGCGCAACGAACAACGCGCCGAACGTGGCGGCGAGCCGCGCGGCGAGCGCAATGATCGTGGCCACCGGGGCCGCCGCAACGAGCGCGGCGAGCGTGCCGAGGAAGCGCAGGCCGACGCCGGCCGTCGCCCCGAGTCGGGCGAGGAGACCGGCGCTCGCGAAGGTCGTCGCGACGGCCGCCGCGGCCAGCCGCGCCCTGCCCCCATCGAAGCCGTGGCCGAGGAGCCCGTGGCCACCACGAGCGCCTTCGTCGACACCGTGCCGGGCGAAACGCCCGAGGCCCAGAACGGCGAAGCCGGAGGCGAACGCCAGGGCCGGCGTCGCCGCCGTGGCGGCCGCGGTCGCGGCGAACGTGGCGACGACACCCGCCAGACCGCCGAGTCGGGCGAAGCCAGCGCTGGCGAAGAGCTGGCGCAATCGACCCTGCCGCTGGAATCCGCTGAAGGCGTTGCGGCCGACGTGGTGATCGCCGAGGCCGACGCCGGCGTACCGTCCGAAGGCGGCCAGGAGCGTGGTGAACGCGAAGGTGGCCGTCGCCGCCGTGGCCGCGGCGGCCGTGACCGCCAGCGCCGCGAGGAGAGCGGTGAAGGTGCCGCACCGATCGCCGAAGACGCCGCACCGCTGGCCGAAGGGGCCGAACCGGTGGTCGCCGATGCGGAAGCGGCCCTGCTGCCGTCGTCTGCGGATGAGGCACCGGTCGTGCCCTCGATCGAGCCGGACGTGGCGCTGGCGGCTGCCGCGCCCGCCGAGCCGATCGTCGAAGCCCCCGCCCCGGCCCCGGTTGAAGCACCTGCACCCGCACCCGCACCTGCCCCGGCGTCGGCACCGGTGACGCCGGCCGCGTCGGTCGTCGAGCCCTACGTGCTCGACACCGCGCAGCTGCAGGCGGTCGCCGAATCGGCCGGCCTGCAGTGGGTCAACTCCGACGCGGAGAAGATCCGCGCCGTGCAGGAAGCGATGGCGCGCGAGCCCAAGCCCGTGCACGTGCCGCGCGAGATCAAGCCGCCGGTGGTGATCGACGAAGGCCCGCTGGTGCTGGTCGAGACGCGCAAGGACCTCTCGCAGATCCGCCTGCCGTTCGAGAGCGGCCAGCCGCAGCAGCCCTCGGCCTGATCGGCCTTCCCCATGAAAAAGGGCGCACCGCGGTGCGCCCTTTTTCTTTGCCGCGCAGCGGCCCGCGTCAGGGCAGGCGCTCGAGCGCGCGCTGGTAGGCCGGGTCGTGCATGAGGTCGTCCCACGTCAGCGGCGCGGTCTGCGGCAGCAGCTTCAAGCGCCGTGCTTCGCTGTCGGGGTCCGGTTCCCAACGGCCTTGCTCGGCCGCTTCCTGCAGGCCATCGAGCAACTCATCGACCGCGTGTCCACCGTCGAGCGACTGGTTGCACAGCAGCACCATGTCGCAGCCCGCCTGCAGCGCGGCGATCGCGCCGTCGACGGCGGAGCCGGCGACCTTGGCGCCTTCCATGCTGAGGTCGTCGCTGAAGATGGCGCCGGTGAAGCCGAGCTGCTGGCGCAGGATCTCCTTCAGCCAGCGCGGCGAAAAGCCGGCCGGTTGCGGGTCCACCTTGGGATAGATGACGTGCGCCGGCATCACGCTGGCGAGGCTGGTGCTGAGCCATTCATACGGCTTGGCATCGTCGGCGAGGATGGCCTTGAGCGAGCGCTTGTCGACCGGCACCTCGGTGTGGCTGTCCGCCTTCACGAAGCCGTGACCGGGAAAGTGCTTGCCGCAGTTGGCCATGCCCGAGAGCAGCAGGCCGTGCATCAGGCTCTTGGCGAGCATGGTCGCCACGCGCGCATCGCGGTGGAAGGCACGGTCGCCGATGACGCTGGAGCCGCCGTGGTCGAGGTCGAGCACGGGCGTGAAGCTCAGGTCCACGCCGCAGGCGCGCAGCTCGGCGCCGAGCACGTAGCCGGCCGCCGTGGCCGCGTCGGTGGCGGTGAGCGCATCGCGCATCCACAGCTCGCCGAGCGCGCGCATCGGCGGCAGATGCGTGTATCCATCGGTGCGGAAGCGCTGCACGCGGCCACCTTCGTGGTCGACGCTGATGAGGCAATCAGGGCGGATCGTCTTGATCTCGGCTGCGAGCTCGGTGAGCTGCTGGCGGCTCTGCCAATTGCGCGCGAAGAAGATCAGCCCGCCGGTGAGCGGGTGCTGGAGGCGGCGGCGGTCGTCCGCGTCGAGCGTGGTGCCGGCGATGTCGAGGACGACGGGAGCGTGTGGGGTCATGGGGCGTCGGCGGCGTGGATGCAGCGCAGGTAGGCGTGGACGGTCTCGGCCATGCCGAGCTCGAGGGTGTCGGCGATCAGCGCGTGGCCGATCGAAACCTCCTGCACGCCGGGCACGGCGCGCAGGAAGTCGGTGAGGTTGTCGCGGTTGAGGTCGTGGCCGGCGTTGACGCCGAGTCCCGCACGCAAGGCCGCCTGGGCCGCGGCGGTGAAGCGCGCGAGCACCGCTGCCTGCTCCGGTGTGCCATGCGCACGCGCATACGACTCGGTGTAGAGCTCCACACGGTCGGCGCCCACCTCCCGGGCCGCGTCCATCATCTCGGGCAGCGGGTCCATGAAGAGGCTCACGCGCATGCCGAGCGCCCTGGCTTCGGCCACCAGCGGCGCCAGCACGGCCGCGTCCTCGGGGAAGCGCCAGCCGTGGTCGGAGGTCGGCTGACTCTCGTCGTCGGGCACGAAGGTGCACTGGTGCGGCGCACGCCCTTGCGCGGCGAGCTCGCGCAGCAGGCCCATCAGGTTGTGCCGCGGGTTGCCTTCGATGTTGAACTCGGCCTGCGGCCACTGCGCCATCAGCGCGGCCAGGTCGAAGACATCGTGCGTGCGGATGTGGCGCTGGTCGGGCCGCGGGTGGATGGTGATGCCCTGGGCCCCGGCCTGCAACGCGATCGCGGAGAGACCCGCGACGCTCGGGAACGACAAGGGCCGGCGGTTGCGGATCTGCGCCACGAGGTTCACGTTGACCGACAGCGCGGTGACGCCGCGGTGCGCGTCGAGGCCGCTGGTGAGCAATGGGTTCATGGGGAGGATCGGTCGAGGGCTTGCACGTCGAGCATCACCTGGCGGGTGCGCAGCACGGGCGAGCCGAGATGATAGTGAAGCAAGCCGCGCAGCACCGTCTTGAGCTCCGGCAGCGCAGGGTGACAGGCCTGCTGCAGCGCGGCCAGGCTGCCGTGTTCGAGCGCCGCTTCCAGGCCGACGAGCACCTGGCCCGGCACGCCTGCATCACCTTGCCCGCGCGGCGCGGTCACGCCGGCCTCCGGCAGCAGCGCATAGCGCGCGCTCGTGTTCACCTCTTCCTGCGTGAGCGTCACCACGCTCAGGTCGGGCAGCAGGCCGATGCGGCGCAGCAGCACGACCTCGAAGGCGCGCAGCGCCGCCTGCGCCTCGTTGTCGTCGGGTGTGGAAAGCGCGGGCAGCGTCTGCGCGTAGAGGTCGAAGAGCGCCGGGTGCGGGTCGCCGCGCGCGAGCAGCTTCATCAGGAGCTCGTTGAGGTAGAAGCCGCTGAAGAGCGCCGCCCCCGTGAGCATGGCGGGCCCGCCGGCCCACTCGGCGCTGCGCAGCGTCTGCACCTCGGGCACACCGTCTTCGCGCTCCGTCCGGGGCGCCTTGCCGAGCGAGACCTGCAGGCGCTGGAAGGGCAGCAGCACGGCGCGCATCTGCGAGTACGGCCGCTTGGCGCCCTTGGCGACCACGGCCACGCGGCCCTGCTCGCGGGTGTAGAGGTCGAGGATGAGGCTGGACTCGCTCCAGTCGTAGTGGTGCAGCACGTAGGCGGCCAGCGGGGCCGCGGAGCGCGAAGCGCGCGTGGCCATGCGGCTATTCGTAGCCGTAGCTGCGCAGATGCTCTTCGTTGTCGGCCCAGCCGGAGCGGACCTTCACCCACAGCTCGAGGAAGACCTTGCCGTCCATCAGGTGCTCGAGCTCCTGGCGCGCCTCGGAGCCGATGCGCTTGAGACGCTCGCCGTCGTGGCCGATCACCATGCCCTTGTGCGCGTCGCGCTCGACGATGATGGTCGCGGCGATGCGGCGCAGGTTGCCCTCTTCCTCGAACTTGTCGATCACGACCGTGGAAGCGTAGGGCAGCTCGTCGCCGGTCAGGCGGAACAGCTTCTCGCGGATGAGCTCGGCGGCGAGGAAGCGGTCGCTGCGGTCGGTGAGCGCGTCTTCGTCGTAGAACCAGGGCTGCTCGGGCAGGTAGGGCTGAACGATCTCGAGCAGGCGCTGCACGTCGGCACCCTTCTTGGCCGACAGCGGCACGAATTCGGCGAAGGCGTGACGGTCCTGCATGCCCTTGAGCCAGGGCACGAGCTCGGCGCGGCGGTGCACGGCATCGAGCTTGTTGGCCACGAGGATGGCGGGCTTGTCGGGCGGCAACAGCGCCAGGACCTTGGCGTCATCCAGCCCGAAGCGGCCGGCCTCGACCACGAAAAGCACCACGTCCACATCCCCCATCACGCCCTGCACCGTGCGGTTGAGCGTGCGGTTGAGCGGCGCGCTGTGGCGCGTCTGGAAGCCGGGGGTGTCCACGAACACGAACTGGCTCGTGCCCACGGTGCGAATGCCGGTGATGCGGTGGCGCGTGGTCTGCGCCTTGGCCGAGGTGATGCTCACCTTCTGACCGACGAGTGCATTGAGCAGCGTGGACTTGCCGACGTTGGGGCGGCCGACGATGGCGACGAGGCCGCACCGTTGCGGCAGTTCGTCTTCGGTTTCGGAAGGGCGGTCGGTCATGTCAGGAGCGCAGGGCGCTGCCCGGCTTGTCGCTCGCCTTCAGCGACACCAGCATGCGGCGGGCGGCCTCCTGCTCGGCCACGCGGCGCGATCGGCCTTCGCCGGTTTCGGTCAGGCTCAGCGCCGGCACGGCGCATTCGACCTCGAAGGTCTGCGCATGGGCCTGGCCGCGGGTGTTGAGGATGCGATAGGTGGGCACCGGCAGGCGACGCGCCTGCAGCCATTCCTGCAATTCGGTCTTGGCGTCTTTCGTCCAACTGTCGATGTCGGTGTTGGCGATGACCTCCCCGAAGAGGTGCTGTACCAGCCCACGGGCGGCCTCGAAGCCGCCATCGAGGAAGGTCGCCCCGAGGATGGCTTCGAGCGCGTCGGCCAGGATCGAGGGCCGCTGTGCGCCGCCGCCCCGTGCCTCGCCTTCGCTCAGGCGCAGCACTTCCGGCAGGCCGAGCGCGAGCGCGGCCCGATGCAGCGTGTCCTCGCGCACGAGGTGGGCGCGCACCCGGGTGAGGTCGCCTTCGTCGGAGACGCCGAAGCGTTCGAAGAGCAAGGCGCTGACCGCCAGGCTCAGCACGGCATCACCGAGGAATTCGAGCCGTTCGTTGTGGTCGGCACCGAAGCTGCGGTGCGTCACGGCCCGGCTCAGGAGCTCGGGTTGGGCGAAACGATGGCCCAGGCGTTGTTGCAGTGCGTTGAGGCGGGAGTCCACGGTACTTCGGACCAAGCAGGCGCGTCGCCTACTTCGACCGTCCTTCGTATTTGATGAGCAGGTACACCGGGCTCATGACCTCGATCTCCTTGTCGTACGCGAATGCGATGACCACCTTCTCGTTGACCTTCGTGATCTGGAGGTCCTTGCTGGTGATGGCCTCGACGGCGTATTCGACTTGCGCACGCTTCTCGAAGGCGCTGCGGATCTCGGGCACGGTGTTGGCCCCGCTCGATGCAATCTCCTGCACCACCTTGCGGATGGTCAGGTACTCGTTGACGGTGGGCAGCACACGCAAGGCCAGCAGCGCAAGGAAACCCACCACGATGGCCCAGAACAGCAGACCGAACAGCGTGATGCCGCGCTGGGTGCGCAGCGTGCGATGTCCAACCGTCATGGCCATGTGCTCCTCTTGTTGGTGTCTGTGGACGCGGCTCGCCGTCAGTTGAACGGGCCGATACGGCGGAGGTTACCGAAATTCATCCACACGAAAAAGGCCTTGCCGACGATGTTCTCGTCCGGCACGAAGCCCCAGAAACGCGAGTCTTCGGAGTTGTCGCGGTTGTCGCCCATCATGAAGTAGTGTCCCGCCGGCACCTTGCAGGTCACGCCTTCGGCGCTGTAGCGGCAGTTCTCCTTGAACGGAAACGCCTCGGTCTGCCGGATGTAGGAAGGGCGCTGCAGGTCGACCAGGATGCGGTGCTCCACGTCGCCGAGCTTCTCGGTGTACTGCTTGAAGTACCGGGCGCTGTCGTCGTCGTAGAACTCGGGCAGCGGCTGCGTCGGGACGGGCTGGCCGTTCAGGAACAGGCGCTGGTTGAGGTAGGCCACCTCGTCGCCCGGTACGCCGACCACGCGCTTGATGTAGTCGATGCTCGGCTTGGCGGGGTAGCGAAACACCATCACGTCGCCGCGCTGCGGGTCGTTGAGCTCGATGATCTTTTTGTTGATGACCGGCAGACGCACGCCGTAGTGGTACTTGTTGACCAGGATGAGGTCACCCACCAGCAGCGTGGGCACCATCGAGCCCGAGGGAATCTTGAACGGCTCGAAGAGGAAGGAGCGCAGCAAGAAGACCACGAGGATCACCGGGAAGAGCCCCGCCGTCCAGTCGAGCCACCAGGGCTGCATCAGCAAGGCTTCGCGCGCGGGCGCGATGTCGCCATCGACCTTGGCGATGCCCTTTTGCGCGAGCTCCTCGCGCCGGGCGGTGTCCTGCTCCTCGAGGCGACGCGCGGCCCGTGCGCGAGCCGGCGCGAAGTGGAAGCGCTCGGCCAGCCAGTACGCCATGGTCACCAGCGTCAGGATGAACAGCAGCAACGAGAAGTTGCCCGTCCACTTGCCCAGATACCAGCCCCCGAGATACACCGCGAGGCACGCGTACAGCAAACCGGTCAGAGAACCCATCAATCGTCCACTTGGAGGATGGCCAGGAACGCTTCCTGCGGCACTTCGACGGAGCCGATCTGCTTCATGCGTTTCTTGCCGGCCTTTTGTTTTTCGAGCAGCTTGCGCTTGCGGGTGATGTCACCGCCATAACACTTGGCAATCACGTTCTTGCGCAGGGCCTTGATTGTCTCACGCGCAATGATGTTGGCCCCGATGGCCGCCTGCACCGCCACGTCGTACTGCTGACGCGAGATCAGCTCGCGCATCTTGGCCACCACGGCCCGGCCGCGGTACTGGCTCTGGCTGCGGTGCACGATGATGGACAGCGCGTCCACACGGTCGCCGTTGAGCAGGATGTCGACCTTCACGACGTCGGCGGGTCGGTTCTCCTTGAACTCGTAGTCCATGGACGCATAACCGCGCGACACGCTCTTGAGCTTGTCGAAGAAGTCCAGCACGATCTCGGCGAGCGGCATGTCGTAGGTCAACATGACCTGCCGGCCGTGGTAGGCCATGTTGAGCTGCACGCCGCGCTTCTGGTTGCACAGCGTCATCACCGGGCCGACGTAGTCCTGCGGCATGTACAGATGCACGGTCACGATGGGCTCGCGGATCTCGCGGATCCGGCCCAGGTCGGGCATCCTGGACGGGTTCTCGACCTGCAGCACCTCACCGCTGTTGAGCTCCACCTCGTAGACCACCGAGGGTGCGGTCGTGATCAGGTCCTGATCGAACTCACGCTCCAGGCGCTCCTGCACGATCTCCATGTGCAGCAGGCCGAGGAAGCCACACCGGAAGCCGAAGCCGAGCGCCTGCGACACCTCAGGCTCGTAGCGCAGCGAGGAATCGTTGAGCTTGAGCTTCTCCAGCGCATCGCGCAGCTGGTCGTATTCGCTGGCTTCGGTTGGATAGAGGCCGGCGAAGACCTGCGGCTGGATTTCCTTGAAGCCGGGCAGGGCCTGCGCAGCCGGGCCGAGGTTGTTGGGCAGCTTCTTCTCGAGGGTGAGGGTGTCCCCCACCTTCGCGTGCTGAAGCTCCTTGATGCCGGCGATCACGAACCCCACTTCGCCCGCCTTCAGCGCGTCGCGCGAGATGGATTTCGGCGTGAAGACGCCCAGCTGCTCGGCCGCGTAGGCCGCGCCGGTGGCCATCATCTTGAAGCGCTCGCCCTTCTTCAGTTCGCCGTCGACCACGCGCACCAGCATCACGACGCCGACGTAGTTGTCGAACCAGGAGTCGATGATCATGGCGCGCAGCGGCGCCTCGAGCGTGCCGCGCGGCGGCGGGATGCGCGCGACCACGGCCTCGAGGATCTCGTCGATGCCGTCGCCGGTCTTGGCGCTGCAAGGGATGGCGTCGCTCGCGTCGATGCCGATCACGTCCTCGATCTCTTCCTTGGCGCGCTCCGGGTCGGACTGCGGCAGGTCCATCTTGTTGAGCACCGGCACCACCTCGACGCCGAGCTCGATGGCGGTGTAGCAGTTCGCCACCGTCTGCGCCTCCACACCCTGGCTGGCATCGACCACCAGCAGCGCCCCCTCGCAGGCCGACAGCGAGCGGCTGACCTCGTACGAGAAGTCGACGTGCCCGGGGGTGTCGATGAGGTTGAGCTGGTAGACGCTGCCGTCGCGCGCCGTGTAGCTGAGCGCGGCGGTCTGCGCCTTGATGGTGATGCCGCGCTCGCGTTCGATGTCCATCGAGTCGAGCACCTGCGCCTCCATCTCACGATCGCTCAGTCCGCCGCAGCGCTGGATCAACCGGTCGGCGAGCGTGCTCTTGCCGTGGTCGATGTGGGCAATGATCGAGAAATTCCGGATGTGGTCCATGAGGCCCGCAAGGTGTCGGCGCGAGTGCGTGTCGGGCGCCGACGGAAAGAGAAGACCGGCTCAGTGCAGGCTCACAGCGAGGGGCGGTGTGAGGGCGCGCAACGCCGCGCCGGGACTGCGACCGAGGCTAAAAAAAAGGCACGTCGAATGAGTGACGCGCCTTCCAACAAAACGTATGGCAACTGCTTGTTGGGCCTTCATTGTAGCCAAAAGCACCCTGCTGGAAACCGCGCCGTTGCTCGATTTGTTCTCGTTGCAGTGTGCCAACACGAAAAGTTATACACAGATTTCCCACAAAGTCTTGTGGGCAGCTTGGGGATAGTTTCACATGCAGAACGTCGTTGCCTCGGTCGACATGAAAGACGCTCAAGTCGGCGTCATTCCATCGCCAGCGTAGGGCAATTCCGACCAGCAAGTCAGCACACACCAACCAATTTGGTGCACCGCAGCAGCGCAGAAAAATTTTTTTGCGCGATGCCCCTCACCCGCGGTTGGTTTTAGACCGACCTCACTTCACGAGGGGAATCCGGAGGAACTGAGCCCACTCTCCGCGCAACACGGTCACCGGCAGTGAGCGGTTCTTGTCCAACCTCGACACCACCGCCTCGAACGTCTTCAGGTCGGACACATCGGCCGTGCCGACGGCAAGGATGATGTCGCCGGCGCGCAAGCCCACCGCTTCGGCGCCGGCCGCAACCGCGGTCACGCGCACACCGGACACGCCCCGCGCCGCGAGCCGCTCGGCGTCGGTCAGGTTGGCGACCGTCAAGCCCCACGGTTTGGCAACCGAAGACGTGCGACCTTCTGCCTCCGGCCGCTCGCTGGACGCCACCTGCGGGTTCATCTCGCCGAGCGCGGCCTTGAACTCCATCATCTTGCCGCGACGGCTGACTTGCAGCGTCGCCGTGGTGCCAGGCTTGAGGGCGCCCAGGGTGCGGCGCAGATCCACCGCACCATCAACCGGCTTGCCGTTGACCGACAACACCACATCGCCCGGCTGGATGCCGGCCTTGTCGGCCGGACCGCCCGGCACCACCTGGCGCACGAACGCTCCCTTGGCCTTGCCCTTGGTCAGGCCATATTCCTCCGCCGCTTCACGCGGCACGTCGGTCGGCAGGATGCCCAGGTACCCGCGCACCACCCGGCCGGTGGCCTTGAGCTGGTCGGCAATGCGCATGGCCTCGTCGATCGGGATGGCGAACGAGATGCCGATGAAGCTCCCGACCGGGCTCAGGATCTGCGAGTTGATGCCCACCGCTTCGCCGCGAATGTTGATGAGCGGCCCGCCGGAGTTGCCGGGGTTCACCGCCACGTCGGTCTGGATGAAGGGGATGTCGGAGCCGGTCTCCCGCTGCTTCGCGCTCACGATGCCGGCGGTCACGCTGTTGGCCAGGCCGAACGGCGAGCCGATCGCCACCACCCATTCGCCCACGCGCAGACGGTTCACGTCGCCGATGCGCAGCACAGGCAGGCTGCTTGCCTCGATCTTGACCAGCGCCACGTCGGTGCGCTCATCGGCTCCGATGATCTTGGCCTTGAACTCGCGCTTGTCGGTGAGGGTGACGTAGACCTCGTTGGCACCTTCGACCACGTGCGCGTTGGTCAGCACATAGCCATCAGCGCTGATGATGAAACCCGAGCCCTCTCCGCGCGGCACTTCGTCGCCCTGCAGTGCCGGCGCGCGCCGGCGGAAAGGAGACAACGGGCCTTCGCCCGCGCGCTCGGTGGTGCGGATGTTGACCACGGCGGGGCCCACACGTTCGACGAGGTCGGCGAAGTCCGGCAGTTCGCGGGCCTGTGCCTGCGCGGACGGCGCCACCCCCAGGCCCGCCGCCAGCGCGTACGCAAAAAGCAGAGCCGCCATGAACCGTTGCATGGGCCGGCTCAAGGACGCAGGCGCAACCGAAACGCTGGAACGCATCACCAACACTCCCCGGAGATGAAAACGGACGAAGCGCGCTGGCCAACCGCGCGCTGAAGCGACAGAGCTTACTTCCTGCGCTCTATCCCATTGGCGAACTGGCGCAATGTGGCCGCGGGCACATCGCCCAGCACCGTGATCCACCAATCGCCTTCCCGGCGCATCAGGGTCTGCGTCGCACCGATCAAGGTGCTCATCGGCCGCGTGTGACGCTCGGCGTTGTAAGGCTCGATGAAGATGGAGACGTAGGTGAGGCCGTCGGAATACACCGTCTGCAGCGTTTGCGCGATGGGCGCGGCGCCCTCGCGGGTCGCGACGTCGAGCTGGCGCTTCACGCAGCTCACCAGCTTGAAGCCCGGCAACGCAGCCTTGAACACCCACCCCTCGCCTTCAGGCTGGGTGGCCACCTGCTGATGCTGGATGACCTTGTAGCCGTCGAGCTTGCGCACCGCCTGCATCACGTGCTCATGCTGAGGGCGCACGCCGATCGAGACCTCGGAGAACGCGGAGGATTCGAGCACTTCGCCGCGTTCACCCAGGACCTCGGCGCGCAGGAGCAGGCTGGTGGTCTTGTCCGCCCAGAGCCGGTAGCCGTAGCGCAGCTTGTCGCGCGGCTGCAGCAGCAGCACGTGCGCCTCATGCCCCGCCACACGTTCCTCGGCGATCGGCTTGAGCTCGTAGTAGTCCTGCACCCGCTCGTGGCCTGCCTGCAGCAAGCCGGGGAAGGAGCTCATCTTGCCGCGCTGCTCGACCACCGCCACACGGCGCTTGGGCCACACGGTGTGGACCTGATCGTTGTGTCGCACGACGCTGCGCACCTGCCCGTCGAGGGAATCGATGCGCTCGTACTGGTCTCGGCCTTCACCGTAGTGAGCGATGCGGGTGCTCGCGACGGTGCCGCCCGCGCTCATGACGATGGTGCCGACGAAGTTGCGCTTGTTGGCTGCCTCCTGGATGCGCAGGAGCCAGGCACGTGCCTCGCGCGCTTCGACGAAGGGGTCCCCGCTCGTGAGCGCCGTCTGGCCGTGCGCGAGCGGAACGGATGCAAGGGCAGCACAGGCAAAGACGAAGGCAGGCAGTCTCAGCAGCATGGCGGGTCAGCGCGCCGGCGCCTCGACCGAGGCATTGCGCAGGAAGCCCGAAGGCCCCCCGGGAAGCGAGCTGCCACCAAACTTCTTGTGGGCGGCCAGGTATTCATCCAGACGGGCGTCGCGCACGATCTGCCCATTGAGCACCACGCTGGGCGGTTCGGCCGTGGCCGATGCGGCCCGGTCGGCCACGACCACCGCCCGCGCCTCGGGGGCCGGCGCGGTGGCCAGCTGGGCCCCGGCAGGAACGCCCGGCAGCGTGCTCATCTGCGTCACGACCAGCGTGCCCGCAACGACCGCAAAACCCGCTGCGACGGCGGCGGTGGCGCGCCAGGTGCGCCGCGACCTGCGGGGCGCGGGCTGATCGATCGCGGCACCAGGCGTCGACGCGGGCGCGAGCACGACCGGCTCTTCGGCCAGGCGCTTGCGCAGCCCGGCGAGGAAAGCCGCATCACGCGATGCATCGGACGCGAGGTCCTCGGACCGCAACACGTCGCCGATCAGGTGATACGCATGCCACTGGCTGCGCAGTTGCGGATCGTCTCGCCAGGCACGACAGGCCTGCGCTGCGGCAGACGCATCGAGTTCCCCGTCCATCAGCGACGACAGATCCTGCGCCGCCGGGCTCACGCCTTCAGATCCTTGAGACATCACAACCTCCAGCACTCCAACACCACACCAGCGCACTCACCACCGCTCTCCTTCCCGCGTGTCCAGCAGCGGGCGCAGGCGCTGCGCAATCGCTTCACGCGCGCGAAAGATGCGAGACCTCACCGTTCCGATCGGGCAATTCATGACCTCGGCGATCTCTTCATAGCTGAGCCCTTCGATTTCGCGCAGGGTAATGGCCTGCCGCAGATCCTCGGAGAGCGCTTCTATGGAGGCATTCACGGCGGACGCAATTTCCTTGCTCGCCAGCATCGCATCGGGGGTTTCGCCGTGGCTTAGTTCGGATTCCACGCGGGAAGTTTCGTCGTCCTCGTCCCGCGAGGCGCGTGCGGATTCCGTCACGATCGGGTCGCGCTTGAGGTCGACCAACGCCTTCTTCGCCGTATTGACGGCAATGCGGTACAGCCAGGTGTAGAAGGCGCTTTCGCCGCGGAACTGCGGGATCGCGCGGTAGGCCCGGATGAAGGTTTCCTGGGCGATGTCGGGCACCAGGTCCACGTCACGCACCATCCGGCCGATCAGCCGTTCGATGCGGCGCTGGTACTTCACCACGAGCATCTCGAACGCCTTCACGTCGCCCTGCTTGACGCGTTCGATCAGCGGTGCATCGGCGTCAGTGGCGGTCATTCGAGGTGTTCAGAACGGCGTTGCAACGGGCTGGGAAACAGGACGCGCGCAATATACCGTAGCGCGCAGACCATGCCAGCCGTGCGCATGTCCGCGGCGCTGTGCCGGCAACCAGACGCTGCGTCGCGCACCGTCGGGCGTGTACTGCAGGAGCATCCAGTCGCCAAGGTCCACGGCCACCGTCAGCCGGCCGGCCATCGGCTCCTCGCCACGGGTCGCATCCGGCCCGTAGCGCCACGATTGGCCGTTCCACCGGAGGCTGACCGCGGCCAGTCGAAAGGCGTGCGCCAGCAGCCCTGCCGACGCCGTGAGCCAGATGGCCGCGGCTGCGAACAAGCCGACGGGATGTGCGAACACGGCGCTCGGGGCCCACGCGGCCATCACCAGGAAGGAAAGGATGACGAGGCACGCGCATGCAGCGCGCCAGAGTCCATAGCGGTGCAGCGTGAACTGCAGCGGCGGCGGCGCGTGCATGACAGCGGCCGGAACTGGACGGCAACGCGGCGTTCAGACGCGTTTGAAGACCAGCGTGCCGTTGGTGCCGCCAAAGCCGAAGTTGTTCTTGACGGCGTAGTCGATCTTCAGGTCTCGCGCGGTGTTGGCGCAGTAGTCCAGGTCGCACTCGGGATCCTGGTTGAAGATGTTGATCGTCGGCGGCGACACCTGACGTTGCACGGCCAGCGCCGTGAACACCGACTCGATCCCGCCCGCGCCGCCGAGCAGGTGCCCGGTCATGGACTTGGTGGAGTTCACGACCAGCTTCTTCGCGTGGTCGCCGAACGCGAGCTTGATCGCGTTGGTCTCGTTCACGTCGCCGAGGGGCGTGGAGGTGCCGTGCGCGTTCAGGTACTGGACCTGGCTGCCGTCGATGCCGGCATTGCGCAAGGCCGCTCGGATGGAGCGCTTGGGACCGTCCACGTTGGGCGCGGTCATGTGATACGCGTCGGCGCCCATGCCGAAACCCGCGATCTCGGCGTAGATCTTCGCGCCGCGCTTCTTGGCGCGCTCGTACTCTTCGAGCACCAGCACGCCGGCACCCTCACCCAGGACGAAGCCGTCGCGGTCCTTGTCCCACGGGCGCGAGGCGGTCTTCGGGTCGTCGTTGCGCGACGACAGTGCACGCGGGGCCGTGAAGCCGCCGATGCCCAGCGGCGAGATCGTCGATTCGGCACCGCCGGCGATCATCACGTCGGCATCTCCGTACTCGATCAGGCGCGCGGCCTGGCCGATGGAGTGCAGACCGGTGGTGCAGGCGGTCACGATTGCGAGATTCGGGCCGGTGAAGCCGAAGCGGATCGAAACGTGGCCCGAGATCATGTTGATGATCGATGCCGGCACGAAGAAGGGCGAGATGCGACGCGGGCCGCGGCTCGTGTACTCACCATGGGTCTCTTCGATCATCGGCAGACCGCCGATGCCCGAGCCCACGAGGCAGCCGATGCGCTCGGCCTCCTCTTCGCTCAACTGGTCGCCGGTCGGCAGGCCCGCATCCTGGATGGCCTGCGCCGAAGCGGCGATGCCATAGTGGATGAACGTGTCCATGTGGCGGGCTTCCTTGCCGGGGATGTAGTCCTCGACCTTGAACCCCTTCACCTCGCCGGCGAACTGGCAGCTGAAACCCGAGGCGTCGAACCTCGTGATGGTGTCGATGCCCGACTTGCCGGCAACGAGATTGGCCCAGCCTTCTTCCACCGTATTGCCCACGGGGCTGATGAGCCCGAGGCCGGTGATGACGACGCGGCGACGTGACATGGAAACGACTCCGGAACGAATCAGGCCTTCTGGTGCTTGAGCGCGTAGTCGATCGCCAGCTGGACGGTGGTGATCTTCTCGGCTTCCTCGTCGGGAATCTCGATGCCGAACTCGTCTTCCAGCGCCATCACCAGTTCCACCGTGTCAAGCGAGTCGGCGCCCAGATCAGCCACGAAGGCCTTTTCGTTGGACACATCGGCCTCGGGCACGCCGAGTTGCTCGGCAATGATCTTCTTCACACGTGCTTCGATATCGCTCATGACTCCTCCAGGAGGGTTTACGTAAACAGCCCGAGATTCTACGGCCTGTAGGGTGGGTGCTCGGGAGCACGCCCAAGGCGTTGCCGGTGGGCAGGGGACCGGTCAGGAAATGGTGTTCTGGCGCGCCAGCTCAGTTCATGAACATGCCGCCGTTCACGTGCAATTCGGTGCCCGTGATGTAGGCCGCCTGCGGCGAGGCGAGAAAGGCCACGGCGTGCGCAATGTCAGAGGCCTGGCCGAGCCGGCCGAGCGGGATCTGCGCCATGAGGGCGCCGGTCTGCTGTTCGGAAAGCTTCTTGGTCATGTCGGTCTCGATGAACCCGGGCGCCACGCAGTTGACCGTGATGCCACGAGTGCCGAGTTCCCGCGCCAGCGACCGGGTCATGCCAGCGACGCCGGCCTTGGCGGCGGCGTAGTTGGCCTGGCCCGGATTGCCGCTCGCGCCGACCACGCTCGTGATGTTGACGATGCGGCCGTAGCGCTGCTTCATCATGGGCTTGGTCACGGCACGGCTGGTGCGGAAGACGGCCTTGAGGTTGGTGTCGATCACCGCGTCCCAGTCGTCATCCTTCATGCGCATGGACAGCATGTCCCGGGTGATGCCGGCGTTGTTGACGAGCACGTGCAGCGCACCGTGCTCCTTGACGATGGCCTCGATGGCGGCTTCGACCGCCGGGCCGTCGTTCACGTTCAGGCAGATGCCACGGCTGCCCGCATGGGCGGCCAGCGCCTCGGTGATCGCCTGGGCGCCGGCATCGGTCGTCGCCGTGCCGATCACCTTCAGGCCCTCGGCCGCGAGCTGCAGCGCGATCGCCCGGCCGATGCCGCGTGACGCACCGGTGACCAGGGCCACCTGTCCTGCGAATTGAAGCTCGCTCATGCGAGTGCTCCTTTCACGTCGGCCAGCGTGGCCGGGTCGTACATCGCGAGCCCGACGGCCTCGGCATCGATGCGCTTGACCATGCCGGCCAGCACCTTGCCGGGCCCGCATTCGACGATGTGGGTGATGCCCCGCGAGCGGATGGCCTGAATGGTCTCGACCCAGCGCACGGCGCCGAACGACTGGCGGTACAGCGCATCGCGGATCGCGTCCGGGTCCGCCTGCTCGGCCACGTCGACGTTGTTGACGAGCGGAATCTGCGGTGCCGCGATCGTGGTCTCGGACAGCCGCCCCTTCAACGCTTCGCCCGCCGGCTTCATGAGGCTCGAATGAAAAGGCGCCGAAACAGGCAGCAGCAGCGCACGCTTGGCCCCCTTGGCCTTGAGCACCTCGCAGGCGCGGTCCACGGCGGCCTTGGTGCCAGCGATCACGGTCTGCTTCGGGTCGTTGAAGTTCGCGGCTTCCACCGCTTCGCCGACCTCGGCCGCCGCTTCGGCGCAGCCTTCGATCACCTGCGACGCGTCCAGCCCCAGGATGGCCGCCATGCTGCCCTGCCCGACGGGCACGGCCTGCTGCATGGCCTGCGCCCGGAAGCGCACGAGCGGCAGGGCCTCTGCCAGGCTCAGGCTGCCAGCGGCCACGAGGGCGCTGTATTCGCCGAGCGAGTGGCCGGCCACGATGGCGGGCCGGGCGCCGCCTTCGGCCAACCAGGCGCGGTAGCACGCGACCCCCGCGGTGAGCATGTAGGGCTGGGTGTTGGTGGTGAGGTCCAGCGTTTCCTTCGGGCCGGCCTGGATGATGCCGGCGACGTCTTCGCCCAGCACGTCGGCGGCCTCGGCCAGCGTCTCGCGCACGGCCGGGTGATCGCCCCAGGCGTTGAGCATGCCGACCGACTGGGAGCCTTGCCCCGGAAATACGAATGCAAACGGTGTCATCGCAACACTACTTTCGTCTGTTGGGCGTGCGCCTGCACCGGCGCCGCATCGAGCCGCAGCTCAGAAATCCAGGAGGACTGCGCCCCAGGTGAACCCGCCGCCGACGCCTTCGAGCATCAGCGTGTCGCCGCGCTTGATGGAGCCCGAGCGCACGGCTGCGTCCAGCGCCAGCGGAATCGACGCCGCCGAGGTGTTGCCGTGCTCGTCCACCGTGACGACCACCTTCTCCAGCGGCAGCTTCAGCTTCTTGGCGGTGCCATGCATGATGCGGATGTTGGCCTGGTGCGGGATCAGCCAGTCGATGTCTTGCGCCTCCCGGCCGGCCTTTTGCAACACCGATCGCGCCACGTCTTCGAGCACGCCCACGGCCAGCTTGAAGACCGCCTGGCCGTCCATCTTGAGGAAGGGCACGCCCAGCACCTCGCCGTTGGACACGGCGCCCGGGGTACAGAGGATGTCCACATGGCGGCCGTCGGCATGCAGCTCGCTCGCGAGGATGCCGGGCGTGTCGCTCGCCTCGAGCACCACCGCGCCGGCCCCGTCGCCGAAGAGCACGCAGGTGGTGCGGTCGCTGAAGTCGAGCAGGCGCGAGAAGACCTCCGAGCCGATGACGAGCGCCTTGCGCGCCGCGCCCGTGCGGATCATCGAGTCGGCGACCGTCAGCGCGTAGACGAAGCCCGAGCACACCGCCTGCACGTCGAAGGCCGCGCAGCCCTGGATGCCGAGCTTGCGCTGCACGATGCAGGCCGTGGACGGGAACACCATGTCCGGCGTAGACGTGGCAAGGATGATGAGGTCGATCTGCGATGCGTCGACGTTGGCGGCAGCCAGCGCCTGGCGCGCAGCTTCGACGGCGAGATCGCTGCAGGCGACGTCGGCGTCAGCGAAATGGCGCGCGCGGATGCCGGTGCGGGCAACGATCCAGTCGTCAGAGGTTTCGATGCCCTGGGCAGCGAGTTGCGCGGCCAGATCGGCATTGCTCACACGCTTGGGCGGCAGATGGCTGCCGGTGCCCGTGATGCGCGAATAGCCGGAAGAAGGAGAGGTCATGCAGCGAGGGCAGCGTCACCCGAGTTTGCGGACTCTTCTGCGGTGAGCCCCGCGGGCATCGCCTGAAGCGTCTCTTGAATCTGGTCGTGTACCCGGTCAAGCAAACAATTGCGGGCCGCATCATAAGCCCGATTGAGGGCTCCTTCGAACGCGAACGCATCGGCCGAACCGTGGCTCTTGAAGACGAGCCCACGCAGGCCCAGCAGGGCTGCGCCATTGAAGCGGCGCGGGTCGATACGGCGCTTGAGCCGGCTCAGGACAGGAAGTGCCGCCAGCGCCACGAGCTTCGTGAAGACGTTGCGGCTGAACTCCTGCTTGATGAAGCCCACGAGCGTGACGATCAGGCCTTCGGAAGTCTTGAGCGCCACGTTGCCCACGAACCCGTCGCACACGACGATGTCGGTCGTGCCCTTGAAGATGTCGTTGCCTTCGACGTTGCCGTGGAAGTTGATGTGGTCGCCTTCGGCAGCAGCGCGCAGCAGCTCGCCGGCCTTCTTGATCGTCTCGCTGCCCTTGATGATCTCCTCGCCAATGTTGAGCAGACCCACCGTCGGGTTCTCCTTGCCTTCGACGGCCGAGACGAGCGCACTGCCCATCACCGCGAATTGCAGCAGGTGCTCAGGGGAGCAGTCGACGTTGGCACCGAGATCAAGCACCGTCGTGAATCCGTCACGCGCGTTGGGCATGACGGTGGCGATGGCCGGGCGGTCGATGCCTTCCATCGTCTTGAGCAGGTAGCGCGCCACCGCCATGAGCGCGCCAGTGTTGCCGGCCGACACGCACACGTGTGCGTTCGGGGGTTGCCCGTCGCGGCCGGCCTTGAGCTGGTTGAGGGCGACGCGCAACGAAGAATCCTTCTTCTTGCGCAGGGCGACCTCGATCGGATCGTCCATCTCGACCACCTCGCTGGCCGCGACGATCGTGCAGCGCTCCCAGTGCGCGGCTTCGGCCAGCGCTTCGGCCTTGCCGACGAGGATCAGCTGCGCCTTGGGGTGTGCGTTCAGAAAGGCCCGGCACGCCGGGAGCGTGACCGAAGGACCGTGGTCGCCACCCATGCAATCGACGGAGAGACGGACCATGTCGTTGACAGGATGCGCCACGGGAGGATTCATGGAAGCGTCACACAGAAAAGCAAACACCCGACACTGCAGCGTCGCGCAGGCCGGGTGGAAATGTTGCCTCAAGCATCAGCGGTGCACGCGATCTTTCGCGAACCTGGGCGCCGATCGGCGCCTCTCGCCGCTGCGAATCAGGCGTCTGCCTTGCTCTTGAGCACCTTGCGCCCACGGTAGAAACCGTTGGGGCTGATGTGGTGGCGCAGGTGCGTTTCACCGGTGGTGGGCTCGATCGCGGTGCCGGGCGCGGGCACGGCATTGTGCGAACGGTGCATGCCGCGCTTGGACGGCGACTTCTTGTTTTGCTGGACAGCCATGGAATTGCTCCTTAGATCTCCTGCAGCTCTTACCCTGTCGTGGACAGAGCGCAGGAGCCAGGGGTTGGGGCCGTGGACGCGTGAGCCTGTCACCCGCACGGAAAGCCCGCAATTCTAGCATGCAGGCTGCAACCGACGCTAATTCGGAAAACCCCCGCGCTTCAACGACGCGAGAACTGCGAACGGGTTCGGCTTTTCCTCGTCGACGAGCTCCTCCTCGCTGCCGGCAGGCAGGGGCTCGGGGCAGACCTCGTGACGCGGCACGAGCGGCAACGCCAGCAGGAGTTCGTCCTCGACCAGGCTGCGCAGGTCGAGCGACCGCGTGAGGGCGAGCACGTCGTCCTCGTGGTCCGAATCGAGTGCGGCCGCAGCCTCCTCGCCGTGCACGAAAAGGAAGGAGCGCTCGGCATGGACGTCGGCGGCCACCGGCCCCAGGCAGCGCTGGCATTCGAGCATCAGGGACGTGTCGGCCTGCACGTGCAGCCAGACCTCTCCAGCGCCACCACGCACGGGCCGCAACTCGCCTTCGGCCTGCCAGGTGACGTCGCCGGTACCCGTGCCGGTCACGACGGAGGCCGCCAGCCGCTCGAGGTCGGCCACGGGCCAGGTGCCCTCGAGCCGCTCGCCGGCCTTGGCCAGGGCTTCGACGTCCAGTTTCAGCGGATCCGCATCGCGCGCTTTCATGAGCGGCAGTTTAAGTGGCGGCGCGCATGGACAATCGCAGCCCATGACCGAACGCCCTCCCCTCATCCTGGGTTCGACCTCGCGCTACCGGCGCGAGCTGCTGCAACGCCTGCGCCTGCCCTTCGAGGTGCACGCGCCGCAGGTCGATGAAACGCCCCGGCCGGACGAGGCCCCTTCCGCGCTCGCCTTGCGCCTGGCGATCGCGAAAGCCCGTGCGGTGGCGGCGCAGTTCCCCGACGCCGCCGTGATCGGCTCGGACCAGGTCGCCGATCTCGAGGGCCAGCCGGTCGGCAAGCCGGGCGACCATGCCCGTGCCACCGAGCAGCTGCGCGCCATGCGCGGGAAGGCGGTGGTGTTCCAGACGGCGGTGGCGGTCGTCTGCCTGGCGCGAGGGTACGAAGCCTCGTCGCTGGTGCCGGTGAAAGTCCGCTTTCGCGACCTCCGCGACGAGGAGATCGAGCACTACCTGCGCGCCGAACAGCCATATGACTGCGCCGGCAGCGCGAAGTCGGAGGCGCTCGGAATCGCCCTGCTGGCCGCCATCGAATCCGACGATCCCACGGCGCTGGTCGGCCTGCCGCTCATCAGAACCTGTGAACTGCTTCGCGGCGCAGGTGTGGACCCACTCCAGGCATGACACCAGCGCCAGGCCAGCTGCTGCTGGTTCCCAACACGCTGGATCTGGGCAGCCCGGCGGGCGCCGACCTGCAGCACGTGCTGCCGCTCGAAGTGCTGCACGTCGCCGCGCGCCTCACCCATTGGGTCGCCGAGAACGCCAAGACGACACGCGCCTTCCTGAAGCGCGTCGACGCGCTGGTGCCGCTCGCCCAGCCGCTGCAGTCGATCTCGATCGTGGAACTGCCCCGCCCGCCCAAGGGCGCCAAGGCGCCGCCCGCGCCCGACTGGGCGGCACTGTTGGCGCCAGCCCTCCAGGGGCACGACCTCGGGTTGATCTCCGAAGCCGGCCTGCCCGCGGTCGCCGACCCGGGGGCCGGGCTGGTGCAGGCCGCGCACGGGCGCGGGATCACGGTGCGCCCGCTGAGCGGGCCGAGCTCGCTGATGCTGGCCCTGGCGGCCAGCGGCCTCAACGGACAAAGCTTTGCGTTCGCGGGCTACCTGCCGGTCGAGACCGGAGAACGCGCCGCCCGCATCCGCGAGCTGGAAGGCACCTCCAGGCGTCACGCCCAGACCCAGCTCGTCATCGAGACCCCGTATCGCAACGAGGCCCTGCTCGCGGCGCTCGTCTCGCAACTGCATGGCGACACCTGGCTCTCGGTGAGCTGCGGCCTCACGCTCCCCGGCGGATGGACGCACACCGACCGGGTGGCGAAATGGACGGTGGCATCGCGGGCCATGCCGGCCGACGTGCCAGCGGTGTTTTCGTTCCTGGCCCGCTGAACGGGACGTTCAGCCGGCCGATGGCGGCTTGCCGCCGAACAGCGCGGCGACCTTCTTCTTCGGCTTGATGTTGGGCGACAGACGACCCGTGGCGACCGGCGCAGCCACCTTGGTGCGCTCCCAGGCAGGCGGCTCGGCCGAGGGGCTGGGCTCGTAAGGCTGGTCGAAGAAGGGGTCGCGGGACGCCGGCCGCGGCGCTGCGGCGGCACGCGCCGGGCGGGGCGCCTCGTCGGCATCGCGGGTGCGGCGGCGCTCGTCCCGCTCGCGCGGCGGGCGCCCTTCGTCGAGCTCCAGCGGTTCGAGCTCGACCTTCTTCTTGATCAGCTTCTCGATGTCGCCGACGAGGCGGGTGTCCTCGCGCGTCACGAGCGTCATCGCCAGGCCAGAAGCCCCTGCGCGACCGGTGCGGCCGATGCGGTGCACGTAGTCCTCGGCATTGAAGGGCACGTCGAAGTTGATGACCGCCGGCAGGTCGGCGATGTCCAGCCCGCGGGCCGCCACGTCGGTGCAGACCAGCACGTCGACCTCCGCGCGCTTGAACGCGTCCAGCGCCTTCAGGCGCTCGTCCTGCGACTTGTCGCCGTGCAGCGCGTTGGTGCGCAGGCCGTCGCGCTCCAGCGACCGAGCCAGCCGTGCGCAGCCGAGCTTCGAATTGACGAAGACGATCGCCTGGCTGATCTCGCGATCCTTCAGGAGCTTGCGCACGGCCGCCCGCTTGTCGTCGGTGGCGACGCTGTAGAAGCGCTGCTCCACGGTGGAGGCCGTGGCATTGGGCCGAGCCACCTCGACCAGGATCGGGTCCTGCAGGTAGCTCTCGGCCAGGCGCTTGATCTCGGGCGAGAAGGTGGCCGAGAAGAGCAGCGTCTGGCGCTGCTTGGGCAGGTAGCTCAGGATGCGCTGCAGGTCGGGCAGGAAGCCGATGTCGAGCATGCGGTCGGCCTCGTCGAGCACGACGTATTCGACCTGGTTGAGCACGCAGTTCTTGGCTTCGATGTGGTCCAGCAGGCGGCCAGGGGTCGCGATCAGCACTTCGACACCGGCCTTCAACTCCAGGGTCTGCGGCTTCATGTCCACGCCGCCGAAGACCACCATCGCGCGCAGCTTGGTGTGCTTGGAGTAGGTCTTGATGTTCTTGGCGACCTGATCTGCCAGTTCGCGGGTGGGCGCAAGCACCAGAGCGCGCACCGGGTGACGGGCCGGCGAGGCGCTGCTGTTCTCGTGCTTGAGCATCTTCTGCAGGAGCGGCAGCGAAAAGGCGGCGGTCTTGCCGGTGCCGGTCTGCGCAGCGCCCATCACGTCGCGCCCGGCCAGCACGATCGGGATCGCCTTGGCCTGGATGGGCGTCATCGTGGTGTAGCCGGTTTCGGCGATGGCCTTTTCCAGCACCGGATGCAGACCGAGCGCGGCAAAACGCATGTCCGCCGGCGGCGCAGCATCGGCCGCAGCCTCTTGTGAAGGCGAAGGTCCGAGGGAGTCAACGGCTGTTTGAGTCATCCGCGGATTATCTCCCGCCCCGGAATCCCCGACCTGCACCGCAAATGGGGCCACTAGAATCGCCGCCGGCAGATCCGGCCCGGGCTCTGCCTCATCTCCAGCCATTCGAAACGCATGATTCTCGTCACCGGCGGCGCAGGCTTCATCGGCGCAAACTTTGTGCTCGACTGGATCGAGGCCACCGGCGAGCCGGTCGTCAACCTCGACGCCCTCACCTACGCGGGCAACCTCGAGAACCTCAAGTCGCTGGCGCAGGACCCGCGGCACATCTTCGTGCAGGGCGACATCTGCGACCGCCCGCTCCTCGACCGGCTGCTCCAGGAACACCAGCCGCGTGCCATCGTGCACTTCGCGGCCGAGAGCCACGTGGACCGCAGCATCCACGGCCCGGGCGCCTTCGTGCAGACCAACGTCAACGGCACCTACACGCTGCTCGAGGCGGCGCGCGGCCACTGGACGGGCCTGCAGGGCGCGGCGAAGGCAGCCTTCCGCTTCCACCACGTCTCGACCGACGAGGTCTACGGCTCGCTCAAGCCCACCGACCCGCCCTTCACCGAAGACCACCCCTACGAGCCCAACAGCCCGTACTCGGCCAGCAAGGCAGCGAGTGACCACCTCGTGCGCGCCTGGCACCACACCTACGGCCTGCCGGTCGTCACCACCAACTGCAGCAACAACTACGGGCCCTATCACTTCCCCGAGAAGCTGATCCCGCTCATGATCGTCAACGCGCTGGCCGGCAAGCCCCTGCCCGTGTACGGCGACGGCATGCAGGTGCGCGACTGGCTCTACGTCAAGGACCACTGCGCGGCCATCCGCGAGGTGCTCGCGCGCGGCCGGCTCGGCGAGACCTACAACGTCGGCGGCTGGAACGAGAAACCCAACATCGAGATCGTGAAGACGATCTGCGCCCTGCTCGACGAGCTGCGCCCCGATGCCGCCGGCTCGTACACCCGCCTCATCGCCCACGTGACAGATCGTCCCGGCCACGACCGCCGCTACGCCATCGACGCCCGCAAGCTCGAGCGCGAGCTCGGCTGGAGGCCCACCGAGACCTTCGAGACCGGCATCCGCAAGACGGTGCAGTGGTACCTCGCGAACGAGGACTGGGTGCAGCACGTGCAAAGCGGCTCGTACCGCGAATGGGTTGCGCGCAACTACGCCGACCGGTCCGTCGCATGAAGATCCTGCTTTTCGGCAAGAACGGACAGGTCGGCTGGGAACTGCAGCGCGCGCTCGCCCCGCTCGGTGACGTGATCGCCCTCGACTTCGACAGCCCCGGCCCGCTCAGCGCCGACTTCACCAGGCCCGAGTCGCTCGCCGGCACCGTGCGCACGGTCGCGCCGCAGATCATCGTCAATGCTGCGGCCCACACCGCGGTCGACAAGGCCGAGAGCGAGCCGGAACTCGCCCGCACGATCAATGCGGCCGCCGTCGGCGTGCTCGCCCGAGAGGCCGCCGCCATCGGCGCATGGCTCGCGCACTACAGCACCGACTACGTCTTCGATGGCAGCGGCAGCACGCCGTGGATCGAAGACTCGCCCACCGGCCCGCTGAGCGTCTACGGGCAGACCAAGCTCGAAGGCGAAGAAGCCATCCGCGCGAGCGGCGCGAAGCACTTGATCCTGCGCACCAGCTGGGTCTATGCCGCGCGTGGCGGCAACTTCGCCAAGACCATGCTCAAGCTCGCCCGCGAGCGCGACCGGCTGACCGTGATCAACGACCAGTTCGGCGCGCCCACGGGTGCGGAGCTGTTGGCCGACATCACGGCGCACGCATTGCGCGCGGTGCACCAACAGCCCCTGCTCGGCGGCACCTACCACGCCGTCGCCTCCGGCGAGACCACCTGGCACGACTACGCACGCCACGTGATCGAGTTCGCTCGCGCAGCGGGGCAGCCGATCAAGGTAGCACCGGAGGCGATCGAGCCGGTGCCGACGAGTGCGTTTCCTACGCCGGCGAGGCGGCCGGGGAATTCGCGGCTGAACACATCGAAGCTTCGTGAGGCGTTTGGGCTGGCCCCGCCGGACTGGCGGATGGGGGTCGAGCGCATGCTCACAGAAGTGCTGCCCTCCGCCTGAACGCTCGAGGTGCCGACGTTTGCACCGGACCCGATGAACCAAGACGCCAAGATCTATGTGACCGGCCATCGAGGCATGGTCGGCTCCGCGCTCGTACGTCGGCTGACCGCCGCGGGCTACCGCAACATCCTCACGCGCACGCGGCAGGAACTGAATCTCCTGGACCAGCGTGCCGTCGAGGACTTTCTGCGAGACACGCGCCCGGACTACATCTTCATGGCAGCCGCCAAGGTCGGCGGGATCCAGGCCAACAACATCTATCGCGCCGATTTCCTGTACGAGAACCTCGTCATGGAAACCAACCTCCTGCACGCCGCGCATCTGGCCAACGTGCAACGGCTGATGTTCCTGGGCTCCAGCTGCATCTATCCGCGCGACTGCCCGCAGCCCATCCAGGAGAGCTACCTGCTCACGGGCCCGCTTGAGCCGACGAACGAACCCTACGCGCTGGCCAAGATCGCAGGCATCAAGCTCGCCGAGGCCATCAACGCCCAGTACGGCCGCAAGTACATCAGCGTGATGCCGACGAATCTCTACGGCCCGAACGACAACTACGACCTCGCGAACAGCCACGTGCTGCCGGCGCTGATCCGCAAGGCACATGAAGCCAGACAACGTGGGGACAAGTCGCTGGTGGTCTGGGGCAGTGGCACGCCGCGCCGCGAGTTCCTGCACGTGGACGACCTCGCCAGCGCCTGCGTCTTCCTGATGGAGCGTGGGTACGAGGGCCCGTTGTTGAACGTCGGGACTGGCCGCGATGTCACCATTCGTGAGCTCGCGACCATGGTCATGCGCGCAGTCGGCTTCAAGGGCGAAATCGTCTTTGACGCCAGCAAGCCAGACGGCACTCCGCGCAAGCTGCTGGACGTGAGCCGGCTTGCAGCGCTGGGGTGGTCGGCGAAGATCGACCTCGCCGATGGCATACGCCATGCCTATGAAACGGCCCCCTTCTACAACGACGCTTCCGCAGCGTGAATGAAGCGGCACCAGCCGAGCCGAGACCCACATGACACAGCCAAAAGTTGCACTGATCACCGGCGTGACCGGGCAGGACGGCGCCTACCTCACCGAGTTCCTGCTGAAGAAGGGCTATGTCGTCCATGGCATCAAGCGCAGGAGCTCGCTGTTCAACACCGACCGCATCGACCACCTCTACCAGGATCCTCACGTCGAAGGGCGCCGCTTCAAGCTGCATTACGGCGACCTGACCGACTCGACGAACCTCATCAGGATCATCCAGCAGGTACAGCCCGACGAGATCTACAACCTCGCCGCCATGAGCCACGTCGCCGTGTCCTTCGAGACGCCCGAATACACCGCCAATGCCGACGGCATCGGCACGCTGCGCATCCTGGAAGCGATCCGCATCCTCGGGCTCGAAAAGAAGACCCGCTTCTACCAGGCGAGCACGTCCGAGCTGTATGGCCTGGTGCAAGAAGTCCCTCAGAAAGAGACGACTCCCTTTTACCCGCGCAGCCCCTATGCCGTCGCGAAGCTCTACGGCTACTGGATCACCGTGAACTACCGTGAGGCGTATGGCCTGTACGCCTGCAACGGCATCCTCTTCAATCACGAAAGTCCGCTGCGTGGCGAGACGTTCGTGACCCGAAAGATCACCCGCGCCATGGCGCGCATCGCGCTCGGGCTGCAGGACACCCTGTACCTCGGCAACATGAGCGCCCTGCGCGACTGGGGACACGCACGTGACTACGTCGAGATGCAATGGCTCATGCTTCAGCAACGCGAACCGGAAGATTTCGTGATCGCAACGGGCGTGCAGCACAGCGTGCGCCAGTTCGTCGAGCTGGCCGCCAGAGAGGTGGGCCTGACGCTGAGCTTCGAAGGAAGCGGCGATGAGGAAGTCGGCGTCGTTCGGCAGGTCGATGGCGACAAGGCGAAGTGCAAGGTCGGCGACGTCATCGTGCGTGTGGACCCTCGGTACTACCGCCCCACCGAGGTGGAAACGCTGCACGGAGATCCTTCCAAGGCCAAGGCCAAGCTGGGCTGGACACCTCGGACTTCATTGGCCGAGTTGGTCAAGGAGATGATGGAGGCGGACTACACATCCGCGCAGCGCGACAGCCTGGTGAAAAAGGCGGGGTTCCAGGCCTATGACTACAACGAATAGCAACGGTACACAGAGGGGACCGCAATGAGCTCCACATCCCGCAAGGGCATCATCCTGGCCGGCGGCTCCGGCACCCGCCTGCACCCGGCCACGCTCGCCATCAGCAAGCAGTTGCTGCCGGTGTACGACAAGCCGATGGTGTACTACCCGCTGGCCACGCTGATGCTCGCCGGCATCCGCGACATCCTGTTGATCAGCACGCCACAGGACACGCCGCGCTTCGAGGCCCTGCTGGGCAACGGCGAGAAGTGGGGTGTCAACATCAGTTACTGCGTGCAGCCAAGTCCCGACGGCCTGGCACAAGCCTTCATCCTCGGCAAGCAGTTCGTGAACGGCCAGCCGAGTGCGCTGGTGCTGGGGGACAACATCTTCTATGGGCACGACCTGCAGAAGCTGCTGCACTCCGCCGCTGGACGCCAAACCGGAGCCTCGGTCTTTGCCTATCACGTGCACGATCCCGAGCGCTATGGGGTCGTGGCCTTTGATGCAGACAAGCGTGCCCTGAGCATCGAGGAAAAGCCCGAGGCACCGAAGAGCAACTACGCCGTGACAGGCCTGTATTTCTACGACGAGCAGGTGTGCGACATCGCCGCAAGCATCAAGCCGTCGGCACGAGGGGAACTCGAGATTACCGACGTCAACGCCCGGTACCTGGAGCAAGGTCAGCTGAACGTCGAGATCATGGGGCGCGGGTATGCGTGGTTGGACACGGGCACGCACGACAGCCTGATGGAGGCGGGGCAATTCATTGCAACGCTCGAAAAGCG
>JBIQJS010000042.1:0-28498 GCA_044507405.1 Rubrivivax sp. | reverse complement strand
GCGCTCCTCGCGCGGAACATGGCGCCGTCCACAACATTCCTGAACCAGGCCGTGGCACTGGTCGGATGGGGATGCCTGTTGGCGTTGGCGTCGGCCGCATTGCCCGGTAGCGCGCTCGTCGCGTCGTGGCGCCGTGCGGCCCCGGTGCTGGTCGCGCTGGCGCTCATGGGGGCCGGTGTCGTTTTCTCAACGGCGACGCAAGGCCTGCCGGCTCCGCTCGCGTGGTCCGCGCTCGGCCTGCTCGGCGCTGCGGCGCTCACCTTCCTCGTGGCCGAGCGGTCAGCGAGCGATGCGGCCGAGACACTCTTCCGCGCCGTGGCCTCGGCGCTCGTCATCGCGGGCTTGCTGAGCGTGCCGCTCGCGCTCATCCAGACCTTCGCCCCGACGCTCGCCAACGGCGAATGGATCGCGTACCCGGGCGCGCAGGGGCGCGCGGGGGGCAACCTGCGCCAGCCCAACCACCTGAGCAGCCTGCTGCTGTGGTCGCTGGTGGCGCTGGTGTGGCTGCACGATCGGCACGTGGAGCGTGAAGACGACGCAGGCGCGCCACGCCACCGCATCCTCACGACCGTCGCGGCGGTGGCGCTCACGGCGGCCGTGGTGCTCACGGCCTCGCGCACGGGCATGGTCTGCATCGTGCTGCTCGCGGTGTGGGGGCTGGTCGATCGGCAGTTGTCGCCCTTCGGCCGGCGGCTGCTGTGGGCGGTGCCGGTCGTCTATGCGCTGGCGTGGTGGGGCCTGAGCGCCTGGAACCACGCGCAGGGGCTGACCTTCGCCGGCGAGGCGCAGCTGCACAAGTCGGATCTCTCCAGCTCGCGCCTGGCGATCTGGTCCAACGCGCTCGCCCTGCTGAAGGCGAACGCCTGGTTCGGCGTCGGCTGGGGCGAGTTCAACTTCGCGTGGTCGCTCACGCCCTTCCCCGGCCGCCCGGTCGCCTTCTTCGACCACACGCACAACCTGCCGCTCAACCTGCTGGTGGAGCTCGGCCTTCCGCTCGGCACGCTGGTGCTGGCGCTGCTGGCCTGGGCGCTGTGGCGCGCCTTCGTCGCGTGCCGCATCACGGCCGCGCCGCACGGCGCCATGGTGCGCGCGGCGTTCGTGATGGTGCTGATGATGGTGGTGCACAGCATGCTGGAGTACCCGCTGTGGTACGCCTACTTCCTGCTGCCGACCGCGTTTGCGCTCGGCATCTGCACAGGGCACTCGACGTCACCGGCCCCACCGGTCGCACGGGCCGCCACGCGCCTGCGCGGCGTGCTCCTCGCAAGCTCACTGGTGCTGGCCCTCGGCACCGTGGTCGCGGTGATCGACTACCTGCAGGTGAGCCGCATCTTCTCGGTCGAGGAGGCCGACACGTCGCCGCTCACGCGCCGCATCGCGCAGGGGCAGAAGAGCCTCTTCTTCGCCCACCACGCCGACTACGCCGCCGCCACCGTCACCGAGCGCCCCTCCTCTGCGTGGGGCGCCTTCCGCCGCGCGCCGCACCTGCTGCTCGACACGCGGCTGATGATGGCCTGGGCCAAGGCGCATGCGGAGCGCGGCGACGTGGAGCGGGCGCGCTACCTTGCCGACCGGCTGCGCGAATTCCGCAACCCGGATGCGGCGGCGTTCTTTGCGCCATGCGATGCCCCGCGCGCGGCGGATGAGCCGAAGCCCTTCCAGTGCACGCCGGCCACGCAGGCCTTCGACTACCGCGACTTCAAGATCCGCTGAGTGGCGCGGCGACCCAGTCGCCCGACTTCCCGCCGCGCTTTTCGAGCACGCAGATCTCGCCCATCACCATGCCGCGGTCGGCGGCCTTGCACATGTCGTAGATGGTGAGCAGGCCCACCTGCACGGCGGTCAAGGCTTCCATCTCCACGCCGGTGCGGCCGAGCGTCTCGACCTGTGCCGTGCAGCGCACGAAGGAGCCGGCTTCGTCGAGCTCGAACTCCACCGTCACGCGCGTGATGGGCAAAGGGTGGCACAGCGGAATCAGATCGGCCGTGCGCTTGCTGGCCTGGATGGCGGCCACGCGCGCGATGCCGAGCACGTCGCCCTTCTTCGCACTGCCCGAGCGGATGAGTTCGAAGGTCGCCGGCTGCATGCGGATCACGCCGCTCGCGCGCGCGATGCGGTGGGTCTCGTGCTTGGCCGACACGTCGACCATGTGGGCCTGGCCCTGCGCGTCGAAATGCGTGAGCGGTGAAGCGGAAGGAGGCACCGGTGCGGACATGGTCTGGATACAGGCGGGCAATGGGGCGCTGGCATGATAGTCGCGCGCCGGGCGAACTCTCGCCGCTGGCGCTGCTCCAACCGCCACGCCCACTCTGCCTGGTTGCGCCCGATTTGCTGAACGCCCGCCCTCTTTTCCGCCGCCTGGTCGCGAGCCTGTGTGCCGCGAGCCTGCTCGCCCCGGCCGCACCGACGACGCTTGCGCAGAACCGGCTGCCGGCCCTCGGCGAGTCGGCCTCCGACGACCTGAGCGTGGGCAGCGAGCGCCGCCTGGGCGACCAGATCATGCGCGACATCCGCCGCGATCCGGACTACCTCGACGACCCGGTCCTCCTCGAATACCTGCAGTCGCTGTGGGCCCCGCTGGTGCAGGCCGCACGCGAGCGCGGCGACATCGGGCCCGACCTCGACCAGCGCTTCGCGTGGGAGGCCTTCCTCGTGCGCGACCGCAGCGTGAACGCCTTCGCGCTGCCCGGCGGCTACGTGGGCGTGCACCTGGGCCTGATCTCCATGACCTCCACGCGCGACGAGCTGGCCTCGGTGCTCGCGCACGAGCTCACGCACGTCACGCAGCGCCACATCGCGCGCATGATGGCCAACAGCCAGCGCCAATCGCTGATCGGTCTGGCCAGCATGATCCTCGGCATGATCGCCGCCAGCCGCAGCACGCGCATGGACGGCGCCAACGCGCTCATCACCGGCGGCCAGGCGGTGGCCGCGCAAGGCCAGCTCAACTTCTCGCGCGATGCCGAGCGCGAGGCCGACCGCATCGGCTTTGGCGTGATGACGCAGGCCGGCTATGCGCCCGCCGGCATGGCCGCCATGTTCGAGAAGCTGGAGCAGAACTCTCGGCTCAACGACAGCGGCGGCTTCCCCTACCTGCGCACCCACCCGCTGAACGCCGAGCGCATCGGCGAGGCGCGTGCGCGCCTGGGGGCTGCGCCGCCCGCCGCACCGGCCGGGGTGCTGGCGCACGCGGCCGCGCAGGCGCGCGCGCGTGTGCTGATGGACAGCCGGGTCGATGCGCTGCGCCGCTGGCAGGGCCTGCAGGCGGCGTCGAGTGCGCCCGCCGCCGAGCGCCTGCTCGCGGGCTACGCGAGTGCGCTCTCCTCGACGCTGTTGCGCGACTGGTCGCGCGCGGATGAAGCCCTGCAGGTGGCCGAAGCCGCGGCCCGCGGCGACGCGCGTGCGCAGCGCGACGTGGCCCTGCTGCGTGCGCAATCGCTGCTCGCGCGCGGCCAGGGCGCGCGTGCCGGCGAGGTGCTGGCGCCCCATGCCAAGACCGATGGCGAACCGTCGTCGCGCGCGGTGATGCTGCTGGTCGCGCAGGCCGCGATGGCGGGGGCCGACAAGACGGGCCTGCAGCGCAGCGCCGAGGAGCTGCAGACCTGGACCACGCTGCACCCGCAGGACGCGACGGTCTGGTCGCAGCTCGGCCGCACCTGGGAGCAGCTGGGCCAGCCGCTGCGTGCGCTGCGGGCCGAGGCCGAATCACGCATCGCGCTCGGCGACCTGATCGGCGGCGTCGACCGCCTGCGCGCCGGGCAGCGTCTGGCGCGCAGCAAGGGCAACACCGATTTCATCGAGGCGTCGGTGATCGACGCGCGCCTCAAGGAGATCGAGGCGCAGGCCCGCCGCCGCGAGGCCGAAGAGCGCCAGCGCGAAGGCTGAGCGGGCCACACGCAGCCCTTATCCTTGCCGCCTTCCGAGACGGCCTGGAGACACGGCATGCACCGCTTGAGTTACGCCTTCCGTCACGCCTGCGCGGTGCTCGTCGCTGCCGCGGGCGCCGCCACCGCCCACGCGGCGACGGTCACGAGCGCGAGCCCGCAGGGCGAGGTGGCGCAGGTGCGGCAGGTGGTGGTCAAGTTCTCCGAGGCGGTGGTGCCGCTCGGCGACCTGCGGCAGGCCGATCCCTTTGCGCTCTCGTGCACGGGCCCGGTGCCGCGCGGCGCCGGCCGCTGGTCCACCGACCGCGTGTGGGTCTACGACTTCGACGCCTCCGTGCCGCCCGGCACGCGCTGCACGCTCAAGGCGCGCAGCGAGTGGAAGCCCGCGAGCGGCGGCGCGCTGACCGGCCCCACGATCTTCAGCTTCAGCACCGGCGGCCCGGCGGTGGCCGACATCTCGCCCTACGCGGGCGCCTCCATCGAGGAAGACCAGCACTTCCTGTTGCGCCTCACCGGCCCTGCCGTCGGCTCCACCGTGCTCGCCCATGCGCGCTGCGAGATCGAAGGCATCGGCGAGCGTGTGCCGGTGCGCATCGTCACCGGCGCCGTGCGCGACGAGGTGCTGAAGGCGCGCCGCCTGCAGAAGGACGCGGCGCAGTGGCTGCTCGTCGCCTGCCAGCGCCCGCTGCCGCCAGCCACGCCCATGCGCCTGGTGTGGGGCGCGGGCATCGCCTCCGAGGCCAACCCGCAGGTGCTCACGCGCACCGAGCAGCGCTACGACTTCCGCGTGCGTCCGCCCTTCACGGCCGAGTTCAGCTGCGAGCGTGAACGCGCCGAGGCGCCGTGCATGCCGATCCGCCCCATGGTGCTGCGCTTCTCGGCGCCGGTGCCACGCGCCACGGCCGAGGCGGTGCGCCTGCAGCCGGCCGCGGGTGCGGCGCTCAAGCCCGAGTTCGACCGTGACGACAAGGCCGCCGAGGTGAACGAGCTGCGCTTCCCCACGCCGCTGTCCGAATCGGCGAGCTACACGCTGCAGCTGCCGCGCGAGGTGAAGGACGCCGCCGGCCGCCTGCTCGCCAATGCCGCGAGCTTCCCGCTCCGGGTGGCGACGGGCGAGGCGCCGCCGATCGCGAAATTCGCCGCCGCCCCCTTCGGTGTGATCGAGCGGGGCGAGCGCGGCGCCGAGGCCATGCTGCCCGTCACGCTGCGCCATGTGCAGGGCGACCTGCGCCCCGCCGCGAGCTCGGGTGCGGTGCGCGTGAAGACGCTGCGCAGCGACGCCGAGATCCTGGCCTGGTACACCCGGCTGGCGCGTCATCACGAGAGCACGATCACCGCGCAGGAGGCCGGCCGGCCGCCGGCCGAGTGGTACGAGGTCGAGCAGGTGAGCGACGGCAAGGGCCGCACGCGCGAGGTCCGGCACATGCGCTCGGTCGCTACGCGCGAGGTTTCGCTGCTCGCCAAGGCCGCCGACGTGCGGCGGCTCGACCTGCCCCAGCTGCAAGGCGGCGACCCGCGTCCCTTCGAGGTGGTCGGCATCCCGCTGCCCGAGCCGGGGTACCACGTGGTCGAGATCGAGTCGCAGCGCCTGGGCGCATCGCTGCTCGACCGCAAGGCGCCGATGTACGTGCGCACCGGTGTGCTGGTCACCAACCTCGGCGTGCACTTCAAGCTCGGCCGCGAGACCAGCCTGGTCTTCGTCACGACCCTCGACCGTGGCAAGCCCGTGCCCGAGGCCGACGTGGCCGTGCACAACTGCCGCGGCGACCGCCTGTGGACCGGGCGCACCGACGCGCAGGGCCTCGCCAAGGTGGAGCAGGTGCTGGATGCGCGCCACATCGATTGCGGCAGGGCCGACCCCGGCTACTTCGTCACCGCGCGCAAGGCGCTCTCCGCCCAGGGGGCGCCCGACCTCGCCTTCGTCTTCAGCAGCTGGCAGCGCGGTATCGAGTCGTGGCGATTCAGCCACCCGACGAGCGACGACCCGCAGCCCGACCTGCGCGCCCACACCGTGTTCGACCGCACGCTGCTGCGTGCCGGCGAGACGGTCTCGATGAAGCACTACATCCGCCGCGAGACCTCGTCGGGGCTGGCCATGCTGCCGGCCGACCAGCTGCCCACGCGCATGAAGATCGTGCACCAGGGCAGCGGTCAGGAGTTCGTGCAGCCGCTGGTGTGGAACGGCGCCCGCAGCGCGAGCACGAGCTGGCACATCCCGCCCGCGGCGCGCCTGGGCGTCTACGACGTCGTGCTCGAGCGCGAGAACGTGAAGGACGAGGTCACGCAGCGTGCGTGGGAAAGCGGCAGCTTCCGCGTCGAGGAGTTCCGCCTGCCGCTGGTGGATGCGCGCTTGAGCGGTCCGCAGGCCGTGCCCATCGCGCCCAGGGAGTTGCCTGTGCAGGTGCAGCTCAACCATTTCTCCGGCAGCGGCATGGCGCAGGCACCGGCGCGCCTGACGGCGCTGCTCCAGCCGCGCAGCCTGCGCATGCCGGGCCATGACGAATTCAGCTTCGAGCCGCCGCGCGAGGCGCGCCCGGACGACGAGGACGATCCGGGCGAGGGCCAGCTCGTCGCCGACAAGCTGCCGCTCACCACCGACCGCCAGGGCACGGCCACCGTGACGCTCAAGGACCTGCCGGCGCTGGCACGCGCGAGCGAACTGATCACCGAACTCAGCTTCAACGACCCCAACGGCGAGGTGCAGACCGCGTCCACGCGCATCCCGCTCTGGCCGAGCGCCGTGGTGGTCGGCGTGAAGACCGGCTCGTGGGCGAGCAGCCGCGGCCGCGTGCTGTTCCAGGCGATCGCGCTCGACACCGCCGGCAAGCCGATCAAGGGCCAGAAGGTCGAGGTGCGCGGGCGGCTCTCGCAGGTGATCAGCACGCGCAAGCGCATGGTGGGCGGCTTCTACGCCTACGACAACCGCACCGAGGTCCAGGAGCTGGGCGTGCTGTGCAGCGGCAGCACCGACGAGCGCGGCCTCCTGCTGTGCGACGCCGCGCTCGACCGCGCCGGCCAGGTGGAGCTGATCGCGCAGGCCAGGGATGCCAGCGGCAACCTCGCGCGGGCGGCCAGCAGCGTGTGGGTGACGCGCCAGGGCGAGCTCTGGTTCGAGCAGGACAACGACGACCGCATCGACGTGCTGCCCGAGAAGCGCAGCTACCAGCCCGGCGAGACTGCGCGCCTGCAGGTGCGCATGCCCTTCCGCGAGGCGACCGCGCTCGTGAGCGTGGAGCGCGAGGGCATCCTTGCCACGCAGGTGGTGACGCTGCGCGGCGACGACCCCACCGTCTCGCTCAAGATCGAGAAGGGCTGGGGCCCCAACGTCTACGTGAGCGTGCTGGCGCTGCGCGGGCGCATCCGCCACGTGCCCTGGTATTCGTTCTTCACCTGGGGCTGGAAGGAGCCGCTCCACTGGGCGCGCTCCTTCTGGTACGAGGGGCGCGAGTACCAGGCGCCCACGGCCACGGTCGACCTCGCCAAGCCGGCCTTCAAGCTCGGCGTGGCGGCGCTGGAGGTCGGCATTGCCGAGCACCAGCTGCAGGTGACGGTCACGCCCGACCGGCCGCAGTACACCGTGCGCGAGAAGGCGACCGTGCGGGTGAAGGTGGCGAAGGATGGCAAGCCGCTCGCTGGCGCCGAGATCGCCTTCGCCGCGGTCGATGAAGGCCTGCTCGCGCTCAGGCCCAACGACTCGTGGGACCTGCTGCACGCGCTCGTCCGCGAGCGCCCCTGGGGCGTGCAGACGGCCACCGGCCAGAGCGAGATCATCGGCCGGCGCCACTACGGCCGCAAAGCCATCGCCGCGGGCGGCGGCGGCGGCAAGAACCCCACGCGCGAGCTCTTCGACACCCTGCTCGTATGGCGCGATCGTGTGCAGCTCGACGCGAAAGGCGAGGCCGTGATCGAGGTGCCGATCAACGACTCGCTCACCAGCTTCTCGCTCGTGGCGATCGCCGATGCCGGCGTGCAGCAGTTCGGCACCGGCAGCGCCAGCATCCGCGTGACGCAGGACCTGCAGGCCCTGCCCGGCCTGCCGCCCGTGGTGCGCGAAGGCGACCAGTTCAGCGCCATGCTCACCGTGCGCAACACCACGCCGCGCGAGATGAAGGTGCGCGCCACGCTGCAGGGCACGGCGCGGGTGGGCGAGGACATCGCCCGCACGCCGATCGCGCTGCCCCCGCAGGAGGTGGTGCTGAGCGCGGGCAGCGCGAAGGAGCTGACCTGGGGCGTGGCCGTGCCGCGCGAGGCGCTGAGCATCGCCTGGGAGGCCGCGGCCGACGAGATCGGCGCCGACAAGCCGGCGAAGGACCGCGTCAAGGTCACGCAGCTCGTGAGCCCGGCCGTGCCGGTGCGTGTGCTGCAAGCGACGCTGCAGCCGCTCGATGGCACCGCCACGCTGCCGGTGGCGCCGCCGGCCGATGCGCTGCCCGAGACCGGCGCGAAGCGCGGCGGGCTGCACATCGCCGTGCAGCCGCGCCTGAGCGGCGCGCTGCCGGGCATACGCCGCTACTTCGAGACCTACCCCTACATCTGCCTGGAGCAGAAGGCCTCCCGGGCCATCGGGCTGAAGGACGCGAAGCTGTGGGCCACGGTGGCCAACACGCTGCCGACTTACCTCGATGCCGATGGCCTGGCGAGCTACTTCCCGCCGCGGGCGGAGGACGGCGCGCGCGGCAGCGACCGCCTCACGGCCTACCTGGTCGCCGCGGCGCACGAGGCCGGCTACGCCCTGCCAGATGCCGCGCAGTCGCGCATGCTGGAAGGGCTCGCCGCCTTCGTCGAAGGCCGCATCGAGCGCCGCTTCTGGGCACCGCGCGCGGACCTCGACGTGCGCAAGCTCGCCGCGCTCGAAGCGCTCTCGCGCCACGGCCGTGCGCACGCGCGGATGCTGGGCTCGATCCACCTCACGCCCAACCAGTGGCCCACCGCCGCAGTGATCGACTGGCTCAACCTCCTGCGGCGCGTGCCCGGCATCCCCGAGCAGGCCAAGCGCCTCAATGAAGCCCAGCAGATCTTGCGCAGCCGCCTCACCTACGCCGGCTCCACGCTGCGCTTCAGCCAGGAGGAAGGCGACTTCTGGTGGTGGCTGATGGACAGTGCCGATGCCAACGCGGCGCGCCTCATCCTCGCGGTGCTCGACGAGCCCGGCTGGCGCGACGACCTGCCGCGCATGGTGGTGGGCAGCCTCGCGCGGCAACGCGGCGGCGCGTGGCTCACGACCACCGCCAACCTGTGGGGCGCGCTCGCGCTCGACAAGTTCTCGGCCCGGTTCGAATCGGCGCCTGTTGCCGGCCAGACGGTGGCCACGCTGGAGGCCGGCGGCACGGCGCGCATCGACTGGGCGCTCGATTCGGCTGGCGGCACGGCACGCTTGCCATGGCCGCCGCAGGCCACCACGCTCACCGTCGCCCAGCAGGGCAGCGGCAAGCCCTGGCTCACGGTGCAAAGCCTCGCGGCCATCCCGCTCAAGGCGCCCATCCGCGCGGGCTATGCGATCACGCGCAGCGTGAGCGCGGTGGAGCAGAAGGACAAGGCGCGCTGGTCGCGCGGCGACATCGTGCGTGTGCGCCTGGAGATCGAGGCGCAAAGCGACATGTCCTGGGTGGTGGTGAGCGACCCGGTGCCCGCGGGTGCCACGCTGCTCGGCTCGGGCCTGGGGCGCGATTCGGCCATCGCCACCGCCGGCGAGCGCCGCGAGGGCAGCGCCTGGCCGGCCTACGAGGAGCGCAGCTTCGAGGCCTACCGCAGCTACTACGAGTACCTGCCCAGGGGCCGGCATGTGGTGGAGTACACCGCGCGGCTCAACAACGCCGGCCGCTACTCGCTGCCGCCCACGCGCGTGGAGGCGATGTACGCGCCCGAGAGCTTCGGGGAGCTGCCGAACGCGCCGGTGGAGGTCGCGCCGTGACGCCGCTCGCTCAGAACCGCAGGCCTCGGTGCACCCTGGGCCGCCCTCCTTCGTTCACCATGGGCTGCCTGCCTCCGTCTGCCCCGAGCCGCCTCCCTCCGGTCGCCCTGAGCCTGTCGAAGGGCCTGGTGGCCGCCGCGCTCACCCTCGCCGCCCACACGGCGCTGGCGATCCCCACCTTCCAGCAGGTGCAGGCCGCGCACCGCCCCTCCGACGTCACCCTGCTCGACCGCCACGGCACGCCGATCCAGACCGTGCGCACCGACAGGACCGTGCGCCGCCTCGCCTGGGTGCCGCTGGCCGACGTGTCGCCCGCGCTGCTGCACGCCATCGTGCTGAGCGAAGACCGGCGTTTCTACCAGCACAGCGGCGTGGACTGGAGCGCCGTCGCGCAGAGCGCCTGGGCGAATCTCTGGAACACCCGCACGCGGGGCGCTTCCACGCTGACCATGCAGCTCGCCGGCCTGCTCGACGACGACCTCGCGCGGCCGACCGGCGGGCGCAGCGTCACGCAGAAGGTGGGCCAGGCCGTCACCGCCGCACGGCTCGAATCGCGCTGGAAGAAGAGCGAGATCCTGGAGGCCTACCTCAACCGCGTGGCCTTCCGCGGCGAGCTGGTGGGCGTGGCCGCGCTCGCGCAGACGCTCTTCGGCAAGCACCCGAGCGGCCTCGACGCGCAGGAGGCCGCGCTCGCCGCCGCGCTGCTGCGCAGCCCCAACGCGGACGCCGACACCGCCGCGCGCCGCGCCTGCGGCGTGCTGCAGCAGCAAAAGCTCGAGTGCACCGGCGTGGTCGCGCTCGCGCATGGCGCCTTCCAGCGCCGCGGCGGCATGGTGCTCGGCGAGCAGCTCGCGCCGCACGCCGCGCGCCAGCTCACGCTCGATGCACCGGTGGTGCGCACGACGCTCGATGCCCGCGTGCAGCGCCATGCGATCGCCACGCTGCGCCGGCATCTCGCCGAGCTCGCCGGGCGCCACGTCGAAGACGGCGCCGTGCTGGTGCTCGACAACGCGAGCGGCGAGGTGTTGGCCTGGGTGGGGTCCAGCGGCGGGCTTTCCGCCGCGGCCGAGGTCGACGGCGTGACCGCGCGCCGCCAGGCCGGCTCCACGCTCAAGCCCTTCCTCTACGGCCTGGCCTTCGAGCGCCGACTCATCACGCCGGCGAGCCTGCTCGACGACTCGCCCGCGCAGCTCGCCACCGCCACGGGCCTGTACCTCCCGCAGAACTACGACCGCAGCTACAAGGGCTGGGTGAGTGCCCGCAGCGCGCTCGGGTCCAGCCTCAACGTGCCGGCGGTGCGCGTGGGCGCGATGCTCGGGCCCGAGGCGCTGCATGCGCGGCTCAATGCCTTCGGCCTGGCCTTGCCAGAATCGGCCGGCCACTACGGCCATGCGCTGGCCCTGGGCGGCGCCGACGTCACCCTGCTCGCGCTCACCAATGCCTACCGCACGCTGGCCAACGGTGGCCTGCATGGGCCCGTCACATTGCAGCCGGCGAAGCCGGTGACCCCGCGCCGCGTGGCCGCCGCCGCCGCCACTCATCTCGTCACCGACATCCTGTCCGACAACGCCGCGCGCGTGCGCACCTTCGGGCTCGACAGCCCGCTCGTCACGCCCGGCCATGCCGCGGTCAAGACCGGCACCAGCAAGGACATGCGCGACAACTGGTGCATCGGCAGCACCGACCGCTACACGGTGGGCGTGTGGGTGGGCAATGCGAGCGGCGCGGCCATGCACCAGGTGAGCGGCGTGAGCGGCGCCGCACCCATCTGGCAGGCGGTGGTGCGGCAGTTGCACGCAGGCCAGCCGTCGCGCCGCCCCGCCGCGCCGGCAGGCGTGGTGCGCGAGCGCGTGCAGCTCGCCGGCGACGTGGAGCCGCCGCGCGAGGAGCTCTTCCTCGCCGGCACCACGCAGGCGCAATGGCAGACCAGCCGCCAGATGCAGGCGCGCGAGCGCTATGGCATCACGAGCCCACGCGACGGCAGCCTCTACGCGATCGACCCCGACATGCCGCCGCATGTGCAGCGCATCACCTTCGAAGGCGAGCGCGGCACCTGGGTGCTCGATGGCAAGCGCCTGGGCACGGGCACGCGCATCGCGTGGTCGCCCTGGCCGGGGCCGCACGAGCTGCGGCTGCTGGGGGCCGACGGGCGTGAGATCCAGCGCATCCGCTTCGAGGTGCGCGGGGCCGGCCTGAAGACGGCGGCACGCTGAGCCCCTAAGATGCGCGAGCCCCGCGCCACGCGGGGCACGTCGCTCGGACGGTTCCGGGCGCTCACGTGAAAGCCACTCCAATGTCTGCATCAGGCAAGCGCCGCTTCGCGCGCATCGATCGCCTTCCCCCCTACGTCTTCAACATCACGGCCGAGCTCAAGCTCGCGGCGCGCCGCAGAGGCGAAGACATCATCGACATGAGCATGGGCAACCCCGACGGGGCCACGCCGCCGCACATCGTCCAGAAGCTCGCCGAGGTCGCGCAGCGGCCCGACACGCACGGCTACTCGGCCAGCAAGGGCATCCCGCGGCTGCGCCGCGCCATCTCGCACTGGTACCGCGATCGCCATGCGGTGGAGATCGACCCCGACCACGAGGCCATCGTCACCATCGGCTCGAAGGAGGGCCTGGCGCACCTGATGCTCGCCACGCTGGACCGCGGCGACACCGTGCTCGTGCCCGACCCGAGCTACCCCATCCACATCTACGGCGCGGTGATCGCCGGGGCCGACATCCGCTCGGTGCCGCTGGTGCCGGGGGTGGATTTCTTCGCGGAGCTCGAGCGCGCCATCCGCGGCAGCTACCCCAAGCCCAAGATGATGGTGCTGGGCTTTCCGTCCAACCCGACCGCGCAGTGCGTGGAGCTCGACTTCTTCGAACGCGTGGTGGCGCTCGCGAAGAAGCACGACATCTTCGTCGTGCACGACCTGGCGTACGCCGACATCGTCTTCGACGGCTGGAAGGCGCCGTCGATCATGCAGGTGCCGGGCGCCAAGGACATCGCCGTCGAGTTCTTCACCCTCAGCAAGAGCTACAACATGGCCGGCTGGCGGGTGGGCTTCATGGTGGGCAACCGCGACCTCGTGGCCGCGCTCGCGCGCATCAAGAGCTACCACGACTACGGCACCTTCACGCCGCTGCAGGTGGCGGCGATCGCCGCGCTCGAAGGCGACCAGCAATGCGTGCGCGACATCGCGCTGACCTACCAGAAGCGCCGCGACGTGCTGGTCAAGGGCCTGCGCGAGGCGGGCTGGGAGGTCGAGTGCCCCAAGGCCTCGATGTACATCTGGGCGCAGATCCCCGAGCGCTACCGCGCCATGGGCTCGCTGGAGTTCGCCAAGCTGCTGCTGGAGAAGGCGAAGGTGAGCGTGTCGCCGGGCATCGGCTTCGGCGACCACGGCGACGACCACGTGCGCTTCGCGCTGATCGAGAACGAGGCGCGCATCCGCCAGGCGGTGCGCGGCATCAGGAACATGCTCAAGGAACCGGCGCCGGCCTGAGCGGCCCGGGGCTCAGCCTTTGAAGAGGCGCTCCAGGGCGGCATCGATCACCATGCCGCAGGCGCTGTAGATCAGCGAGCCGATGAGCGCCGCGACGAAGCTCGTCACCGACATGCCGGTGATGAGCTGCGCCGCGAAATAGAACATCAGCGCGTTGATCACGAAGAGGAAGAGCCCGAGCGTCAGCACCGTCACGGGCAGCGTGAGCAGCACCAGCAGCGGGCGCAGCAGCGCATTGAGCAGGCCCAGCACCAGCGCGCCGACCATGGCCGAGGTGAAGTTCGCCACCGTCACGCCCGAGTAGATGTGGGCGATGAGGAGCAGGGCGGCGGCCAGCAGCAGCCAGCGGACGAGGATCTTGATCATGGCCCGGGAGCATAGCCCCAGGCGCGGCGGCATGGCCGATGGCCGGCACGCCAGTGCCCACGGTGCAAAAAGTGAGAATCGGTAATGAGAATGATTCGTGTTAGTGTTAGACTTTTCGTTGTGCACTGCACCCAGGGCGTCCTCCGGCGGCCTGGTCCCGCTCCGTTGTCCCCACGATGTCGTCCACTCCCGTCCGCCCGGCGCCTTATGGCTCTGCTGCCTCTGCAGGCCGCGGCCGGCCCGCGCCTGCGCATGACGGGCTGACGCCGAACCAGCGCCGCGGCGTGGTCGCGGCGATCGCGCTGGCCCATGTGGGCGCCGTCTGGGGGGTGCTGCAGGTGCCGGCCGTGCGCGAGGCGGTGATCGAGTCGGCGCCCATGTTCGTGGAGCTCCTGGCCCCCCCGGCGCCGCCCGCGCCGCCGCCGCCCCCTCCGCCGCCCGCGGCCCCGCCCCCGCCCATCAAGGCGCCGCCCCCGCCGGTGATCGCCGCGCCGCCGGCGCCCTCGCCCGCGCCGCCCGTCTTCGAAGTGGAGGCGCCGCCGCCCGAGCCCGCCCCGCCTGCGCCGCCGCCCGTGGTGGTGCAGGCGCCGGTCGAAGCGCCCCCCGCGCCGCCCCCGCCCCCCCGGATGCTGCCGGCCGCCGCCGTGCAGTACCTCAGCACGCCGCTCGATTACCCGCGCACCTCGCGCCGCCTGCAGGAGGCCGGCACCGTGCTGCTGCGTGTCTACATCGACGAGCGCGGCCTGCCCGCCACCGTGCAGCTGAGCCGCAGCTCCGGCTTCCCGCGGCTGGACGACGCCGCGATCGCCTCGGTGAAGAAGTGGCGCTTCAAACCGTATTCGGAGAACGGCGTGCCCATGGCGGGCTACGCGGTGATCCCCGTGGTCTTTGAATTGGAGAGATGACCGTGACGACCCCTGAAACCGCCCTCGGCTTCGGCCACTTCATCGCCCAGAGCGATGCGGTGGGCAAGGCGCTGCTCGTGATCCTCGTGCTGATGTCGGTGGCCTCGTGGGCCATCATCGTGATCAAGGGGCTCACGCTCATCAACCGCAAGCGCCGCAGCGAGCACTTCCTGAACTTCTTCTGGAACGCGACCTCGCTCGACGCGGTGGCCAACGAGATCGCCACCCACGGCGCCAACGATCCGTTCTCGCACCTCACGAGCCACGCCATGCACGCGCAGGCGCACCACGCGCGCTACGGCGCGGCAAAGCTCGAAGAGGCCGGCACCTCGGGCGAGTTCGTCACGCGCACCATCAAGAAGGTGCTGGACGAAGAGACCACCCGCATGGAGAACGGCCTGGCGGTGCTCGCGACCGTCGGCGCCACGGCCCCCTTCGTCGGCCTCTTCGGCACGGTCTGGGGCGTGTACCACGCGCTCGTGGCCATCGGCATGAGCGGCGCCGGCACGCTCGACAAGGTGGCCGGCCCCGTGGGCGAGGCGCTGATCATGACGGGCCTCGGCCTCGCGGTCGCGATCCCCGCGGTGATGGGCTACAACTGGCTCACGCGCTCCAACCGCGTGATCCTCTCCAAGCTCGACGCCTTCGCCTACGAGCTGCACACCTTCGTCTCCATGGGCCAGCCGCTGAGCGCCGAGTCGGCGCCGGCGCCGCTGCACCCGGTGCGCCCCGCGCCGCGCCCGCGCGCCGCCTGACGCGACGAGGAGCACGAGATGGCATTCGCAAGTTTCGACAACCGCAACGCCGGCGCGCCCATGGCCGAGATCAACATGGTGCCGCTCATCGACGTGATGCTGGTGCTGCTGGTGATCTTCATCGTCACCGCGCCGCTGCTCACGCAGGCCGTGAAGCTGGAGCTGCCCAAGGCCAATGCCGAGCCCAACATCGTCAAGGCCGAGAAGGTGGAGTTCGCGATCGATGCGAACGGCCAGCGCTTCTGGAACGGCGAACCGGTTGGCCGCGAGGAGGCCGCGCGCCGCTTCCTGGTCGAAGGCAAGAAGCAACCCCAACCCGAGATCCACCTGAAGGCCGACCAGTCGGTGGCGTATCGCAACGTGGCGCAGACGCTCGCCGATGCGACCAAGGCCGGCCTCACCAAGGTGGGTTTCATCAGCGATCCGGAGGCACCCTGACATGGCCGCTCCACAGTCCCACCTGACGCCCACCCAACCCCAGCCGCCGCGGCCCGCCCAGGACGACGCGCTGCGCGACGACGTGGCGCGCATCTCCAGCGAGCAGCTGCTCGGCGGCGCCCAGGAGGTGCAGATCGAGCACCGCGGCGCGCTCTACCGCCTGCGGCAGACCTCTCTCGGAAAGCTGATCCTCACCAAGTGACCCGTTCGTCGCGCGGCGGCGAACCTCTTTCATCCTTCCGGCGCCAGCCACGTCGCCCAGGGCCTCCCTGTGCGCGCCAGCCAGCCAAGCCAGACCTTTCAAGAACAAGCAACCCTCTGGAGCACACCTTGGCGCACATCAAGAGCCGCAAGCACCCGGCAACCCGCACCTCGTCCTTCGTCCACCCGGCCGCCGTCGGCCTCATGGCCGTGGCCCTGCCCGTCGCCGCGCAGAACACGCCCGCCGAAGTCACGCTGCCGCCGGTGAAGGCCAAGGCCACCGCGACCTCCGACAGCGACTACAAGGCCGACGCCGTCGCGAGCCCCAAGTTCACCCAGCCGCTGGTCGACACGCCGCAGACCATCACCGTCATCAAGAAGGAGATCCTGCAGCAGCAGGTCGCGACCTCGCTGTCGGAGGCGCTGCGCAACACCCCGGGCATCACCCTGCAGATGGGCGAGAACGGCAACACGCAGACCGGCGACTCGATCTTCATGCGCGGCTTCGACACCGCCAACAGCATCTTCGTGGACGGCATCCGCGACCTCGGCTCCATCTCGCGCGACACCTTCAACATCGAGCAGGTCGAAGTGGTGAAGGGCCCGTCGGGCTCCGACAACGGCCGCGGCGCGGCCTCGGGCTACGTCAACCTCGTCTCCAAGTCGGCCGGCCTCGAGGCCTTCAACAACGGCAGCATCACGCTGGGCACCTCGAACCGCGTGCGCGCCACCGCCGACCTCAACCGTCCGCTGGAGCTCGGCATCCCCGGCTCGGCGCTGCGCCTGAACGTGATGGCGCAGGACTACGGCACCCCGGGCCGTGACGAGGTCAAGAGCAAGCGCTTCGGCTTCGCGCCTTCGCTCGCCTTTGGTCTCGGCACGCCCACGCGCGCCATCTTCAACTACCTCTACATCGACCAGAAGAACCGCCCCGATGGCGGCGTCTCGACCTTCGGGCTGCCGGGCTACGGCTACGGCACGGGCGGCTCGGCCCTCACGCCGGGCGCCGCGGTGGACAGCGAGAACTACTACGGCGCGCTCAGCGACTACGACAAGGTGAAGCTGCACATGTTCACCTCCAGGATCGAGCACGAGTTCAAGCCGGGCACCGTGCTGCGCAACACCACGCGCCTGGGTCACACCGAGCAGGACTACGTGCTCACCGCCTTGCTGATCGGCGTGCAGCAACCCGACGTGACCGATCCGGCCACCTGGACCGTCTCGCGCAGCCGCCAGGCCCGCCAGCAGACCAACGACATCCTCACCAACCAGACCAACCTCTCGACCGAGTTCGCCACCGGCAGCGTGAAGCACACGCTGTCCACCGGCGTCGAGTTCATCTACGAGCGCCAGCGCCAGGCCAACGGCTCGCTCGCCTTCGGCACGACGCAGGCCCCGGCCAATCTCTACAACCCCAGCACCGGCGATGTCTTCCAGCCGCTGGTAAACACCGGCGCCTACACGCTCGGCAGCACGTTGAGCGCGGCGGCCTATGCGTTCGACACGCTCAAGTTCAATGAGCAGTTCATGCTCAACGCCGGCCTGCGCGCCGAGAAGTACCGCACCGAGACCAACTCGGCCAGCTACGCCTCGGCAACGGGCATCACCACCCAGAACGCACCGGCCGCCGCGAGCGACACCCTCGTGAGCTGGAAGCTCGGCGCGGTGTTCAAGCCGGCGCAGGACGGCAGCATCTACATCAACGTGTCGAACGCGTACCAGCCGCCGGGCGGCACGAACTTCGCGCTGGTGACCCCGGGCGTGGGCAACCCGAGCCAGGCCAACCCCGGCATGGAGCCGCAGGAGGCGCGCAACGTCGAACTCGGCACCAAGTGGGATCTCTTCGACGGCAAGCTGGCCGCCACTGCCGCGGTCTACCGCAGCGAGAACCTCAACGAGCTCGTCTCCGACGGCGGCACGCCGGCGAACTACGCCCAGATCGGCAAGCGCCGCGTCGACGGCCTGGAGCTCGGCCTCGTCGGGCAGGTGACGCCGGCGCTGAACCTCGCCGCCGGCCTGTCGCTGATGGACGCGAAGATCGTGCAGGGCACCCCGGGCAACACGGGCGGCGTGATCGTCTTCTCGCCCAAGACGACCTTCAGCTCCTGGCTGACCTACAAGCTGCCCATGGGACTCACGGTCGGCGGCGGTGTGCGCTACGTCGACACGGCGGCGCGCACCAGCAACGTCGCGACGCCGGCCACCGGCCTGGTGCACACGCCCGACTACTGGCTGGCCGATGCCATGGCGTCCTACGACGTCAACAAGAACATCTCCATCCAGCTCAACCTGAACAACCTGTTCGACAAGGACTACATCGCGCAGGTCAACAACAGCGGTTCGCGCTACCAGCCCGGCCAGCCGCGCAACGCGCTGCTGACCGCGAACTTCAGGTACTGACCGGCGCGCACGCGCGCCACGCAACGCAGACGGGAGCCACGATGCTGCTTCACGTGCCCGGCGTGCTGACGCCGGAACAGGTCGCCGGGATCCGGCGCGAGATCGATGCCGCCGAGTGGAACGACGGTCGTGCGACCGTCGGGCCGCAAGGCGCGCAGGTCAAGCAGAACCGGCAGCTGCCGGAGGCCAGCGAGCTCACGCGCCGGCTCGGCGCCGCGATCCTCACGGCGCTGGAGGCGAATCCGCTTTTCATGTCGGCGGCGCTGCCGCTGCGCTACGTGCCGCCGCTCTTCAACCGCTACGAAGGCGGCGAGCACTACGGCCTGCACGTCGACGGCTCGGTGCGCGGCGTGCCGGGCACGAGCGCCAGGCTGCGCACCGACGTGTCGTGCACGCTCTTCCTCTGCGACCCGGCCGACTACGAGGGCGGCGAGCTGGAGGTGATGGACACCTACGGCGCGCACGAGGTCAAGCTGCCCGCCGGCGACCTCATCCTCTACCCCTCGACCAGCCTGCATCGCGTGACGCCGGTCACGCGCGGCGCGCGCATCTGCTCCTTCTTCTGGATCCAGAGCATGGTGCGCAGCGATGCGCAGCGTGCGCTGCTCTTCGAGATGGACCAGTCCATCCAGCGCCTGCGCCAGCAGCACGGCGACACGCCCGAGGTGGTGGGCCTCACCGGCAACTACCACAACCTCCTGCGCATGTGGGCCGAGACCTGATGGGCGCGCCCGCTTCCGCCACCGCTTCGTCCTCCGGCCGCCGCGCCTACTGGCTCAAGACGCTGCACCAGTGGCACTGGATCAGCTCGGCCGTCTGCCTGGTCGGCATGCTGCTCTTCGCCGCCACCGGCATCACGCTCAACAACGCGGGGAAGATCGGCGCCACGCCCGAGGTCACCACCTTGCGCGAGACGCTGCCCGCGCCGCTGCGCGAGCTCCTGGCGGCGAATGCGGCCCAGGGCGACCAGGCGAGCGGCCCGCTGCCCGAGCCGCTGCGTGCCTGGATCGCGCAGACGATGTCGGTGCAGCTCGACGCGCGCGAGGCCGAATGGTCGCCCGAGGAGGTCTACCTCTCGCTGCCGCGCCCGGGCGGCGACGCCTGGCTGCGCATCGACCGCGAGGCCGGCGAGGTGGAGTACGAGCGCACCGACCGCGGCTGGATCTCCTACTTCAACGACCTGCACAAGGGCCGCCACACCGGGCGCGCCTGGAGCTGGTTCCTCGACATCTTCTCGGTGGCCTGCCTGATCTTCTCGATCACCGGGCTCTTCATTCTCAAGATGCACGCCGGCAACCGGCCGACCACCTGGCCGCTCGTGGGCGCCGGGCTCGTGATCCCGCTGCTGCTGGCCATCCTTTTCATCCACTGATCTCTTCAACTCCCGCACGACACCATGCAACTCCGCTACTCCATGACCCTGGGCGCGGCCGCTGCGCTCGGCGCCACGCCCCTGCTCGCGGCCGACCTTCAGCTCAAGCTTGAGATCCCGCGCCTGACGGTGGCCGAGTACCACCGGCCCTACGTCGCGATGTGGATCGAAAAGGCCGACCAGAGCCTGGCCGGCAACCTGGCCGTCTGGTACGAGATCAAGAACAAGAACAACGAAGGCACGAAGTGGCTCAAGGACATGCGCGCCTGGTGGCGCAAGACCGGCCGCGACCTCACGATGCCGGCCGACGGCCTGAGCAGCGCCACGCGCGCGCCGGGCGAGCACGTGCTCAATTTCAGCGGCGGCAAGGCGCCGCTCGACAAGCTGCCGGCCGGCGACTACCAGCTCGTGGTGGAAGCCGCGCGCGAGGTCGGCGGCCGTGAGCTGGTGAAGGTGCCCTTCACCTGGCCGCCCAAGGCTCCCACCACCACCTCGGCCAAGGGCGAGCACGAGCTCGGCGCCGTCTCGGTCACCGTCAAGCCGTAAGCCCCATCCCACCGGAGCGAACCATGAAGCACCTCAAGACCCTGAAGACCCTGGCGATCGCCGCCGCCCTCGTCGCCGCCGGAGCGGCCCAGGCTCACCGCGGCTGGATGCTGCCCTCGGCCACCGTGTTGTCGGGCAACGAGCCGTGGGTGACCGTCGATGCGGCCATCTCCAACGACGTCTTCTATTTCGAGCACAACGCGATGCGGCTCGACAACCTCGTCGTCCACGCACCCGACGGCAGCACCGTCAAGGCCGAGAACACGAACACCGGCCGCTACCGCAGCACCTTCGACGTGAAGCTCGCGCAGAAGGGCACCTACAAGATCGCGATGGTGGCCGACGCCATGATGGCGAGCTTCAAGGTCAACGGCGAGAACAAGCGCCTGCGCGGCACCGCCGAGAGCCTGGCCAAGGAGATCCCGGCCAACGCCACCGACCTCAACGTGACCCAGAACGTGAGCCGCAACGAGATCTTCGTGACCTCGGGCAAGCCGAGCGACGGCGTGCTCAAGCCCACCGGCCGTGGCCTGGAGCTGGTGCCCGTCACGCACCCCAACGACCTGGTGACGGGCGAGGCGGCCAGGTTCCGCTTCGTGCTCGACGGCCAGCCGGCCGCCGGCGTGGTGGTCAGCGTCATCCCGGGCGGCATCCGCTACCGCGACAAGCTCGGGGAGCAGAAGTACACGACCGACGCGCAGGGCGAGGTCAGCATCCAGTGGACCGGCGGCCCCGGCATGTACTGGCTGAGCGCCGCTCCGGCACGCGCCGAGGGCGCCGGCGCGCGCGGCCCCGCCGGCACGCTGGCCCAGCCCACCCGGCGCGCCAGCTACGCCACCACGCTCGAAGTGCTGCCGCAGTGAACACGGCACGGCGCGTTCTCGTGCCGTTGGAGATCGCGCCCGATGCACCGGCCCTCGGTGCCACCCTGCACACGCTGGAGGGCCGCAGCATGGGCACCGGCTGGTGCGTCAAGCTCTGCGGCTCGCCGCGCCTCGATCTCGCCGCGCTGCAGGCGGCGATCCAGCACGCGCTCGACGAGGTCGTCGCGCAGATGAGCCCGTGGGAAGCGGGCTCCGACATCAGCCGCTACAACCGCGCGAGCGCCGGCCACTGGCAGGCGCTGCCGCCGGCCTTCGCGCAGGTGATGGCGTGCGCACTGGAGGTGGCGGCCGCGAGCGACGGCGCCTTCGATCCGAGCGCGGGGGAGCTCGTCAACCTCTGGGGCTTCGGGCCGCCGGGGCCGGTGGCGCGCGCGCCCGATGCGCTGCAGCTCGAATCGGCCCGCGCACGCGCCGGCTGGCAGCGGCTGCAACGGCGCGCGCACGAGCTGCTGCAGCCGGGCGGCGTCACGCTCGACCTCTCGGCCATCGCCAAGGGCTACGGCGTCGACCAGGTCGCACGCCGGCTCACCGCCCTCGGCATCGAGAATCACCTGGTCGAAGTCGGCGGCGAACTGCGCGGCACCGGCATCCGCCCCGACGGCCAGCCGTGGTGGGTGGACCTGCACCGCCCGCCGGGCGCCGAGGCGCTGCCGCTCACGCGCATTGCGTTGCACGGCCTGTCGGTCGCGACCTCGGGCGACTACCTGCGCCACTTCGACGACGACGACGGCGTGCGCCACGCCCACACCCTCGATCCGCGCACCGGCCGGCCGATCACGCACGGCCTCGCGTCGGTGAGCGTGCTGCACCGCGACTGCATGCAGGCCGATGCGTGGTCGACCGCGCTCACCGTGCTCGGCACCGGACCCGGGCTCGCGCTGGCGCGTGAGCGGGGCCTCGCCGCGCTCTTCGTGCAGCGCACCGCCGACGGGGTCACCGAGCACCTCACGCCGGCGCTCGAGGCGCTCGCCGCATGAGCCCGCAGATGCGCCTCGTGTGGGCGGCGGTGGTGCTGCTCGTCTATGCGGGCTTCTGCGCCGGCCTCGTCCTGCACCGCCGCGCGCTGCGACGTCGCGCGCAACGCGAGGCGGCCGCGCTCATGCCGGCCGCCGACGGCGCGACGCCGGTGCTGGTCGCCTACGCCAGCCAGACCGGCTACGCCGAGCAGATGGCGTGGCAGACCGCGCGCATGCTGCACACCGCCGGCGTGCCGGCGCTGCTGCGACCGCTCGGCGAGGTGACGGCCGAGGAACTGCTGCGCACCGAGCGCGCGCTCTTCATCGCGAGCACCTACGGCGAAGGCGATCCGCCCGACGCCGCCGCCGGCTTCGCGCGCCGCGTGATGGCTCGGCCGCTCGCCCTGCCGCGCCTTGCCTACGGCGTGCTGGCGCTCGGCGACCGCAGCTACGCCAACTTCTGCGGCTACGGACGCCGGCTCGACGCCTGGCTCGCCGACTGCGGCGCGCAGCCGCTCTTCGATCGCGTGGAGCTCGACAACGCCGACGAGGCGACGCTCGCGCACTGGCGCCAGCTGCTCGCGCGCGTGGCCGGCACCAGCGATCTCGCCGAGTGGGAGGCGCCGGTCTTCGCGCCCTGGCGTCTCGTCGAGCGGCGCTGGCTGAACGAAGGCAGCGCCGGCGGGCCGTGCTTCCTCGTCTCGCTCGCACCCCCGCCCGGCGCCGAGTGGGAGGCGGGCGACCTGCTGCAGGTGCTCGCGCCCGCGGACCCCGGGCGTGCGCGCGAGTACTCGGTCGCTTCACTGCCCAGCGACGGCGTGCTGCAGCTCATCGTGCGCCAGGAGCGCCGTGCCGACGGCACGCTCGGCGTGGCGTCGGGCTGGCTCACGGCCGGCGCGCCGCTCGGTGGCGAGGTGTCGGCGCGTCTGCGCGCGCATCGCAACTTCCGCATCGGCGACAACGCGAGCCGCCCGCTCATCCTGATCGGCAACGGCACCGGCCTCGCCGGCTTGCGCGCACACCTCAAGGCGCGCGCCGCACAGCCTCGCGCCGAGCCGGTGTGGCTGCTCTACGGCGAGCGCTCCTCGCGGCACGATCGCCACCTCGGCGACGAGATCGATGCGTGGGTGGCGCAGGGCGTCGTCCGACATGCCGACCTCGTTTACTCCCGCGACCAGGCCGAGCGCCGCTACGTGCAGCACCAGCTGCTCGAAGGCGCCGAGCGGCTGCGCGCGTGGGTGCGCGACGGTGCGGCGATCTACGTCTGCGGCAGCCTCGACGGCATGGCGCAAGGCGTGGACGACGTGCTCGTGCAGGTGCTCGGCCCCGAGGCGCTTGCATCGCTGGGCGACGCAGGGCGCTATCGACGCGACGTGTACTGAGCGCAGCGCGTGTCGATGCGGTGATGTTCGGCAGCGACAAAACCGCGCTGCACGGCGCATGAATGCGCGATTTACCCAGGAAAACTGCTTCTCAATGCAGCACGCACGCAGTAGTATTCGCTCCGCACGTGGTCCATGGAGAACGGAGTAGCTCATGCGGCACTCACCCAACACGGGCACATCAACAACTCATTTGATGGAGAAATTCAAAATGGCAACTGCGAAGAAGGCTGCGAAACCCGCAGCGAAGAAGGCCCCGGCCAAGAAGGCCGCGCCGGCCAAGAAGGCGGCAGCGAAGAAGGCCGCTCCGGCGAAGAAGGCAGCCCCGGCCAAGAAGGTCGCCGCGAAGAAGGCTGCTCCCGCCAAGAAGGCCAAGGCTCCTGCCAAGAAGCGCACGCCCAACGCCGCCTTCATGAAGGCCATGACCCCGAGCCCGCAACTGGCCGCCATCATTGGCGACAAGCCGGTGCCGCGCACCGAGGTCACGAAGAAGGTGTGGGACTACATCAAGGCCAACAAGCTGCAAGACGCAGCCAAGCGCACGATGATCAACGCCGACGCCAAGCTGAAGGAAATCTTCAAGAAGGGCCAGGTGTCGATGTTCGAGATGACCAAGCTGATCAACGGTCACCTCAAGTAAATCGGCCTGTGCTGATCGAACAAGCCGGTGCAGTGCACCGGCTTTTTTTATGCCGGTGTGCGGCCGACGGCGCTATTTCTCGAGCGCCTGTCCCAGGCCTTCGAGCATGGACGCCACGTTGATCGGCTTCGTCCAGTAGCCGTCGAAGCCGGCGGCGAGCGCGGCATCGATCTGCGCCTGCATCGCGTCGGCCGAGAGCGCGATGCACTGCAGGCCCGATGTACGCGGATCGGCGCGCAGGGCGCGGATGAGCTCCAGCCCGCTCATGTCGGGCAGGTTCATGTCGATGAGCAGCAGGTCGTGCGGCGCGCCGCGCGCCTTGGCCAGGCCGCCCTGCCCGTCCACCGCGACCTGCAGTGCCCACTGCGGCCGTGCCTTGAACACCTCCTGCATCAGCAGGACGTTGAGCGGCTCGTCCTCGATGTAGAGCACCTGCCGATGCGCGGGCGCCGGCTCGGGCGGCAGCGGGTCGCGCGGGTCGGCGCGGTGGCGCGCGCCGGTCGGCGCGGTGCCGGCCGGCAGGCTCAGCGTGAAGGTCGAGCCCTTGCCCGGCTGGCTCGAGACCTTCAGGTCGCCGCCCATGGACGCGGCGAGCTGTCGCGCGATCACGAGGCCGAGGCCGGTGCCTTCCACGCGCTTCTGCTCGGCGCCCAGGCGGTTGAAGGGCTGGAAGAGCCGCGCCTGCTGCGTCTCCGACAGTCCATCGCCTTCGTCGGTGACGGCCACGTGGATGTGCTCGTCGCCGCGCGAGAGCGTGACCTTCACGGTGCCGGCGGCGCGGTTGTACTTGATCGCGTTGGACAGCAGGTTGAGCAGCACCTGCTCCGCCGCACGCGCGTCGGCCAGCGCCCAGTGCGCGCGCCGCGGCGGCGCGGCCAGGCGCACGCCGGCGCTGTCGGCCAGCGGCTGGATGAGCGTGAAGCAGGTCTGCACCGTGGCGGCGAGGTTCACCGGCGCGCGTTCGAGCGAGAAGTCCTCCTGCTCGATGCGCGCGAGGTTCAGCATGTCGTTGATCAGCTCCAGCAGGTGGCGGCCGGCATGCATCACGCTGTCGAGGCGGCGCGCCTGGTCGGGCTCCAGGGGGTGCACGCGGTCGATCGCCATCAGCTGCGCGAAGCCGAGGATGCCGTTGAGCGGCGTGCGCAGCTCGTGGCTCACGCGCGAGAGGAATTCGCTCTTGGCGCGGCTCGCGCGTTCGGCCGCTTCCTTGTCGTGGCGCAGCTGCTCGTGCGCGGCCTGCTGCGTCACGTCGCGGCAGCTGCCCACCATGCCGACCGGCCGCTGCGAGGCGTCGAGCGTGCAGCGCGCGAAGATCTCGAGCGTCGCCTCCGTGCCGTCGGGCCGCTGCTGGCGGTAGCGTGCCTCGAGCATGCCGCCGGTGGCGATCGCATGTTCGAGCCGCGCCTGCACGGCGTAGCGGTCAGTGGGATCGATGGCGGCGAGCCAGTCGCTCAGGCGGTAGCCGGTCTGCGGGAACCTCAGGCCGTGGTTGGCGCAGGCGCGGGCGTCGAAGTTCACCATGCCGCTCGTGAAGTCGAGCTCGGCGATGCCGATGCCGGCGGCTTCGGCGGCGAGGCTCCAGCGCTCCTCGCTGCTGCGCAGCGCGAGCTCGATCTCCTTGCGTGCCGTCACGTCGGCGCAGAAGCCGTGCCAGAGCGTGCCGCCTTCGGGGTGCCGCTCGGGCACCGCGCGCGATTCGATCCAGCGCACCTCGCCGTTGCGCAGGATGCGGAACTCGCGCTGCCACGGCCGCAGTGCCTTCGAGGCCGCCAGCAGGCTCGGCATGAAGTCCACCGCGTCGTCCGGGTGCAGCATGCGGCAGACCACCTCGCGGTCGCCGCCGTTGCCGTCACGCGGTGGCTCCGCGCGGAACATGTCGCGCGAGGCGTCGCTCGCATACGTGTAGAACGGCGTGCCGTCGGGCTGCAGCCAGAGCTGGAAGATGACGCCGGGCACCTGCGAGGAGAGCTTGCGCAGCAGTTCGCTCTGCGCATGCGTGTGGCGCTCGGCCGCGATGCGCGCGGAGACGTCGCGCGCAGTGCCGCGGTAGCCGGTGAAGCGCCCCGCGCTGTCGAACACCGGCACGGCGCTGCGCGAGATCTGCAGCTGGCCGCGCGGCGTGTCCTTGTCGGTGATGACGCGCGTGATGGGCTTGCCCCGCGCGAGCAGCCCGTGCAACGTGCGCCCGGCGCCCAGCGGCTGGCCGAGGCCGTCGAGCAGCGGTGCGTCTTCCAGCAACTGCCCGCGCACCGCCACCGGCGACAAGCCGGTCACCGCTTCGAAGGTGGAGGAGACCCAGGTGTAGCGCAGCGAGGCGTCGGTCTCCCACATCCAGTCGCCCGAGGCGCGGGCGAAGTCGAGCAGGCGGTTGCGTTCGTCGTCGGCCGGCGCATGCACGCGCGGCACGCGCAGCAGCGAGCTCGCCACCCGCGCAAGCTGCGCGAGGCCCGCGCGCTGCGACTCGCTCAGCGTGCGCGGGCGGCTGTCGATCACGCACAGCGCACCCAGCACCTGGCCATCGAGCACCAGCGGCGCGCCCGCATAGGCGCGCACATGGGGCATGCCGGTCACGAAGGGGTTGTGCGCGAAGCGCAGGTCGTGCGCCGCATCCGGGATCTCGAACACCCCTTCCTCGCGCACCGTGTGCTGGCAGAAGGAGATGGCGCGCGGGATCTCGCGCACCGGCAGGCCTTCCCAGCCATGCACGGCCTTGAACCATTCGCGCTGTGCGTCGAGCAGGCTGATCGCGGCGATGGGGCTCTCGCAGAGCTCGGCCGCGCACCTGGCGAGTGCATCGAAGCCGTCTTCGGGCGCGGTGTCGAGGATGCCCGTCTCGTGAAGCCTGGCCAGCCGGAGCGTTTCGTCAGCGGGCAGGGGCGCAGGCGGCATGTGGGGCGGTGCGGTGCTGCGCAATGCGCGTCGCGCGGTGTGGATGGAAGAGCCCGGGCAATGTAGTGCGCGCCCGTGCGATTGCCAAGTGTGGCAAGCGCGCAAGGGCGCACAGCGTGACGTTGTTGCGCTGCACCCTGTCGCTTTTCAGCTTCGCGGGTGCGCCCCAGGCACGGGGTCAGCGCAGCAGCGGCCGCAGGTAGTGCCCGGTGTGGCTCGCCGGGTGGGCCGCCACGTCTTCGGGCGTGCCCGCGGCGACCACCGTGCCGCCACCGGCGCCGCCTTCGGGGCCCATGTCGATCAGCCAGTCGGCGGTCTTGATGACGTCGAGGTTGTGCTCAATCACCACGATGGTGTTGCCCGCGTCTCGCAGCTGGTGCAGCACCTTGAGCAGGAGGTCGATGTCGGCGAAGTGCAGGCCGGTGGTGGGCTCGTCGAGGATGTAGAGCGTGCGGCCGGTGTCGCGCTTGGACAGCTCGAGCGCGAGCTTCACCCGCTGCGCCTCGCCGCCGGACAGCGTGGTCGCGCTCTGGCCGAGGCGGATGTAGCCCAGGCCCACGTCGAGCAGCGTCTGCAGCTTGCGCGCGATGGCGGGCACGGCGCTGAAGTAGGCGTGCGCGTCCTCCACCGTCAGGTCCAGCACCTCGGTGATGTTCTTGCCCTTGTAGAGCACCTCCAGCGTCTCGCGGTTGTAGCGCTTGCCGTGGCACACGTCGCAGGGCACGTAGACGTCGGGCAGGAAGTGCATCTCGACCTTGAGCACGCCGTCGCCCTGGCAGGCCTCGCAGCGCCCGCCGGCCACGTTGAAGCTGAAGCGCCCCGGCCCGTAGCCGCGCTCGCGTGCGGTCGGCACTTCGGCGAAGAGCTCGCGGATGGGCGTGAAGAGGCCGGTGTAGGTGGCCGGGTTGCTGCGCGGCGTGCGCCCGATCGGGCTCTGGTCCACGCTGATCACCTTGTCGAAGAGTTCCAGCCCCACGATCTCGTCGTGCGGCTCGGGCTCGGCGTGGCTGTTGTAGAGCTTGCGTGCGACGGCGGCGTAGAGCGTGTCGTTGACGAGCGTGGACTTGCCCGAGCCCGAGACGCCGGTCACGCAGGTGAGCAGGCCGACGGGGATCTCGGCCGTCACGCCCTTGAGGTTGTTGCCGCGCGCGTTGACGATGCGCAGCCACTCGCCCTCGGCCGTGGGCCGGCGCTTGGGCACGGGGATCTTCAGCACGCCGGCGAGGTAGCGGCCGGTGAGCGACGTGGTGCTCGCGGCGATGTCGTCGGGCGTGCCCTGCGCGATCACCTGCCCGCCGTGGATGCCGGCACCCGGGCCCATGTCGATCACGTGGTCGGCCGCGCGGATGGCGTCTTCGTCGTGCTCGACCACCAGCACCGAGTTGCCGATGTCACGCAGGTGGCGCAGCGTGCCGATGAGGCGGTCGTTGTCGCGCTGGTGCAGGCCGATGCTGGGCTCGTCGAGCACGTACATCA
>JBIQJS010000041.1:13555-28928 GCA_044507405.1 Rubrivivax sp. | reverse complement strand
GGTGGAAGAAGTAGTAGCCCTGGAAGATGCCGTGGTTCTGCACCATCCAGAGGTTCTCGGCGCTGACCCAGGGCTTGAGGATGGCCGCCGCGATGTCGAAGTGGTTGGCCGGGCCGAGCGTGTCGCCGATGTCGTGCAGCAGCGCGCACACCACGTACTCGTCGTCGCGCCCGTCCTTCATGGCGCGCGTGGCGGTCTGCAGCGAGTGCATGTAGCGGTCGACCGGGAAGCCGCCATAGTCGCCCTCGAGCAGCTTGAGGTGCGCGATCAGGCGATCGGGCAAGGCGCGCTGGAAGGCGCCGGCCTCTTCCTTGATGATGGCCCAGTCCTCGGCGGTGCTGGTCTCCATGGAGGTGAAGGTGGCGCGTTTCATGGTGTCTCCTGGCGTGTAAGGGGTCAGCTGAACGTCTTGCCTTCGGCGGCCAGCCTGGCGAGCAGCGGCGCGGGCTCCCAGAACGTCGCGTCGTCGAGCGGGTTCTTCTGGAAGCGCTTCATGGCGGCCACCACGTTGTAGAGGCCTTGCGTGTCGGCGTAGCACATGGGGCCGCCACGCCAGGCCGGGAAGCCGTAGCCGGTGAGGTAGACCATGTCGATGTCGGAGGCGCGCAGCGCGATGCCCTCCTCCACGATCCTGGCGCCCTCGTTCACGAGCGCGTAGACGAGGCGCTGCACGATCTCCTGGTCGCCGATCCTGCGCGGCGTGATGCCCTTCTCGGCGCGCACCTTTTCGATCATCTCGACCACTTCCTTCGACGGGATCGCATCGCGCTTGCCGGGCTTGTAGTCGTACCAGCCGGCGCTGGTCTTCTGGCCGAAGCGGCCCATCTCGCACAGCACATCGGCCGTCTTGCTGTAGCGCATCCCGGGTTGCTCGACGTAGCGGCGCTTGCGGATGTACCAGCCCACGTCGTTGCCGGCGAGGTCGCTCATGCGGAACGGGCCCATCGCGAAGCCGAACTTCTCGATCGCCTTGTCGACCTGCTCGGGCGTGGCGCCCTCTTCGAGCAGGAAGCCGGCCTGGCGCGAGTACTGCTCGATCATGCGGTTGCCGATGAAGCCATCGCACACGCCCGAGACGACACAGGTCTTCCTGATCTTCTTGCCGAGCTGCATGACGGTGGCGAGCACGTCCTTCGCCGTCTTCTCGCCGCGGATCACCTCCAGCAGCCGCATCACGTTGGCCGGGCTGAAGAAGTGCGTGCCGATCACGTCCTGCGGGCGCCTGGTGAAGGCGGCGATCTGGTCGACGTCGAGCGTGGAGGTGTTGCTTGCGAGGATGGCGCCGGGCTTCATCACCTCGTCGAGCGTCTTGAAGACCTGCTCCTTCACGGCCATGTCCTCGAACACCGCCTCGATGACCATGTCGGCGTCCTTCAGGTCGTCGTAGCTCAGCGTGGTGGTGAGCAGCGCCATGCGGGCGTCGAGCTTCTCTTGCGTCAGCTTGCCCTTCTTGACCTGGGCCTCGTAGTTCTTGCGGATGGTGGCCACGCCGCGGTCGAGCGCCTCCTGCTTCATCTCGAGGAGGGTCACCGGAAGCCCGGCGTTGAGGAAGTTCATCGCGATGCCCCCGCCCATGGTGCCCGCGCCGATGATGGCGAGCTTCTTTACCTCGCGCACCGGCGTGTCGGCCGGCACGTCGGGGATCTTGCTCGCGGCGCGCTCGGCCATGAACACATGGCGCAGGGCCCGGCTCTCGGGTGTGAGCATCAGCGCCTGGAAGGCCGCGAGTTCGAGGCGCATGCCGTCGTCGAACGGCTTGTAGACGGCGTTGGCCACCGCCTCCACGCACTGCAGCGGTGCGGGGTAGTTCTTCGACATCGCGGCGACGGAGTTGCGCGCGAACTGGAGGTAGCCGTCGGGATTCGGGTGCGTGGCCTTGAGGTCGCGCACGCGCGGCAGCGGGCGCTTGCCGGCCACCTCAGCGGCAAACGCGAGCGCCGCGCCCACCACATCGCCCTCGACCAGCTGGTCGAAGAGTTTCTGGCCCGGCTGTGCGGCCAGCAGTTCGCTCTTGACCGGCTCGCCGCTCACGATGAGGTTGAGCGCGTTCTCGACGCCCAGCACACGCGGCAGGCGCTGCGTGCCCCCCGCCCCCGGCAACAGGCCGAGCTTGACCTCGGGCAGCGCCACCTGCGTGCCCCGCGCGGCGACGCGGTAGTGGCAGCCCAGCGCCAGCTCCAGGCCGCCGCCCATGCACACGCCATGGATGGCGGCAACCACCGGCTTGCTCGAAGCCTCCACCGTGGCGATCACGGTCAGCAGGTTGGGCTCGGCCAGCGCCTTGGGCGAACCGAATTCCTTGATGTCGGCGCCGCCCGAGAAGGCGTTGCCGCCACCGGTGATGACGATGGCCTTGACGGCCGGATCGGCTTCGGCCTTCTCGAGCCCTTGTGTGATGCCGAGGCGGGTGTCCAGGCCGAGGCCATTGACGGGCGGGTTGTCGAGGGTGATGACGGCAATGTTGCCGCGCAGTTCAAAGCTGGCGCTCATGGCGGGGGCCCTTCGGTGATGCCGGATGGCAAAGGCGGATGCGAACGATCGTTCCAGTCTAGAAAACGCTCAGGCCGGCCCCTGTCTCGTCAGCGACAAACCGCGAGTGCGGTCGTCGCGCGAGCCAGTGCCGGCCTGCGGATGGCGCAGCGGTCGCGGAGGTCAGACCTCCAGCCACTCCTTGCGGATCTCTGCGTTCGCACGCAGATCGGTCGGGGTGCCCTCATACACCACCTGGCCGTGCCCCATCACGTAGCAGCGCTCCGAGATCTCCAGCGCAATGGTGAGCTTCTGCTCCACCAGCAGCACCGACACGCCGCGGCGCTTGAGCTCCTTCAGGTACTCGGCCACCAGCTCGACGATCTTGGGCGCCAAGCCCTCCGTCGGCTCGTCGATCATGATGAGATCGGGGTCGCCCATGAGCGTGCGGCACAGCGTGAGCATCTGCTGCTCGCCGCCGGAGAGCACCCCAGCCTCGGTGTGCTGGCGCTCCTTGAGCCGCGGGAACATCTGGTACATGTCGTCGAACGACCAGCGCGGCTTCCGGCCCTTGCCCTTCTCGCCGAGCATCAGGTTCTGGTGCACGGTGAGCTTGGGAAAGATCTCGCGGTTCTCGGGCACGTAGCCGATGCCGCGGTGCGCGATCTCGAAGGTCTTCTGGCCCAGGATCTCCTGGCCCTTGTAGCGGATCGAGCCGGCGCCATGGACGAGGCCCATGATGGTCTTCACCGTGGTCGAGCGGCCGGAGCCGTTGCGCCCGAGCAGGCTGACGATCTCGCCTTCGCGGACCTCCATCGTGACGCCGTGGAGGATGTGGCTCTTGTCGTAGTAGGCGTGCAGGTCTTGCAGTTTCAACATCTTGTTCGTGCCCGTTGATCGCTCAGCGTTCGGCGCCGGCCGCCTGGTGCTCGGCCAGCACGGAACCCAGGTAGGCCTCCTGCACGCGCGCATTGGCGCGCACGGCCGCCGGGACGTCGAAGGCGATCACCTCGCCATAGACCAGGACCGCGATCTTGTCCGCCAGGCCGAAGACCACCCCCATGTCGTGCTCGACGGTCAGCAGCGTCTTGCCCACGGTCACGTCGCGGATGAGGTCGATGAAGCGCGCAGTCTCGCTCTTGCTCATGCCGGCCGTCGGCTCGTCGAGCAGGATCACGCCCGCGTTGCCGGCGATGGTGATGCCGATCTCCAGCGCCCGCTGCTCGGCGTAGGTGAGGTTCATGGCCAGCAAGTCGCGCTTGCGATCGAGCTTGATCATGTGCAGCAACTCCTCGGCGCGCGCATTGGCGTCGTCGAGGTCGGCCAGGAACTTCCAGAAGGCGTAGCGGTAGCCCATGGACCACAGCACGCCGCAGCGCAGGTTCTCGAACACCGAGAGGCGGCCGAAGATGTTGGTGATCTGGAAGCTGCGCGACAGCCCGAGGCGGTTGATCTCGTAGGGCTTGAGCCCGCCGATCTCGCGGCCGTTGAGCAGGATGTCGCCGCTCGTGGGCGCGAAGCGGCCGCTGATCAGGTTGAAGAGCGTGGACTTGCCGGCGCCGTTCGGCCCGATGATGGCCACACGCTCACCGGGCGCGACCTTCAGGCTCGCACCTCGGATGATCTCGGTCTTGCCGAACGACTTGCGCAGGTCGCGCAGCTCGACGGCCGGCGTGGCGGTCTGGATGGTCGTGCTCATGCCGAACCCTCCCGGCGACGCATCTCGAGCGCGATCTCCGCCTGCACGTCGCCCCATCGTCTCGCGAAGCCCCGCCGCGCCCACTCGAAGAGCACCGCGCCGATCAGCATCACAATCGTGGACACGATCCACGGCGCCACCGTCTTCACGTTGAGCAGGAGACCGGCGAACTTGAGCTCGGGGTTGATCGCCGCATCGAGCTGCAGGTGGTAGAGCATCTCGATCAGCGCCGCCGTGCCCGACAGCGCGATCGCCGCGGTGACGAGCAGCAGCAGGTAGTGCTTCCAGAACGGCTTGAGCTTGCCGAAGGCGGCCACCCGCAGGTTCATCATGAGCAGGCTCGCGATGCCGCCCGGCGCATACATCACCATCAGCATGAAGACCAGGCCCAGGTAGAGCAGCCAGGCCTTGGTGATCTCGCCCAGCAGCACGGTGGCCAGCACCATCATCACGCCACCGATGATCGGCCCGAAGAAGAAGGTGGCGCCACCGAGGAAGGTGAAGAGCAGATAGGCGCCCGAGCGCGCGGCGCCCACCACCTCGGCGGTCGCGATCTCGAAGTTGAGCGCGTACATGCCACCTGCGATGCCTGCGAAGAAGCCCGCGATGATGAAGGCGAAGTAGCGCACTCGCTGGGTGTTGTAGCCGATGAACTCCACGCGCTCGGCGTTGTCGCGCACCGCGTTGAGGATGCGGCCGAGCGGCGTGAGCGTGAAGGCGAACATGGCCGCCGTGCAGATGAAGGTGTAGAAGGCGAGCAGGTAGTACACCTGGATCTGCGGGCCGAAACTGATGCCGAGCATCGCCTTGCCGGCCATGCGGTCGCCGGAAACGCCGCCTTCGCCGCCGAAGAACTCCGGCACCATCAGCGACATCGCGAACACCAGCTCGCCGATGCCGAGCGTGATCATCGCGAACGGCGTGCCGGCCTTCTTGGTGGTCACAAAGCCAAGCACCGCGGCGAACGCCGCTCCCGCAAGACCCCCCACCACCGGGATCAGGCTCATCGGGATCGGCAGGCTGCCGCCGGCAATGGCCTGCATCGCGTGGATGGCACAGAACGACGCCAGGCCCGTATAGACCGCGTGCCCGAAGCTCAACATGCCGCCGTGACCGAGCAGCATGTTGTAGGAGAGGCAGGCGACGATCGCGATGCCCATCTGCGACAGCATCGTGACGGCAAAGCTGCTGCTGAAGACCAGCGGTGCGATGAGCAGCAGCAAGGCGAAGAACCCCCAGACGATGATGCGGCCGAGGTTGAGCGGTTTGTACTGAAAGACTTGGGATGCCATCGGTCGTCAGCCTTCTCGTGTGCCGAGCAGGCCCTTGGGCCGGAAGATGAGGATGAGCACGAGGAAGAGGTAGGGCAGGATCGGCGCCACCTGGGAGATCGTCATGCGCGTGAGCGTGCCGCCCGAGGTGCCCACGTCGATGCCGACGCTGGCGAGCAGCGAGCCGATGGAGTGGTCCATCGCGACCGCGAAGGTCTGGATCACGCCGATGAGCAGCGAGGCGAGGAAGGCCCCGGCGAGCGAGCCCATGCCGCCCACCACCACGACGACGAAGATCACGGCGCCCACGGTGAAGGCCATGTTGGGCTCGGTGACGAAGGTGCTGCCACCGATCACGCCGGCCAGGCCCGCGAGCGCGGCGCCGGCGCCGAAGACGAGCATGAAGACGCGCGGCACGTTGTGGCCGAGCGCTTCGACCATGTCCGGATGGGTGAGCGCACTCTGGATCACGAGGCCGATGCGGGTGCGCGTGAGCAGCAGCCACAGGGCGCCGAGCATCAGGATCGCCACCACCATCATGAAGCCGCGCGTTGCGGGGAACGGCGAGCAGAGCACGCGCACGGCCGCGTCGGCCGAACTGCACATCTCTGCCGGCGCCGCGCCCCAGACCAGGCGCAGCCCCTCCACCGAAGAGTTGACGATCGTGAACGCCGGGCCGCGCAGCACCTCCGGCGGCAGGAACTCGACTGCGGTGCGGCCCCAGACGAGCTGCACGACTTCAAGGATCACGTACGAGAGGCCGAAGGTGATGAGCAGCTCCGGCACGTGGCCGAACTTGTGCGCACGCCGCAGGCAGTGCTTCTCGAAGAGAGAGCCCAGCGCCCCGACGACCAGCGGCGCAATGAAGAGCGCCGGCCAGAAGCCGACCAGGCGGGCGATGGTGTAGGCGACATACGCGCCCACCATGTAGAAGCTGGCGTGCGCGAAGTTCAGCACGCCCATCATGCTGAAGATCAGCGTCAGACCCGAACTCAACAGGAACAACAACAGGCCGTAGCTCAGCCCGTTGAGCATCGATATCGTGAAGAACTCCATCTTGGTGCAGGCTCTCGTCGGTTTGCCCTAGAACATCACAAGGCCCGGGCGGAGACCACTCTCCTGCCCGGGCCCCTCAGCTGGCAACAGCGATCAGGACGGCCGCTTCATCTGGCAGCTGGTCGGCGTGCTCGACACGTACGGCGGGTACTCCTTCACAGGAGCGAGCGTCATGCCCGTGTTCTCGGGGCTGTACGGGTGCTTGGCATCGGTCTTCTGCCACACGGTCAGGAAGAGCGTCTGCTGGAGCTGGTGGTCGGCCTTGCGCATCTCGACGTCGCCGTTGAAGCTCTTGAACTTCAGGCCTTCGAGCGCGGGGGCCACCTTGGCCGGCTCGGTGGACTTGGCCTTGACCATCGCCTGGCCGAGCGCTTCGTAGATGTGCACCACGGAGCCGACGTAGAAGTCGTCGTTGAAGCGGGCCTTGAAGGCGTCCTGGTCCTTCTTGTTCTCGCCGCCCATGTTGTAGTGCGAGTAGGCGATCTGGTACACGCGGCCTGCACCGCCGGTGCCCAGCGCCGTCGGCGTGCCGGTCACACCCGTGTAGTAGGTGTAGAACTTGCCGTTGTAGCCGCTCTCGTTGGCCGCCTTGATCAGCAGGGCCAGGTCGGACCCCCAGTTGCCGGTGATCACGGTGTCGGCACCCGACGCCTTGATCTTGGCGATGTAGGGCGCGAAGTCACGCACCTGGGCCAGCGGGTGCAGGTCTTCGCCGACGATCTGCACGTCGGGGCGCTTGCGCTTCAGGTTTTCCTTGGCGTAGGCGGCGACCTGGTGGCCGTGCGAGTAGTTCTGGTTCAGCAGGTAGACCTTCTTGACGTCCGGCTGATCCTTCATGAACGTCGTCATCGCTTCCATCTTCATGGAGGTGTCGGCGTCGAAACGGAAGTGCCAGTAGTTGCACTTGCTGTTGGTGAAGTCAGGATCGACCGCGGCGTAGTTCAGGTAGATCAGTTCCTTGCCGGGGTTGCGGTCGTTGTGCTTCTGGATCGCGTCGATCAGCGCTGCGGCGACCGACGAGCCGTTGCCCTGGGCGACGTAGCGAGCACCCTGGTCGATGGCCGACTTGAGCGCGTTCAGGCTTTCGGTCGGGCTCAGCTTGTTGTCGAAGGGCAGCACCTCGAACTTCACGCCCGCCGGGTTGTTCTTGTTGTACTTCTCGGCGAAGAACTGGAAGGTCTTGACCTGGTTGTTGCCCACGGGGCCCATGAGGCCCGACAGCGGGTCGATCCAGGCGATCTTGACGACCTGGCCATTGAGCGGCTTGGCCTGTGCGAAGACCACGCCACTGCCGAGTGCCAGTGCCGCAGCAACCGACACGGTGAACATCTTCCGGGTAACCCTCATTTCGTCTCCTTGGGTGCAAAAAACCGACCGGCGAACGCTAACCGACATCGTGTTCGTGGCGCTCCCTGGATTACCCGGAAACGCACGACGGTTTACTGGTATCTGCTACGCGAACACCCCTCAAGTGGGGAGGCGATGGTCCTTGAATTGATCGCGCAATTTCAGCTTCTGGATCTTGCCGGTGGCGGTGTGCGGGATCTCGTTGACGAACACCACGTCATCGGGGATCTGCCACTTCGCGATGCGCCCTTCGAAGAAGCCGATCAGCTCTTCGCGCGAGACCTCGGCGCCGGGCTTCTTCACCACCACGAGCAGCGGTCGCTCGTCCCACTTGGGGTGCCGGCATGCGATGGCCGCGGCCTCGTGCACCGCGGGGTGAGCCATCGCGATGTTCTCGAGGTCGATCGAGCTGATCCATTCGCCGCCCGACTTGATGACATCCTTGCTGCGATCGGTGATCTGCATGTAGCCGTCGGGGTCGATGGTGGCCACGTCGCCGGTCGGGAACCACTGCACGCCGTCGACCTCGACGAGCGGCGACTCCTTGCGCTGGAAGTAGCTGCCGATCACCCACGGCCCGCGCACCACGAGGTTGCCCGAGGACTTGCCGTCCCAGGGCAGCGGCCTGTCGTTGTCGTCGAGGATGGCCATGTCCACGCCGTAGATCGCGCGGCCCTGCGTCTCGAGCAGCTTCTGCTGCGCATCGCGCGGCAAGCCGTCGTGCTTGCTCTTGAGCTTGGCCAGCGTGCCCAGCGGCGACATCTCCGTCATGCCCCAGGCATGGATGACCTCCACGCCGTAGTCCTCCTGCAAGGTCTTCATCATCGCCGGCGGGCAGGCCGAGCCGCCGATCACGGTGCGCTTGAAGGTGCTGAACCTGAGGTTGTTCTGCTTCACGTAGTTGATGAGGCCCAGCCACACGGTGGGCACGCCCGCGCTGTACGTCACATTCTCGGTCTCGAAGAGCTCGTGCAGCGACTTGCCGTCGAGGTGCGGGCCGGGCATCACGAGCTTGGCGCCCACGAGTGGTGCGGAGTACGGGATGCCCCAGGCGTTGACGTGGAACATCGGCACGACGGGCAGGATCACGTCGCGCGCCGAGGAGCCCATGGCATCGGGCAGCGCGCTGGCATAGGCGTGCAGCACGGTGGAGCGGTGGCTGTACACGGCGCCCTTGGGGTTGCCGGTGGTGCCCGAGGTGTAGCAGATGCTCGACGCCGTGTTCTCGTCGAACTGCGGCCAGGCATAGGCCCCGTCCTCCGCCTCGACCAGCTCGTCGTAGCACTTGAGGCCCGGCACCGTGGTGTTCGCCGGCATGTGCGCGCGGTCGGTCATGAGCACGAAATGCTCCACGCTCTTGAGCATGGGCGCGATCTTCTCGATCAGCGGCAGGAAGGTCAGGTCGAAGCACAGCACCCGGTCCTTGGCGTCTTCGATGATCCAGACGATCTGCTCGGGGAAGAGCCGCGGGTTGATCGTGTGGCACACGAGCGCCGAGCCCGACGATCCGAAATAGATCTCCAGGTGCCGATAGCCATTCCATGCGAGCGTGCCCACGCGATCGCCGGGCTCGCAGCCGAGGCGGGCGAGTGCCTGGGCGAGCTTGCGCGAGCGCAGCTCGCAATCCTTGTAGGTGTAGCGGTGGGTGTCGCCCTCCGCGCGCTTGGAGACGATCTCCGTGTCGGCCGAGTGCCGTGCCGCATGCGTGATGAGCGACGAGATCATCAGCGGCATGTCCATCATCTGGCCCATCAGGTGCGCCATGTTTCGTACTCCTGGAGAGATTGCTGCAATGCAACGGATCATAGAAACGCGCCCCCTCGGGGATTTCTGCTGTTTACCCCTAGAGGGATCGCTGTAGACCCCGCTGGCTACACTGGCGCGATGGCTGAAGTTCTGGCGAGCACGCAAGCATCGGACGCACGCTTGCGCCGGTGGCCCAACCGATTTGCCACGCTGGGCGATCGTTTCTACACGGCCGTGCGACCACAGGGCCTGCCTGACCCGCACTGGGTTGCGTGGAGCGCAAGTTGCGCCGCGCTCCTCGGCATCGACGGCCGCGACGACGAACTCCTGCAGGTGCTGAGCGGCAACGCGCTGCTCGAGGGCATGCAGCCGCTTGCGAGCGTCTACAGCGGCCACCAGTTCGGCGTCTGGGCCGGCCAGCTCGGCGACGGCCGCGCCCACCTCCTGGGCGAGATCGACACGCCCGCAGGCGCGATGGAGATCCAGCTCAAGGGCGCCGGCCTCACGCCCTACTCCCGCATGGGCGATGGCCGCGCGGTGCTGCGCTCCTCCATCCGCGAATTCCTCTGCTCCGAAGCCATGGCGGCGCTCGGCGTGCCGACGACACGCGCCCTGTGCGTGAGCGGCTCGGCGCTGCCGGTGCGGCGCGAGACGATCGAGACCGCGGCGGTGGCGACGCGCGTGGCGCCGAGCTTCATCCGCTTCGGCCACTTCGAGCACTTCACGCACACGGCCGAGGATCACGACGCGCTGCGCCAGCTGGCCGACTTCGTGATCCGCACCCATTACCCCGAATGCGCCAATCTGGCGCAGCCGCATGTGGCGCTGCTCGAAGCGGTGTCGCGCCGCACCGCCGAGATGGTGGCCCACTGGCAGGCGGTGGGCTTCTGCCACGGCGTGATGAACACCGACAACATGTCCATCCTCGGGCTCACCATCGATTACGGGCCCTTCGGCTTCCTGGATGCCTTCGACCCGGGGCACATCTGCAACCACTCCGACCACCAGGGCCGCTACGCCTACGCGCGCCAGCCGGGCGTGGCGTTCTGGAACCTGCATGCGCTCGCGCAAGGCCTGATGCCGCTGATCGACGACCCCGAGGCGGCACAGGATGCGCTCGAGTCGTACAAGCACACCTTCACCGGCGCGCTCGAGCGCCACATGCGCGCCAAGCTCGGCCTGGCGACACAGGAGCCCGGCGATCCGGCGCTCGTCGACGGCCTGCTCAAGTGCATGACCGCCGACCGCGCCGACTACACCATCACCTTCCGCCGGCTCGCGCAGTTCAGGAGCGCGCCGGGCGAGCGCAACGAGCCGGTGCGCGATCTCTTCATCGACCGCGCGGCCTTCGATGCGTGGGCCATGCAATATGCGGCACGCCTGCAACGCGAGGGCAGCATCGATGCCGAGCGCGCGCTGCGCATGAACCGCAGCAACCCGAAGTTCGTGCTGCGCAACCACCTTGCCGAGGTCGCGATCCGCGCCGCGCAGCAAGGCGATTTCACCGAGACAGCGCGGCTGCTGGCCGTGCTCGAGCGCCCCTATGACGAGCAGCCCGAGCATGCGGCCTACGCCGACTTCCCGCCCGAATGGGCGCAAGCCATCGAGGTTTCGTGTTCATCATGAGCAAGTACAAGGTAGAGAAGTCCGACGCCGAATGGCGCGCCCAGCTCGACCCCATGCAGTACCAGGTCACGCGCCATGCGGCCACCGAGCGCGCGTTCACCGGCAAGTACTGGGATCACTTCGAGTCGGGCCAGTACAACTGCGTGGGCTGCGGCACGCCGCTCTTCAAGTCGGACACCAAGTTCGATGCCGGCTGCGGCTGGCCGAGCTACTGGGAGCCGGTCAACAGCGAAGTGGTCGAGCGCGTGGTGGATCGCAGCCACGGCATGGTGCGCATCGAGGTCCGCTGCAACAACTGCGGCTCGCACCTCGGCCACGTCTTCCCCGACGGGCCCGCCCCCACGGGTGAGCGCTATTGCATCAACTCCGCAGCGATAGACTTCAAGCCCTCGTCCTGACCTCCATCCTGCATGAAGCTGCTCCTCGATTTCCTTCCCCTTCTGCTGTTCTTCGGCACGTTCAAGTTCGCCGAGCGGCATCAGGAGTGGGCTTCGGCCTTCGCCACCGAGCACCTCGGCTTCATCGTCTCGGGCGGCAAGGTCGGCATCGAGGAGGCGCCGGTGCTGCTCGCGACACTGGTGGTCATCGCCGCCACCCTGGTGCAGGTGTGCATCCTCAAGCTCAAGGGCCGCAAGATCGATCTCATGCTGTGGATCACGCTCGGCCTGGTGGTCGTACTCGGCGGCGCCACCGTCTGGTTCAACAACGCGACCTTCATCAAGTGGAAGCCCACCGCGGCCTTCTGGGCCATGGGCGTGGCGCTCTGGGGGAGCCAGGCGATCTTCAAGAAGAACCTGCTGCAGTCAATGGTCGGCGGTGACCTGAAGCTGCCGCCGGTGGTGTGGCATCGGCTCAACCTCGCGTGGGCGGGCTTCTTCGTCTTCATGGGCGCGCTCAACCTGTTCGTCGCCTACAGCTTCAGCACCTCCACCTGGGCGACCTTCAAGGTCTTTGGCGTGTACGGCTTCATGATCGCCTTCACGATCGTGCAGGTGGTCTACCTGAACCGCTACCTGAAGGACGAAGCCGCGGCGGCGCCAACGCCTCCGGCCACGCCCGCCGACAAGCAGCCCTGAGGGCGGTGCCATGACGGTGACCGCGGCCGAGATCGAGAACGTTCTGCGCGAAGAGCTGCAGCCGCAGGAGCTCGCCGTCACCGACGACAGCCACCTGCACGCCGGCCATGCGGGCGCACGCGAAGGGCGCCACTTCAGCGTGCGCATCGTCAGCGGGCGCTTCGCCGCCGTGCCCCGCGTTCAGCGGCATCGGCTCGTATATGATGCCCTGCACCAGTTGATCCCCCGCGGCATACACGCGCTCGCCATCGACGCGCGCGCCCCGGGCGAACGTTGATCCGCCCAGGCCGTCGACCCCGACGCGCCCACCTCGCGAACGACGACACATTCCCTTCGCCATCCCTTGATTTCGTTGAAAGGCACGACGCCCATGAAGAAGCTGTCTCCTGCCGGCCGCTTGTCGGTGCTGGCCCTGTTGCTGCCCCTGCTGCATGGCTGCGCCGAACCCGGCAAGTCCAATGAGCTCGCCGCCGGCAACGTCGCCATCGTGAACGGCAAGCCCGTGCCCAAGGCGCGGGTCGACGCGCTGCTGCAGCAGGCCACCCGTGGCGGCCAGCCGGTCACGCCCGAGCTCGAAGCGCAGGTCAAGGACGAGGTCGTGCTGCGCGAGATGTTCATGCAGGAGGCCGAGAGCAAGGGCCTCGCCCGCAGCGACACCTACAAGGCGCAGATGGAGCTCGCCCGCCAGAGCATCCTGATCCGCGAGCTCTTCAACGACTTCAACGACAAGAACCCGGTCACCGACGCAGAGATCCAGGCCGAATACGACAAGTTCAAGGCGCAGAACGCCGGCACCGAGTTCCGCGCGCGCCATATCCTGGTCGAGAAGGAAGACCAGGCCCGGGCGCTGATCAAGGAGCTCAAGGCCGGCGCGAAGTTCGAAGACCTGGCGAAGAAGCATTCCAAGGACACTGGCTCCGGCATGAACGGCGGCGACCTCGACTGGGCCAACCCCAACGCCTACGTGCCCGAGTTCGCTCAGGCGCTCTCGGCGCTGAAGAAGGGCCAGATGACCGATGCCCCGGTGAAGACGCAGTTCGGCTACCACGTCATCAAGCTCGAGGACACGCGCGAGGCCGAGTTCCCGAGCCTGGAGGAGGTGAAGCCGCGCATCCAGCAGGCGCTGCAGCAGCAGAAGCTCGCGCAGTACCGCGAGTCGGTGCGCACCAAGGCCAGGACGGATCACAAGTTCAGCCAGTGACCGCGGGCAGGCCGCGCACGCCGGCCGCAACGGAAAAGGCGCTCCAAGGAGCGCCTTTTCTTTTGCCCGCGACGCTTGCGCGGGCTGGGCGCTCAGTCGCTCGCCAGCCGACCCGCCTCGATGCGCAGCTGACGGTCGCAACGCGCGGCGATGCTGCGGTCATGCGTCACGAGCACGAGCGTGGTGCCGGACTCGCGGTTGAGGTCGAACATCAATTCCATCACCCGCTCGCCGGTGGCGAAGTCGAGGCTGCCGGTGGGCTCGTCGGCCAGCAGCACGGCCGGCTTCACGACGAAGGCGCGGGCGAGCGCCACGCGCTGCTGCTCGCCACCCGAGAGCACCTTGGGGTAGTGCGTGAGCCGCTCGCCCAGCCCCACGCGGTGAAGCATCTCGGTGGCTTGCAGACGCGCGTCGACGCGGCCCTGGAGTTCGAGCGGCAGCATCACGTTCTCGAGCGCAGTGAGGTTGCCCAGCAGCTGGAAGCTCTGGAACACGAAGCCGAGTCGGGCCGCCCGCACGGCCGCGCGGGCGTCTTCGTCCAGCGCGAAAAGATCGGTGCCCGCCAGGTGAACCGTGCCGTGGGTCGGCGTGTCCAAGCCCGCGATGATCGACAGCAGCGTGCTCTTGCCCGAGCCGCTCGCGCCCACGATGGCGGCCGATTGCCGGCGCGTGAGGGTGAAGTCGATGTCGTGCAGTATCGTCAAGGGGCCGCTCACGTCCTGGACCTGCTTGGTGACGTGCTCGACGGCAATGATGGTTTCGGACATGGATCGGAAGATGGACTCGATGACGCGTAGAAGGCTGCTGGGCCACTGTACCGCGCTTGCGCTCGTGGCCGCGTGGCCCGGGCTCGCATGGGCCGCCGCCCGGCACACCATCCTCGTCGTGGGCGACAGCCTCTCGGCCGAGTACGGCATCGAGCGCGGCAAGGGCTGGGTGGCGCTGCTCGAAAAGCGCCTCGCGCAGGAAAAGCGCGAGGCCACCGTCGTAAACGCCAGCATCAGCGGCGACACCACCTCCGGCGGTCGCTCGCGCCTGCCGGCGCTGCTGCGGCAGCACAAGCCCACGATCGTCGTCATCGAGCTCGGCGGCAACGACGCCCTGCGCGGCCTGCCCCTCGACATGACGCGCGACAACCTGCAGGCCATGACGCGTGCCGCCAAGGCGGCCGGCGCCGCGGTGCTGCTGGTGGGCATGCAGGTGCCGCCCAACTACGGCCGCCGCTACAGCGACGATTTCGCCGCGCTCTTCGGCACCGTCGCCAAGGCGGAGAACGCGGCGCTCGTGCCGTTCCTCCTCAAGGGCGTCGCCGACGTGCCGAATGCGGCGTCGCTCTTCCAGCCAGACCGTATCCATCCCACGGCCGACGCGCACCCGACGATGCTCGCGAACGTGTGGGCGGGGCTGAAGCCGCTGCTGCGCTGAGCGGGTGTAGGCCGGCGCCGCCGGCGCTCACGCACTCACATCACCTCGACCGCTCGCCCCGATCCGGCCGCTCCCCGCGGCCGCCGGGCCCACGATACCCCTCACGCATGCCCGGTGGCGGCACGTCGCGCACGCGGGGCGCCGACATGTCGCGCTGCGGGGCCTGGAAGACCGGCCGGGCCGGCTGCATCGGCGGTGCAGGCTGGCGCATCTGAGGCGGTGGTGCGGTGCGCGGCTCGAACGGCTGCGAGCGCCGCGGCGGGCCATCACGGTCGAACCCGCGCGACGGCGCATCGCCCGGTGTGTCGACACGCCCCGGCCGCTCCGGTCGCGCCATCCGCTCGCCGGAGCCATCGCCCATGCGGCCTCGGGGCCCGTCACCGACACGTTCGCGCGGACCGTCCCCCACGCGCTCACGCGGGCCGTCGCCCACGCGCGGACCCGGCTCCACCTGCCG
>JBIQJS010000041.1:0-13455 GCA_044507405.1 Rubrivivax sp. | reverse complement strand
CACCACGGGCGGACGCGGCACGCCCGTCTGGGCATCGCGCCCACCTCCGGGGCGCGGCGTGCCCGGGCGCGAAACACGCGGGTCGTTCACCGCGCGTGGCGCGCCCGGTGCGATCCTGGGCGGGGCGACCACCGGCGCGTCGGCACGGGGCCGCTCGCGGTTCAGGTCGCGCAGGGTGCGATCGTTGACCGGTGTGTACGCACGGCCCACGGGCTGGCGCCGCTCCACGACGCCGGCCGGCACCACCGTCACGGCATGCGGAAGACGCCGGTTCACATAGCGCGTGTTGGCCATGACCTCGCCCGGGCTCTTCACGATCGCGTTGACGTTGGGGATGCGTGTGACGTGCGTGACGTTCACGTTCTGCACATAGCGCGGGCTCACGCGGTAGCCGGGCACGTAGACCTCGCGCGGACCGAGCGGAAACCAGCCGACCGTGGGCGCATGGCCCACCCGCACCGAGACGTTCACGCCGGGCCGCCCCACCCAGGCCACCAGCGCCGGCGCATAGACCGGCCGCTTCACGTAGCGCCCGGGCGCCCAGCACCACGCATTGCGATGCCAGACCCAGCGGCCGTAGTGGAAGGGCGCGAAGCCCCAGGGCGCATCGTCCACCCAGGTCCAGCCCCAGGGACTGATCCACACCCAGTGCCCCATGCGGTACGGCGCCCAGCCGGCCGGCACGGCGCTCGGGATCCACACCGCGCCGTACTCGGTCCCGGCCTCCCAGCGGCCATGGCGGTCGAGGTCTTCGACGCCGGTCATCTCGGGCGACACGTAGCGCGTGGAGACGCTGCCGTCCTCGCGCGCCTGCGCCGCGGCCACCCAGTTGGCGAAGTCGTCGCGCTGCGGGTCGGTGATCGAGTACTGCGGGATCCCCCGTTCCTTCCAGAAGTCCACGCGCTGGCCCGGCTGCACCGCCAGCGCCGTGCCATCGGCCTCGTAGCGCGCCTGGCCGGTGGTCACGGTGGCGCTGCTCGTGTCGTCGGCACGGTCGAAGCGGTACTGGCCCGCCTGCAGCGCGACGAAGCGGCCTTCGTCGGTGCCGAGGTCGAACTCCTGCGCCGCCTCCGCCGTGCGCAGCCGCGCGCTCACGGCTCCGCCATGCAGGCGCAGGCTCATGCGGTCGTCGTCGAGACGCACCACTTCCACCTCGGTGTCGGGTGCGACGTGCAGCACGGTCGAGCCGATGCGCACTTCGATGCGGCCATCGCGCTCGGTGGAAAGCCGGTCGCCGCTCGTCACCGGCCGGTTGCGCACCGCGGCGATCCATTCGTCGGCGTCGGGCGCGTGGATCCACGCCTGGCCCTGCACCTCGGCGATGCGGCCGGCGCGGCCCGGCGGGTCGACCTCGCCCTCGGCAGCGCGAGCCGGCAGCGCCGCCACCGCCGCAAGCAGCAACCCGACGAGGAAGCCGAGCCAGGGCGCAAGACCGTGGGCGCGCAGGGGTGATGCGCAGGACAGGTGTTTCATGGGCATGTCTCGCTTTCGAGCGCAGGGAACTGCCGCGGTTCCTGCACAACGCGCCGCGCGGGGCCTGCGCTGACCACAGAAACGTTTCTTCGCATTCGTGACGGCTCAGTCGTCGTCGCGCGGGTCCAGTTCGGGAAACATCACGCTCGTGTAGCCGAATCGAGTGAAGTCGCGCACCCGCATCGGGTAAAGCTTGCCGATCAGGTGATCGCACTCGTGCTGCACGACGCGGGCGTGGAAGCCCTCGGCCTCGCGGTCGATGCGCTCGCCACGCGGGCCGAAGCCGGTGTAGCGGATGCGCTTGTAGCGCGGCACCACGCCGCGCAGGCCGGGCACCGAGAGGCAGCCTTCCCAGCCCTCCTCTTCTTCGTCGGAGAGCGGCGTGATCTGCGGGTTCAGCAGCACGGTTTCGGGCACGGGCGGCGCCTCGGGATAGCGATCGTTCTTGCGGAAGCCGAAGATCACGAGCGCCAGGTCCACGCCGATCTGCGGCGCAGCGAGGCCGGCGCCATGGGCCGCATGCATGGTGTCGAACATGTCGGCGATGAGCGCGTGCAGCTCGGGCGTGTCGAACGCGTGCACCGGCTGGGCCACGCGCAGGAGGCGCGGATCGCCCATCTTCAGGATCTCTCGGACGGCCATTTCAGGAACTCCCACTCAGGACATTGAACAGGGCGCGTTGCGGCCGCGCCGAGCCTGCGCATTCTGCGACTGTGTTAGCTTTCGGCCCCTGCCGGCATCCGCCGGCCATGCGACTGCTGTACGGTGCGATCTCTCCTGCGTTCCTGGCGACTCTGGTGGCTGGCGCTGGCCCTCGTGGCTGCGCCCCAGCTGTCGCTGGTGCACGCGCTGTCGCACCTGGCGCCCGAAGCCGGCGCGATCACCGCCGCGGCCGACGACGAGTTCCCGCAGTCGCTCGAGAAGGTCTGCGAAACCTGCCTGCTGCTCGCCCAGATCGGCACGGCCCTTGTGCCTCACCACACCTGGGCCGGCCTGGGCGGCGACGCCGTGCCGCCGGTGTCGATCGCCGTCACGCAGGTCGCCCTGCGTGCCCCCGTCCACTTCCAGGCGCGCGCGCCACCCGTCTTCCTGTGACATGACCGGGCACCGCTCCCGCCGGAGCGGTGCATTTCCATTTCCGTCACACAGGACTGACTCATGTACGCCATCCGCCTTGCGGTCGCAGGCGCCTGCCTGGCCGCGACCCTGCCCGCCTTCTCGCAAGCCACCACCCCCTCTGCGCCGAGCTTCAACCCGGCGATCTCGCTCATCCTCAACGGCACCTACGCCCACCTCTCGCGCGACCCCGAGACCTACCGCTTCCAGGGCTTCATCCCGAGTGGCGGCGAGATCGGCCCGGGCGAGCGCAGCTTCCAGCTCGGCGAATCGGAGCTCACGCTGAGCGCGGCCATCGACCCGACCTTCAACGGGCGCTTCACTGCTGCCGTCACGCCCGAGAACGAGGTCGAGGTGGAAGAAGCCTGGTTCGAACGCACCGGCCTCTTCCACGGCGCCACGCTCAAGGGCGGCCGCTTCCTCTCGTCGTTCGGCTACCTCAACGGCCAGCACGCCCACACCTGGGACTTCGTCGATGCACCGCTCGCCCACCAGGCCTTCTTCGGCGGCACGCTCAAGCAGGACGGCCTGCAGCTGCGCTGGCTGGCGCCCACCGACCGCTACCTCGAACTCGCAGCCGAAGTCGCCGCGGGCCGCAGCTTCCCCGGCAGCGAGACCTCGCGCAACGGCATCGGCGCCTATGCGCTGATGGCCCACATCGGCGACGACCTCGGCGCGAGCTCCAGCTGGCGCGCCGGCGTCTCCTGGTTGCGCCACCGGCCCAGCGAGCGCAGCTACGACGACGAGGACAGCCTCGGAACGGAGGTGACCAACAGCTACACCGGCCGCAGCACGACCTGGGTGCTCGATGCCGTCTACAAGTGGGCGCCGCAAGGCAACGCGACCGGCCGCAGCTTCAAGCTGCAGGGCGAATACTTCCGGCGCACCGAGCGTGGCACGCTCGACTTCGACACCACCTCGCAAGCCGGTGGCCCGCTCAGCGACAGCTACCGCAACACCCAGAGCGGCTGGTACGTGCAGGCGATCTACCAGTTCATGCCGCGTTGGCGCGTGGGCACGCGCTACGACCGGCTGGACGCCGGCAACGCACGCATCGGCCTCGTCGACAACGGCACGCTCACGGCCGACGACCTGCCCTCGCTCGTGCAGGCCCGCCCCGAGCGCAGCGCCGTGATGCTCGACTACGCCCCGTCGGAATACAGCCGTGTGCGCCTGCAGTTCGCGGCCGACCGCAGCCGGGGCGACGGCACCGATCGCCAGGTCTTCGTGCAATACATCATGAGCCTCGGCGCGCATGGTGCGCACGCGTTCTGAGGAGGCTCGCATGACGTTGACACAACTCCTCTGCGCGGGGCTGCTGGGCCTGTGCCTGCACGCGCAGGCCGCGCTGAAGGTCGTCGCCTGCGAACCCGAGTGGGCAGCGCTCGCGACCGAGCTGGGCGGCGAACTGGTGCAGGCCTCCTCGGCCACGACGGCGCTGCAGGACCCGCATCGCATCGAGGCGCGGCCGAGCCTCATCGCACGCGTGCGCAATGCCGACCTGCTGGTGTGCACCGGCATGGAGCTCGAGGCCGGCTGGCTGCCCCTGCTGATCCAGCAGTCGGGCAACGCCCGGGTGGCGCCCGGCCAGCCGGGGTACTTCGAAGCCGGCAAGCTCGTCAGCGCGCTCGACGTGCCCATCCGCGTGGACCGGCGCGACGGCGACGTGCACGCCGCCGGCAACCCGCACATCCACCTCGACCCACGCAACATCGCGCTCGTCGCCAAGGCGCTCGCCGATCGCCTGGCACAGCTCGACGCGCAGCACGCCCGCATCTACCAGGAACGGCAGGCGATCTTCGCCGCGCGCTGGACCGAGGCGATGCACCGATGGCGCCAGCAGGCTGCGCCTCTGAACGGGATGCCGGTGGTCGTGCACCACCGCAACATGAGCTACCTCTGGCAGTGGCTGGGCATGCGCGAGGTCGGCACGCTCGAGCCCAAGCCCGGCCTGGAGCCGAGTGCGGGGCATCTGGGCGCGCTGAAGGCGCAGCTCGCGAAGCAGCCGGCCCGGCTCGTGGTGCGCGCGGCCTACCAGGACGGGCGGGCGTCGCAGTGGCTGTCGCAGCAGGCCGGCATCCCGGCCGTGGTGCTGCCCTTCACGGTCGGCGGCAACGCACAGGCGCAAGACCTCTACGGCCTCTTCGACAGCACCGTGGCGCTGCTGCTGGCGGCCGCACGATGAGCCTGGACCTCTCCATCCTCGTGGCCCCGTTCCTGGCGGGCGTGCTGGTGCTGGCCACGCACGTGCCCATGGGGAGCGAGGTCCTCCGGCGCGGCATCGTCTTCATCGACCTCGCGATCGCGCAGATCGCCGCGCTGGGGGTGATCGTCGCCGGCCTCCTCGACGTGGCGCCGGGGGGCTGGCAGGTTCAGCTCGCCGCGGCCACAGCCGCCGCGGCCGGCGCCCTGCTGCTCACGTGGACCGAGAAGCGCTGGCCCGACGTGCAGGAGGCGCAGATCGGCGCGGTCTTCGTGCTGGCGGCGACCGCAGGCCTCCTGCTGCTGGCCCGGCACCCGCACGGCGGCGAGCACCTGCACGACCTGCTGGCCGGGCAGATCCTCTGGGTCGGCATGGGGCAGCTCGGGTTGCCTGCGGCCATCACGGCGCTCGTGCTTGCGGTGTGGTTCGGCTGGCGTGAGCGGCTGCCGCGGCTCGGCTTCTACCTGCTCTTCGCGCTGGCGGTCACGGTCAGCGTGCAGCTGGTCGGCGTGTACCTGGTGTTCGCGAGCCTCATCGTGCCCGCGCTCGGCGTGCGCCAGCAGGCGCCCCGGCGCCGGCTGCCGCTCGCCTATGCGATCGGCCTCGGCAGCTACGCGCTCGGGCTGGTGCTCTCGGCGATCCTCGACCTGCCGAGCGGCGCGCTCATCGTGTGGTGCCTGGCGGCGCTGGCGGTGCTCACGCACGCCATGGCGCCACCGCGGTCAGGCGCCTGAGGCCAGCAGCTCGCGCAAGGCGGCTTCGTCGATCACGGTCACGCCGAGCGCCTGCGCCTTGTCGAGCTTGCTGCCGGCCTCTGCGCCGGCCACGACGTAGTTCGTCTTCTTCGACACCGAGCCCGAGACCTTGCCGCCCTGCGCCTCGATCAGGTCCTTGGCCTCGTCGCGGCTCAGGCTCGGCAAGGTGCCGGTGAGCACGAAGACCTTGCCGGCCAGCGGCCTGGGGCTCAGGTCGCCGGCGCCCTCGGTCTCTTCCCACGCCACGCCCACGGCCTTCAGCCGCTCCACCACCTCGCGGTTGTGGTCCTGGCGGAAGAAGGTGTGGATGCTCTCGGCCACGATCGGGCCGACGTCGGGCACCTCGAGCAGCTGCGCCACGCTCGCGTCCATGATGAGGTCGAGCTTGCCGAAGTGCCGGGCCAGGTCCTTGGCCGTGGTCTCGCCGACCTGGCGGATGCCGAGCGAATAGAGGAAGCGCGCGAGCGTCGTCTTCTTGCTCTTCTCCAGCCCGGCAAGCAGGTTCTGCGCGCTCTTCTCGCCCATGCGCTCCAGCGCCGTGAGCTTGGCGAGGCCCAGCGTGTAGAGCTCGGGCAGCGTGCGCACGATGCCGGCGTCGATCAATTGGTCGACGAGCTTGTCGCCCAGGCCTTCGATGTCCATCGCGCGGCGGCTCGCGAAATGCAGCATCGCCTGCTTGCGCTGCGCCGGGCAGAAAAGCCCGCCGCTGCAGCGCCAGTCGGCCCCGCCCTCCTCGCGCGCGATGTCGCTGCCGCACACCGGGCACTTGCCGCCCAGCCGCTGGTAGAGGTCGAAGGGCTCGCTCACGTCCGCCGGCCTCTTCTCCAGCACCACGCCCACCACCTCGGGGATCACGTCGCCGGCGCGGCGCACGATGACCGTGTCGCCGATGCGCACGTCCTTGCGGCGCGTCTCGTCCTCGTTGTGCAGCGTGGCGTTGCTCACCGTGGTGCCGCCCACGAACACCGGCTCGAGCTTGGCGACCGGCGTGAGCTTGCCGGTGCGCCCGACCTGGATGTCGATGTCGCGCACCACCGTCATCTGTTCCTGCGCCGGGTACTTGTGCGCCACCGCCCAGCGCGGCTCGCGTGAGACGAAGCCGAGCTGCTTCTGCAGCTCGCGCGAATTGACCTTGTAGACGATGCCGTCGATGTCGAAGGGCAGGCTGTCGCGCTGCTCGCGGATCTTCCGGTGGAAGGCGACCAGCCCTTCGGCCCCCTGCACCACCACGCGCTCGTCGCTCACCGGCAGGCCGAAGCGCTGCAGCGCATCGAGCAGCGCGCTGTGCGTGGGCGGCACCTCCCAGCCCTGCACGTCGCCGAGGCCGTAGGCGAAAAAGCTGAGCGGCTTCTTCGCGGCCGCGGCCGAATCGAGCTGGCGCACGGCGCCGGCCGCGGCATTGCGCGGGTTGACGAAGGTCTTCTCGTTCTTCGCGCCCTGGGCGATCAGCTGGCGCTGGCGCTCGTTGAGCTTCTCGAACTGGTCGCGGCTCATGTAGACCTCGCCGCGCACTTCGAGCACCGGCGCATCGACACGTTTCAGGCGCAGCGGGATCTGCCCGATGGTGCGGATGTTGTGCGTGACGTCTTCGCCCTTCTCGCCGTCGCCGCGCGTGGCCGCCTGCACCAGCACGCCGTGTTCGTAGCGCAGGTTGATCGCGAGGCCATCGAACTTGAGCTCGGCGGCATATTCGACGGGCGGGTCGGCGTCACCGAGCTTCAACTCGCGGCGCACGCGCGCATCGAAGGCGATCGCGCCGGTGGACTCGGTGTCGGTCTCGGTGCGGATGCTGAGCATCGGCACCGTGTGGAAGACGGGCCTGAGGCCGTCGAGCACCTGCCCGAGCACACGCTGCGTGGGCGAGTCGGGGGTCAGCAGCTGCGGATGCTCGGCTTCGAGCGCCTGCAGCTCCTGGAAGAGGCGGTCGTACTCGGCGTCCGGGATCTCCGGATCGTCGAGCACGTAGTAGCGATGCGCGTGGTGGTGGAGCTGCTCACGCAGCTCCGCGGCACGCATTGCGGGATCGTTGTTCTGCGGCATGGCGCCGCAGTTTAGGCCGCGCCGATCAGAAGATCAGCCAGAGCAGCAGGATGACGGGGATGGGTACGCCCAGGGCCCAGAGGAGGATGGATTTCATGGTGTGCTCCTGTGAGTTGTCGATGGCCACAGGTTACGCACGCACCCTGGATCGCTGAACCGGACGGCGCCCCGCCATCCGGCTCAGGGGCGCTGCCGCTGCTGTCGGAGCGATCCGACGCTCAGAGGTCTTGCGCCCAGGTCTTGCCTTCGTCGGTCGAGCGCATCATCCCTTCCTGCAGCACGGCGACGAGCGCGCCGTCGCTCGGGTCGATGCGCAGCTGGCGCACGGATGCCGGCGTGCCGCCGGGCACGCTGCCGGTCTGGCGCCAGGTGCGCCCGCCGTCGCGCGTGGTCATGAGGGCGAACTCCCCCGGAAACATGCCCGGCGAGATCGGCGCCACCGCATGCGCGACCTGGCGGTCACGGAAGGCGATGGCCGTGATGAAGCGGCTGGTGTTGAGATCGGTCCAGGTCTTGCCACCATCGGTGGACATGTGCGTCGTGCGCACCACCGCGATGCTCTGGGCCACGAGCGTGCCATCGGCCAGCGGCTGGATGCCCACGAGCGACTGGCCGGTTGCGCCACCACTCAGCTCGCCGGTGGTCACGTCGACCAGGCGCACGCTGCCGTTGGGCATCGCCACACCGATGCGCTGGCCCGAGACGAACGGGATCGGCGCCTGCCAGCCGACATTGATCGACCGTTCGTGGTCGAAGCTCGCGAGCTTGCGCCACGTGCCGGCCACCGGGTCGTCGGTGACGTGGACCGTCCACATGCCATCGCGCTGGACCAGCGCCGCGAGCTTGCCGCCCGGCATCACGTCCAGCGCCCAGATCGCGCCGCGCTCGGGCGGGCTGAGCGCGCGCCAGGTCTTGCCGTCGTCCACCGAATGGCGCAACAGGCCCTCCTCGCCCCCGGCCAGCAGGCCGCCGCGGTACGGCCGCACCGTCAGCACCTCGCGCCAGCTGCCGAGGTCGGCCCGGCGCCAGGCCTCGCTCCGCGCGGGGCGCCACGTCAGCTGGCCGAGCCGGCCGCCGATGTAGGCGCCGCCCTCGGCCGAGAGGTGGTGGCCGTTCAGCGCCGTGGACAGCCGCCGGAAGCGCGGCGCGATCTCGGCGCGGCGCTGCATCTCGGCCGTCATCTCCAGCGTGTGGACGGGCTTGCCCTGGGTCTGCGCCGCGAGCGCGGGAAAGAGCTGCTGGAAGGTCTCGTGCAGCTCTGCGTCGGGCGGCACGTAGCCGACCACGAAGCGCGAGGCGCCGATCGGCTGCACCAGCAGCGTCCCGAGCAGCGACACCTCGCCTGCCTTCACCTCGAAGCCGCTCAGCATGCGCCCGAGCGGGAAGGTGTAGGTCACGTTCCCCTGCTGGCCCATGCCATGAACGAAACGGTAGGTGCCGGGCTCGACCAGGCCGCTGAAGACCATGGTCGTGCTGGTCTGGGCGCGCGTGCGCACCAGCACGACCCGGTCGCCACTCAGCTCGCGCTCGCCCGCCGGCCGCTCACGAAGGATGAGCACGGTGGACAGCGTCTCGGTGGGATCGGTCGCGCTCATGCCGTTGGTGACGAGCTTGAGCAGCACGGCGCCCTCCTGCCCGGTGAGCTTGCGTTCGCTCGAAATCGGCGTCGCCGCACAACCGGCCAGCATGGCCAGCCCCAGCCACAGCAGGCCACGGCGCAGCATCGCTGCGTGGCGCGCCACGACAGTCTTCATGTCTCGCTCCCTCGGGGTGGTAGGTGATGCCTGGGTGCGAACCGTTCAGCTGAACAGGCGCCGCGCGACCATGGAGCCGGCCGCGATGTCGCGCGCCTCCAGCGCCTCGTAGAGCTTGCCGAGCTCCGCGCCGATGGCGGCGAAGCCGTGCGGGCTGAGCGGCTGGCCGTTGTCGTCGACGATGGCGGCGTCCATGCCGAGCGAGAGCGCCTGCGCGCTCGCCTGCCAAGCGATGAAGGGCTCGGCCTTGGCCTCCGTCTGGGGCACGTCGAAGCTGAGCGTCACGTCGCGCACGGCCGCCTGGTTGGGATCGTCGGCGAGTGCGGCCTGCGGGTCGAAGGTGAGCGTGAGGATGGGCGGCCCGCCCTCTTCCGCGGCCGGCAGCACCAGGCGGCCGGGCACCATGCCGGGCACGAAGCCGTGGCGCGCGGCGTGCTGCTGGATGTAGCCCACGCTCCAGGCCGCCGAGCGCGCCTGCAGGTGCACGGCGAGCTGCGCGTCGTGCTGGCCGGCGAAGGCATCGAGCTCCTTGGCGCGCGAGGCGACGTCGAGCATGTCGGGGAAATCGACCGCCGCGCCGATGGCATCGGCAAACGGCTGGATCTTCTGCACGAACTCCGAGTACTCGATCTCGTTGAGCGCGCCGGTGCGGTTGGCCAGCTGCACGCCCGACTGCAGCTCGCCGTAGTGGCGGCCTGCGAGCACCGGGCCCCATTCGCCGGTCTCGGCGTCCAGGCCTTCGATGAGGAAGGGCTTGGTGCCCGCACGTCGGGTGGGCGGCTGGTGCGCCAGCACCAGCTCGCCCGTGACGGGCGATTCGAGCGTGAGCGTTGCGATCGCATCGATCAGCGCATCGATGCGTGTCGGTGCGCGCCGCGCCGTGGCGACCGGCAAGGGCGAGACCGGCTTGGCGTCGTCGACCACGATCGGTGTCGCGGCGGGCACCGGCGCCGGGGCGTCCACCGGCAGGTCGCTCAGCACCGGCTCCACGGGTTCGCGCGGGAGCCGCTCGGGCACCGGCTGCATCGGCCGCTTGGGGCCCGCCTTGCGCGCCTGCCACGCGCCATGGGCCACCACACCGGCGAGCACGACGCCGCCCACGGCCGCCAGCGCGATGGTCAGGTCGTTCATGCGGCCTCGGCCATGCTGACGGCGGATTCCATGTCCACCGCCACGATGCGCGACACGCCCTGCTCCTGCATGGTCACGCCGATGAGTTGCTCGGCCATCTCCATCGCGATCTTGTTGTGGCTGATGAAGAGGAACTGCGTGCCGCTGCTCATCTCCTTCACGAGCTTGGCGTAGCGCTCGGTGTTGGCGTCGTCGAGCGGCGCGTCCACTTCGTCGAGCAGGCAGAACGGCGCCGGGTTGAGCTGGAAGATCGCGAACACGAGTGCGATGGCGGTGAGCGCCTTCTCGCCGCCCGAGAGCAGGTGGATGGTGCTGTTCTTCTTGCCGGGGGGCTGCGCCATCACCTGCACGCCGGCGTCGAGGATCTCGTCGCCGGTCATCACGAGCTTGGCCTGGCCGCCGCCGAAGAGGCTGGGGAACATGCGGCCGAAATGGTCGTTGACCTGGTTGAAGGTGTTGCCCAGCAGGTCGCGCGTCTCCAGGTCGATCTTGTGGATGGCGTTCTCGAGCGTGGTGATGGCTTCGTTCAGGTCGGCGTTCTGCGCGTCGAGGAAGGTCTTGCGCTCGCGCGAGGCGGTGAGCTCGTCGAGTGCCGCGAGGTTGACCGCGCCCAGCGCATTGATCTCGCGGTTGATGCGGTCGATCTCGCCTTGCAGGCCGTAGAGCTTGACGTTGTTGTCGGCGATGTTCTGCGCGAGCGCGTCGAGGTCGACATTGGCGGCGGTCAGCTGCTCCATGAACTGCGCGCCGCCGAGCTGCGCGGCCTGCTCTTCCAGCTGCAGCTTGGTGATGCGGTCGCGCATGGGCTGCAGGCTCTGCTCGTGCTGCAGGCGCTGCTCGTCGGCGCGGCGCAAGCGCTGCGTGAGGTCGTCGTATTCGCTGCGCTTGGCGCCAAGCGCCGCCTCGCGCTCCAGTTTCACCGCCAGCGCCGCCTCCAGGCCGGCCTGGGCCGAGGCGTCGGTGAGACGCGTGAGCTCTTCCTGCAGTTGGACGGCCGACTGCTCGTTGGCCCCGACCTGCTGCGTGGCGGTCTCGATGCTGCGCTGCAGCTCGCTGCGGCGCGCCGCCAGCGAGCGGGCCGAGAACTGCGCCTCCTGCGCCTGGCGCTCCAGCGAGCGCAGCTGCTCGCGCGCCTCGGCCAGCTTGCGTTCGGCGGCGATCACCGCCTCTTCGAGCTCGGCATGGCGCTCCTGCGTGGTGGCGAGCTGCATGTCGAGCTCTTCGAACTTCGCCTCGCCGGTCGCGCGGCGCTCGTTGAGCTCTTCGAGTTGCCCGTCGACCTCGGCGAGCTCGGCATCGAGCTGCCCGCGGCGGGTGCTGGTGGCTTCGGCCTGCTGCGACAGGCGCAAGAGCTCGACCTGCAGCTGGTGCGTACGCGTTTGCGCCTCGCCCGCTTCGCGGCGGGCCGTCACGAGCCGCTGCGAGGCATCGGTGTAGGCCGCCTCGGCGCGCACCAGGCTGCTGCGCGACTCTTCGGCGATCAGCGCCTGCGCCTTGGACTGCCGCTCCAGGTTCTCGATCTCCTGCGCGCGGGCCAGCATGCCGGCCTGCTCGGAATCGGGCGCATAGAAGGCGACCGCGAACTGGCTGACCGCATGGCCCTCGCGGGTCATGATGACTTCGCCGTGGGTCAGCTTGTCGCGCGCGGCGAGCGCCTCGTCGATGTTGCCGGCGGTGTAGACGCCTTCCAGCCAGTCGTTGAGCAGCGCCTTCAGGCCCGCATCGCCCAGGCGCAGCAGGTCGCTCAACCGCGGCAGCGTCTGGTGGGTGTTCGCGATGGCCGCCTGCGGGGGCGTGTAGAACGCCAGCTTGGCGGGTGGCGCATCGGTGGCAAAGGCACGCACCGTCTCCACGCGGCCCACTTCGAGCGCGTTGATGCGCTCGCGCAGCGCCGACTCGAGCGCCGTTTCCCAGCCGGATTCGATGTGGATCTTGGTCCAGAGGCCCGGCAGGCCGTCGAGGCCGTGCTTGGCGAGCCAGGGCTTGAGCTTGCCTTCGGTCTGCACCTTCTCCTGCAGGGCACGCAGCGCTTCGAGGCGTGCGCTCAGGTCGGCCAGCTTGCCGGCCTCGGCGTTGACCTGCTCCTGCTTCGTGCGGCGGTCTTCGTCGAGCGCGGGCACCTGCTCGTTCAGCTCGTGCAGCCGCTCGTCGGCCACGGCCTGCGCCTCTTCGGCCACGGCGGCCTGCTGCTTCAACTCTTCGAGCCGGTCCATGTCAGGCGCGGCGAGCTGGCGGCGCTCGCCGTCGAGGCGGTCGCGGCGGGCGTTCAGCTGGCGGCGCTGGTCGTCGATGTTGCGGCTCTCGGCGGCCAGCACCTGGATCTGCTGCTGCACGCCCGCGACATGGGTGCGCTGCTCGTTGGCGCGGTTCTGCGCGGCGCGCACGGCGTCTTCGAAGCTGGGCAGGTTGCCGGACTGCTCTTCGGCCTGGGCGGCGAGGATCTCGCTCTGCTCCTCGGCTCCGGCGATCTGTTCGGCGATCTGTTCCAGCTCGGCCTGGGCTTCGGCCTGGCGCTCTTCCCATTGCTCGTTCTGCGCCTTGAGCTCCACCAGCCGCTGCTCCACGCGCTGGCGGCCTTCGACCACGTAGCGGATGCGCTCTTCCAGCCGGCTCACCTCCAGCGCCGCTTCGGCCAGCGACCCTTGCGCGGTGTGCAGCTCGTCGCTGGCGGCGTAGTGCGCCTGGCGGATGGTCTCGAGCTCGGCTTCCACGTGCCGCAGCTCGGCCATGCGGGCCTCGAGCGCGTTGGTGGCTTCGAGCACGTCTTTCTTCACACGCTCCTGCTCGCTCGCGGCGTCGCGGTGCTTGAGGAACCACAGCTGGTGCAGCTTGAGCGTGCCGCTCTCCTGCAGCGAGCGGTACTGCGCGGCCACCTCGGCCTGCTTCTCGAGCTTCTCGAGGTTCGCATTCAGCTCGCGCAGGATGTCTTCGACACGGGTCAGGTTCTCGCGCGTGTCCTTGAGCCGGTTCTCGGTCTCGCGGC
>JBIQJS010000040.1:7657-29075 GCA_044507405.1 Rubrivivax sp. | reverse complement strand
CGGCATCGCGGTGGGCATGGCCACCAACATCCCGCCGCACAACCTCAACGAGGTGGTGGACGCGTGCCTGCACCTGCTCAAGAACCCGCAGGCGACCATCGACGAGCTGATCGAGATCATCCCCGCGCCCGACTTCCCCACCGCCGGGATCATCTACGGCACGAGCGGCGTGCGCGAGGGCTACAGGACCGGCCGCGGGCGTGTCGTGATGCGCGCCAAGTGCCACTTCGAGGACATCGACAAGGGCGCCCGCCAAGCCATCATCGTCGACGAGATCCCCTACCAGGTGAACAAGAAGAACCTGCTCGAGCGCATGGCCGAGCTGGTTCACGAGAAGAAGCTCGAAGGCATCAGCCACATCCAGGACGAGTCCGACAAGTCCGGCATGCGCGTGGTGATCGAGCTCAAGCGCGGCGAAGTGCCCGAGGTCGTGCTGAACAACCTGTACAAGCAGACGCAGCTGCAGGACACGTTCGGCATGAACATGGTGGCGCTGATCGACAACCAGCCCAAGCTGTGCAACCTGAAGGACCTGATCGAGATCTTCCTGGAGCACCGCCGCGAGGTCGTCACCCGCCGCACGGTGTTCGAGCTGCGCAAGGCCCGCGAACGGGGTCACGTGCTCGAGGGCCTGGCGGTGGCCCTGGCCAACATCGACGAGTTCATCGAGACGATCAAGACCTCGGCCACGCCGCCCATCGCGAAGGCCGCGCTCATGAGCAAGTCGTGGGATTCGTCGCTGGTGCGCGAGATGCTCGCCCGCGCCGAGAAGGAAACCCCCGGCGGGCGCGACGCCTACCGCCCCGAGACGCTCTCGCGCGAGTACGGCATGCAGGCGGACGGCCTCTATCGCCTCTCGGACGACCAGGCGAGCGAGATCCTGCAGATGCGCCTGCAGCGCCTCACCGGCCTGGAGCAGGACAAGATCGTCGGTGAATACAAGGACGTGATGGCGCAGATCGCCGACCTGCTCGACATCCTGGCCACGCCGTCGCGGGTGACGACCATCGTCTCGGATGAACTGCAGGCCATCAAGCAGGAGTTCGGCCAGACCAAGATCGGCGCACGCCGCAGCACCATCGAGCACAACGCGCAGGACCTCGGCACCGAAGACCTGATCACGCCCACCGACATGGTGGTGACGCTCAGCCACACGGGGTACATCAAGAGCCAGGCCCTGTCCGAGTACCGCGCCCAGCGCCGCGGCGGCCGCGGCAAGCAGGCCGCGCAGACGAAGGAAGACGACTGGATCGACCAGCTCTTCATCGCCAACACGCACGACTACATCCTGTGCTTCACCAACCGCGGCCGCGTGTACTGGCTCAAGGTGTGGGAAGTGCCGCAGGGTTCGCGCAACTCCCGCGGCAAGCCCATCGTCAACATGTTCCCGCTGCAGCAGGGCGAGAAGGTCAACGTGGTGCTGCCGCTCACCGGTGACTTCCGCAGCTTCCCGCCGGATCACTTCGTGTTCTTCGCGACGGCTCAGGGCGTGGTCAAGAAGACCTCGCTCGACGAGTTCAGCAACCCGCGCAAGGCCGGCATCATCGCCGTCGACCTCGACGAAGGCGACTACCTGATCGGCGCCGCGCTCACTGACGGCAAGCACGATGTGATGCTCTTCAGCGACGGCGGCAAGGCCGTGCGCTTCGACGAGGACGACGTGCGCCCCATGGGCCGCGGCGCGCGCGGTGTGCGCGGCATGACGCTCGAAGAAGGCCAGAGCGTGATCGCCATGCTGGTGGCCGAGGACGAGAGCCAGAGCGTGCTCACCGCCACCGAAAACGGCTACGGCAAGCGCACCCCGATCGTCGAGTACACCCGTCATGGCCGCGGAACCAAAGGCATGATCGCGATCCAACAGAGCGAGCGCAACGGCAAGGTCGTCGCCGCCACCCTGGTGCGGCAGGCCGACGAGATCATGCTCATCACCGACAAGGGTGTGCTCGTGCGCACCCGCGTGTCCGAGATCCGCGAACTGGGTCGCGCCACGCAGGGGGTCACGCTGATTGCACTGGACGACGGCGCCAAGCTGTCGGGTCTGCAACGCATCGTCGAGAACGATGCCAACTCGGGCGACGAGCCCACTACCGAAAGCACCGACGAATGAAGCGTCTGATCGTCCTGGCCCTGTTGACGGGCACCACCTTCGCCTACGCGCAAAACACTGCCATTCCGGGTGCGCCGGCGAGCCCGGGCAAGAAGGAGCAGGTCCAGCGCCTGCTGGCCATCCAGCAGCCTGCGCTGGAGAGCATGACGCGCGACCTCATCGAGCGCCCGGCGCGCCAGATGATGGGTGCGGCCGAAGAGGCGCTCGAAGTGCGCGTGCCGCCGGAAAAGCGTCCCGAAGCCGTCAAGAAGATCCAGGACCTGCTCAACAAGTACCGCGACGAGACGACGCCGCTGATCCGCGAGCGTGCCGCGAGGATCGGGCAGTCGTCGCTCGGTCCGGCCTTCGAGGAGAAGTACACCGAGGAAGAACTGAAGCAGCTCGTCTCGCTGCTCGAATCGCCCGTGTACAAGAAGTTCCAGCAGAGCCTGCCCGAACTCACCAACCTCTACGCGCAAGCCGCGGTGAAGGATCTCCAATCCGTCGTGGAGCCCAAGCTCAAGACGCTGGAGCAAGGCGTCGCGACCGCCCTCGGCGTGACCGGCAACGGCGCCGCCGCACCGGCGCCGAAGGCGGCGCCCAAGTCGGCCGCCCCGGCAGCCTCCCGGCCCGCCAAGAAATGACGCGCTGCGCGCCTTGCCCGTCGGCCTGAACGCGCCGATGCGGCGAGGCTGCGTGCGACAATTTGCGTCACCCATGGCCGACCATTCCCCTCCCCAGAATCCCGAGCTGCTCGCCCTCAGAACGCAGATCGATGACGTGGACCGCGAGTTGCTCGCGCTCCTGAATCGCCGTGCGCGGCTGGCGCAGGAGGTCGGCGAGGTCAAGAAGAAGGAAGGCTCGGTCGCCTTCCGCCCCGAGCGCGAAGCCCAGGTCATCGACGGCATGAAGGCGCGGAACCCCGGGCCGCTGCTCGAGGAAAGCGTCGCGCCGATCTGGCGCGAGATCATGTCCGCCTGCCGGGCGCTGGAGACGCCCACGCGCGTGGCCTATCTCGGGCCCGCCGGCACGTTCAGTGAAGAGGCCGCACTCGGCTTCTTCGGCTCGTCGATCGTGAAGGTCCCATGCGCGAGCTTCGACGAGGTCTTCCACGTCACGACCTCGGGCGCTGCCGACTTCGGCGTGGTGCCGGTCGAGAACTCGACCGAAGGCGTGGTCACGCGCTCGCTCGACCTCTTCCTCACCACCCCGCTCTTCATCATCGGCGAGACCAGCCTCTTCGTGCAGCACAACCTGCTGCGCAAGGAGAACTCGCTGGACCGGATCGAGGCCGTGTGCGCGCATCCGCAGGCGCTTGCGCAGTGCCACGGCTGGCTGAGCACGCACCTCCCGAACGTGGAGCGCCGCCCGGTGGCCAGCAATGCCGAAGGCGCACGCCTCGCCGCTGCTGACACGAGGCTCACCGCCATTGCGAGCGCCCGCGCCGGCAGCGAATTCGGCCTGCACGTGGTGGCCCCTGCCATCCAGGACGAGGCCCACAACCGCACCCGCTTTGCCGTCGTCACCCACCCGCAGCGACATCCGCAGCCGCGCGCCTCGGGCCACGACTGCACGAGCCTCGTGGTCTCGGTGACGAACCGGCCCGGCGCCGTGCACGACATGCTGGTGCCGCTCAAGCAGCATGGCGTGTCGATGACGCGCTTCGAGTCCCGCCCCGCCCGCTCGGGCCAGTGGGAGTACTACTTCTACATCGACCTGCAAGGCCATCCCGACCAGCCGCACGTGGGCACTGCCCTGCGCGAGCTGCGCGAGGCGTGCGCCTTCTTCAAGTTGCTCGGCACCTATCCGATCGACGTGCACTGAAAGCTGCCTCAAAGATGTTCAACCAGCTTGGCGTGATCGGATGCGGCCTGATGGGCGGCTCCTTCGCCCTCGCCCTCAAGCGCGCCGGACTGGCCCGGCGCGTGATCGGCTACAGCAAGTCCCCCTCGACTACCGAGCGCGCCAAGCGCATGGGCGTGATCGACGACACCGCCGAATCGGCCCTCCTCGCCGTCTCGGGCTCCGACATCGTGCTGATGGCCGTGCCGGTGTCGGCCAGCGAAGCCACCTTCAAGGCGATCCGCCATCTGGTGGAGCCGGGCGTGCTCTTCATGGACGTGGGCTCGACCAAGCGCGACGTGGTCGACGCCGCCCGGCGCGTGCTCAAGGAGCGCGTGACGTCCTTCGTGCCGGCGCACCCGATCGCCGGCAAGGAGGTCTCCGGCGTGGCGCATGCCGACGCCTCGCTCTACGCCGGCCGCCAAGTCATCATCACCCCACTGCCGCAGACGAACGCCGAACTCGTGCAGAAGGCCACCGACGTGTGGTCTGCGATCGGTGCGCAGGTGCTGCGCATGACGCCGGAGAACCACGACGCGGCCTTCGCCGCCGTGAGCCACCTGCCGCACATGCTGGCCTTCGCCTTCTTCAACTCGGTGGCCAAGCAGCCGGCGGGGCGCGACTTCCTGTCGCTCGCCGGCCCGGGCTTCCGCGACTTCACCCGCATCGCCGCGAGCGACCCCGAGGTGTGGCGCGACATCCTCATGTCCAACCGCGAAGAGATCCTCAAGCAGTCGATGCGCTTCCGGCACACGCTGGATGCGCTCGAGCACGTCATCAAGACCGGCAATGTGGAAGCGCTCGAAGACCTGATCCGCAGCGCCTCCGATGCCCGGGCCCACTGGCAGATGGGCTCCGGCAAGCCGGGCTCGTCGCGCTGACCGAGGCTGCGCCGCCCGGCGCGGCACCGCCCCATCCATGTACACCACGCCGTTCCTCGACATTCCCCCGCTGCAATCGGCCCACGGCACGGTGCGGCTGCCCGGCTCCAAGAGCATCTCCAACCGCGTGCTGCTGCTCGCCGGCCTGAGCGCAGGCACGACGACGGTCTATGACCTGCTGGATTCCGACGACACGCAGGTGATGCTCACCGCGCTGCGCCAGCTCGGGTGCGACGTGCAGACCGACGGCACCACGGTGCGCATCACGGGCCTCGCCGGCGCCCTCAAGGTCAAACAGGCGCAGCTTTTCCTCGGCAACGCAGGCACGGCGATGCGCCCACTCGCAGCCGCACTTGCCGTGCTGGGCGCCCGCGACGGCGGCTCGTTCGAGCTCAAGGGCGTGCCTCGCATGCACGAACGGCCGATCGGGGATCTGGTCGATGCCCTGCGCCAGCTCGGCTGTGGCATCGACTACCTGGGCCAGGAAGGCTACCCGCCGTTGCGCCTGGCGGGCGGCACGCTCGCCGTGACCGCACCCATCCGCGTGCGTGGCGATGTCTCCAGCCAGTTCCTGACCGCCCTGCTGCTCGCCTTGCCGCTGGTCGCGCAGGCCCACCCGGTCACGATCGAGGTGGTGGGTGAGCTCATCTCCAAGCCCTATGTGGAGATCACGCTCAACCTGCTGCAGCGCTTCGGCATCGACGTGCAGCGCGAAGGCTGGCAGCGCTTCACGATTCCGCAGGGCAGCGCCTATCGGTCGCCCGGGAGCATCCACGTCGAGGCGGATGCCTCCTCGGCCTCCTACTTCGTCGCGCTCGGCGCGATCGCCGGCTCCGACAGCTGGCCGGTGCGCATCGAGGGCGTGGGCAGCGACTCGATCCAGGGCGACATCCGGTTCATCGAGGCTGCGCGCCAGATGGGGGCCGAGGTGACGAGCGGCCCGGGCTGGCTGGAAGTGCGCCGCGGCGCCTGGCCGCTCAAGGCGGTCACGCTCGACTGCAACCACATTCCTGATGCCGCCATGACGCTCGCCGTGATGGCGCTCTACGCCGAGGGGCGGACGCGGCTCACCAACATCGCGAGCTGGCGCGTGAAGGAGACCGACCGCATCGCCGCCATGGCCACCGAGCTGCGCAAGCTGGGGGCCACGGTGACCGAAGGCGCCGATTTCATCGAGGTCGCGCCGCCCGTGGCCTGGACGCCCGCCGCCATCCACACCTACGACGACCACCGCGTGGCGATGTGCTTCTCGCTCGCCGCCTGCAACCCGGCCGGGCAGTCGGTGCGCATCCTCGATCCACGCTGCGTCGCCAAGACCTTCCCCGACTACTTCGAGACGCTCTTCAGCGTCGCCCGCACGCACACCTCGGCGATCCCGGTGATCACCGTGGACGGGCCGACCGCCTCGGGCAAGGGCACGCTCGCCGGCGCCGTGGCGCAGGCTCTGGGCTATCACTTCCTGGATTCCGGCGCGCTCTACCGGGCGACGGCGCTGGCGGCCATGCAGGCCGGCATCTCCGAGACCGACGAGGTCGGGCTGGCTGCGGTCGCGGCGGGGCTCAAGCTGCGCTTCGCCCACCCGCAGATCTGGCTCGGCGGCGTGGAAGTGGCCGACGAACTCCGCCGCGAGGATGTGGGCGCCATGGCGTCCAAGGTGTCGGCCTGGCCGGCCGTGCGTGCCGCCCTCTTGCAGCTGCAGCTCTCGCACCGCCGCCTGCCCGGGCTGGTCGCCGACGGGCGCGACATGGGCACCGTCATCTTCCCCGCCGCGAAGCTCAAGGTTTTCGTCGTGGCAAGCGCCGCCGTGCGCGCCGAACGACGCCATAAGCAATTGATTTCCAAGGGAATTTCGACTAGTATCGACACTCTTCGCGCCGACCTCGAAGCGCGGGATGCCCGGGACAAATCCCGCAGCGCCTCGCCCCTCTTGCCTGCCGAAGATGCGTTGCTGCTCGACAACTCCGAGCTCACGGTCGACCAGTGTGTCGCCCAGGTGCTCGAGTGGTGGCAACAGCGCAACCCGTTCGGCCAAGCCTGATCCGCACGCATCGTCGTCCAGGGCCTGTCCGGGCAAACCGGTCCGCCGCTTCACCTCTGCGCCTTTCTTGCCCCACAAGTTCAAGGTGCTCCGAAGCGGCGGGGTGTTCAACTCAACCCCCGCGGCATTCCGCCGCAAAGAAAGTCCCCATGTCTCAAGCACAAACCGCCGCCCCTGCCGGGATGGAATCCTTTGCCGCCCTGTTCGAAGAATCTCTGAACAAATCGGAGATGCGTGCAGGCGAAGTCATCACGGCCGAAGTCGTGCGCGTCGAGCACAACTTCGTGGTGGTGAACGCAGGCCTCAAGTCCGAAGCCTATGTGCCCATCGATGAATTCAAGAACGACCAGGGTGAGCTCGAAGTCCAGCCTGGCGATTTCGTCTCCGTCGCGATCGACGCCGTCGAAAACGGCTACGGCGACACCATCCTGTCGCGCGACAAGGCCAAGCGCCTCGCCTCGTGGCTGTCGCTCGAGAAGGCGCTGGAATCCGGCGACTTCGTGACCGGAACGGTCAACGGCAAGGTCAAGGGCGGCCTGACCGTCCTCGTCAACGGCATCCGCGCCTTCCTGCCCGGCTCGCTGCTCGACACGCGTCCCGTCAAGGACATGACGCCGTTCGAGGGCAAGACCATGGAATTCAAGGTCATCAAGCTCGACCGCAAGCGCAACAACGTCGTGCTGTCGCGCCGCGCCGTGGTCGAGGCCTCCATGGGTGAAGAGCGCGCCAAGCTGCTCGAGACGCTGTCCGAAGGCGCCATCGTCAACGGCGTGGTCAAGAACATCACCGAATACGGCGCGTTCGTCGACCTCGGCGGCATCGACGGCCTGCTGCACATCACCGACATGGCCTGGCGCCGTGTCCGCCACCCGAGCGAAGTCGTTCAGGTCGGCCAGGAGCTGCAAGCCAAGGTCCTCAAGTTCGACGCCGAGAAGAACCGCGTCTCGCTGGGCATCAAGCAGCTGGGCGACGACCCGTGGCACGGCGTGTCGCGCCGCTACCCGCAAGGCACCCGCCTGTTCGGCAAGGTCACCAACATCGCCGACTACGGCGCGTTCGTCGAGATCGAGCCGGGCATCGAAGGCCTGGTGCACGTGTCCGAGATGGACTGGACCAACAAGAACGTCGCTCCGAGCAAGATCGTTTCGCTGGGCGACGAGGTCGAGGTCATGGTGCTCGAGATCGACGAAGACAAGCGTCGCATCTCGCTCGGCATGAAGCAGTGCAAGGCCAACCCGTGGGAAGAGTTCTCCGGCACGGTGCAGCGCGGCGACAAGGTCAAGGGCCCGGTGAAGTCGATCACCGACTTCGGCGTGTTCATCGGCCTGGCCCAGGGCATCGACGGCCTGGTGCACCTGTCCGACCTGTCGTGGAACGAGCCGGGCGAAACCGCCGTGCGCAACTACAAGAAGGGCCAGGAAGTCGAAGCCGTCGTGCTGGCCGTCGACGTGGAACGCGAGCGCATCTCGCTGGGCATCAAGCAGCTCGATTCCGACCCGTTCACGAGCTACACCTCGATCAACGATCGCGGCCAGATCGTCAACGGCAAGGTCAAGACCGTGGACGCCCGCGGCGCCGAGATCCAGCTCAACGACGACGTGACCGGCTACCTGCGTGCGTCCGAGATCAGCCGTGACCGTGTCGAAGACGCGCGCAACGTGCTGAAGGAAGGCGATGAAGTCTCCGCCCTGATCATCAACGTCGATCGCAAGACGCGCTCGATCCAGCTGTCGATCAAGGCCAAGGACAACGCCGACCAGCAGGAAGCCATGCAGCGCCTGTCGGCCAGCAACGAGCGTGAAACCGCAGGCACCACCAGCCTCGGCGCCCTGCTCCGCGCGAAGCTCGACAACAAGGACAACGGCTGAGCCGTGAAAGGTCCGATGGCGATCCCAGCTTGGCGGGCCGACCGCCGGGCCGCTCCCAAGCCTGACCTGAGCTTGGTCGAAGGGGCGGCCCGTGTTCCCTCGCCGGACCGTTCGACGGACCCGTCGAACGAGGGGCGGCCATGACACGCTCAGATCTCGTCGCCAAGCTGGCCGAGCAATTCGGCCAGCTCACGCACCGTGACACGGAGTTCGCCGTCAAGACCATCCTCGATGCGATGTCCGACGCGCTCGCGCGCGGACACCGCATCGAGATCCGCGGGTTCGGCAGCTTCTCGATCAACCGCCGCCCGCCGCGCATGGGCCGCAACCCGCGCTCCGGCGAGCAGGTGGTGATCCCCGAGAAGCTGGTTCCGCATTTCAAGCCGGGCAAGGCCCTGCGGGAAGCCGTCGATGCCCGCGGCGACCAGCAGGAAGCCGAAGCGGCGCAAGCCGCGGCCGCTGCCGCTGCAGCAGAGTCCGCCTCCTGATCCCTGCACGCCACGCGACAGCTCCCGCCGGTCCTAGAATCCCAGGCCCCGGAGTCGTGATGCGCATCTTCATCTGGCTCGTTCGAGCCGCCCTCTTCTTCGTCCTGCTCGCGTTCGCGCTGAACAACCAGCACGAGGCCAGCATCAAATGGTTCTTCGGCCACGAATGGCGCACACCCATGGTGTTCGTCGTGCTCGCCGCGTTCACGATCGGCTGCGCGTTCGGCGTGCTGGCGATGGTGCCGACGTGGTGGCGCGCCCGCCAGGCGGCGCGCCGGCCGCCTTCGGATGGCACGCCGGGCGGCGGCAACGATGCCGCCCACACCGATCCGGCGCTGCCGTCCGACGCGCGTCTGCTCCAGCATGAACTTTGACCTCCAGTGGCTGCTGCTGGGCCTGCCGATCGCCTTCGCGCTCGGCTGGCTGGGCTCGCGGCTGGACTTGCGCCAATGGAAGCGCGAGCAGCACGACTCGCCCAAGGCCTACTTCAAGGGCCTGAACCTCCTGCTCAACGAGCAGCAGGACAAGGCGATCGACGCCTTCATCGAGGCCGTCCAGCACGACCCCGACACCTCCGACCTGCACTTCGCGCTCGGCAACCTCTTCCGCCGCCGCGGCGAATACGAGCGCGCGGTGCGCGTCCACCAGCACCTCGTGAGCCGCGCCGACCTGCCGCGCGCCGAACGCGACCGTGCCCAGCATGCGCTGGCGCAGGACTTCATGAAGGCCGGCCTCTTCGACCGTGCCGAGGAGGCCTACAAGGCGCTCGAAGGCACCGCCTTCGCGACCGAAGCGCAACTCGCCCTGCTCACGCTGCACGAGCGCTCGCGCGACTGGCGCGCCGCAGTCGAGGTGGCGCAGAAGCTGGAAAAAAGCGGCACAGCCTCCTTCGCCTCGCGCATCGCGCACTACTGGTGCGAGCTCGCCGAAGAGGCCGATGCACGCCACCAGGCCGTCGAGGCCGATGAGGCGTTGAGCCAGGCGCGGGCCGCCTCGCCTCAATCCGCCCGGCCGATCGTGCTGGCCGGGCAACGGGCGCATGCGCGCGGCGATCACGCCGCAGCGCTCACGCTGTGGGGTGAACTGCTGACCGCGCACCCCGCCTCCTTCAACCTGGTCGCGCGCGACTACGCCGCCGCCGCCCTGGTTTGCGGCGAACAGGCCGCGGCACTGGAGCGCCTGCAGTCGCTCTACCGCCGCGCACCCACCATGGACCTGCTCGCGGCCATCGCCACGCTGGATGCTGCGCCCGGCGCGCAACGCGCGCGGCTGCTGAACCATCTTCAGGAGCAGCCGTCGCTCTCGGCCGCGCAGGAGCTGCTGCGCCAGATGACGAGCGAGGGATTCCAGCTCGACGCCAACGAGGTGCAGGGGCTGCGCGACGCCGTCAGCCGCGCCGCCAAGCCGTTGCAACGCTACCGCTGTGCGGCTTGCGGCTTCGAGGCCCAGCACTACTTCTGGCAATGTCCCGGCTGCCTGAGCTGGGACAGCTATCCACCGCAACGCCTGGAGGACCTGTGATGCCCCAGCCTGCCCTCACGCGCGAGCGCCTGAACGGCGCCCGGGTGCTCGTCGTCGGCGACGCGATGCTCGACCGCTACTGGTTCGGCGCCGTCGAGCGCATCTCGCCCGAGGCCCCGGTGCCGGTCGTCAAGGTCAACCGCGAGGAAGAACGCCTCGGCGGGGCCGCCAACGTGGCGCTCAACGTCCAGACGCTGGGCGCGCAGGCCACGCTGCTCACGGTGGTCGGCGAGGACGAGCCGGCCCGCAGGCTGAAGCAGCTGCTCGAGAAGGAAGGCGTGAAGACGCTGCTCGGGCACGACCCGCAGCTCTACACCATCGTGAAGCTGCGCGTGATCGGCCGCTCGCAGCAACTGCTGCGCGTGGACTTCGAGAACAGCCCCGACCACGAGGTGCTCGCGCACATGCTGGGGGACTTCGAACGCGCCTTGCGCGATCACGACGCCGTGCTCTTCTCCGATTACGGCAAGGGCGGCCTGGAACACATCCCCCGCATGATCGAACTGGCACGCCGGGCCGGCAAACCGGTGCTGGTCGACCCGAAGGGCAGCGACTACTCGCGCTACCGCGGCGCCACCACGATCACGCCCAACCGCGCCGAGCTGGCGCAGGTCGTGGGCACCTGGTCGAACGAAGCCGATCTCCGGCACAAGGCCCAGGCGCTGCGCCAGGAGCTCGGCCTGGATGGGCTCGTCGTGACCCGATCCGAGGAGGGCATGTCGCTCTTCGACGCCGCCGGCGACGTGACGGTGCCCGCCCAGGCGCGCGAGGTGTTCGACGTCACCGGCGCCGGCGACACCGTCATCGCCACGCTCGCGGCCATGCTGGCCTGCGGGCTCACGCTGCGCGACGCGATGCCCATCGCCAACCGCGCCGGCAGCATCGTGGTGGGCAAGTTCGGCACCGCCACCGTCAGCTACGAGGAGTTGTTCGCATGAGCACCAGAGTCGTCGTCACCGGCGCAGCCGGCATGATCGGCAGCAACATCGTCCACGGCCTGAACGCCATCGGCATCGACGACGTGATCGCCGTCGACGACCTGACCGACGGACCGAAGTACCGCAACCTGCTGGGCGCGCAGATCAGCGACTACTTCGACAAGGGCGATTTCTACGCCCGCTTCGCACGAGGCGAGTTCGGCAAGGTCGAGGCCGTGCTGCACCAGGGAGCGTGCTCCGACACCATGGAGCACAACGGGCGCTACATGCTCGACACCAACTACCGCTGCTCCAAGGACCTGCTCGATGCCTGCCAGGCGCAGGGCGTGCGGCTGCTCTACGCCTCGTCGGCCGCCACCTACGGCGGCAGCGACACCTTCCGCGAGGAGCCGCCCTACGAACAGCCGCTCAACGTGTACGGCTACAGCAAGCTGCTCTTCGACAACGTCGTGCGCCGCATGCTGCCCACGTCGCGCGCGCAGGTCGCCGGCTTTCGCTACTTCAACGTCTACGGCCCGCGCGAGCAGCACAAGGGCCGCATGGCGTCGGTCGCCTTCCATAACTTCAACCAGTTCCGCGAGACCGGCAAGGTCAAGCTGTTCGGCCCGTATGGCGGCTATGGCGCAGGCGAGCAGTCGCGCGACTTCATTTCCGTCGATGACGTGGTGGCGGTGAACCTGTGGTTCCTGCAGAACCCCCACAAGAGCGGGATCTTCAACCTCGGCACCGGCCGCGCGCAGCCGTTCAACGACGTGGCGGCCGCGGTGGTGAATGCCGCGCGTGCGGCCCAGGGCAAGCCCAACCTGCCGCTCGCCGACCTCGTGCAGCAGGGCTGCATCGAATACATCGACTTTCCGCAGGCGCTCATGGGCAAGTACCAGTGCTACACGCAGGCCGACATGACCCAGCTGCGCGCCGCCGGCTGCCAGCACGTGTTCGCCGACGTCACCACCGGCGTCACACGCTACGTGGAGTGGCTGAGCCGCCAGCCGGCCTGACGCCCTCACCCTCCTTGGTCGGGCCCCTCTTCGTCGGCCCACCTGAAGGGGACAGACGCTCCCGCACCCGGTGACTACAGTGCCGCCAGGGGTGCAGGAGGTCTGTGCCCCGTCACACAACACACCAGGGAGTCTTCACATGTTCAAGAAGCTGATCGTCACCATCGCCATGCTGTTCGCCGCGGCTGCCGCCTTTGCGGCGGTGGACGTCAACAAGGCCGACCAGGCCGCGCTCGAATCGGTCAAGGGCATCGGCACCAAGGTCTCGACCCGCATCCTCGACGAGCGCAAGAAGGGGCAGTTCAAGGACTGGGCCGACCTGATGGCGCGCGTGAAGGGCATCAAGGGCGGCGCGGCCGTGCGCCTGTCGAAGGAAGGCCTGACCGTCAACGGCGCGAGCTACGCACCGGCTGCGGCTGAAGCCAAGAGCCCTGCCAAGGCCGCCGCGAAGTAAGAAGCACACGCATCCATCGCTGTCATCACGGGCCTGCGGCGCGCGAGCACCGCAGGCCTCGTCGTTCTCAGCTCACTCGAATTCGGTCGTCTGAAAGTCGGTGATCTGGAACTCGGGCTTGGGCGCCGACGGCCCGCGCGGCGTGCGGCGCCGCTCCCAGCCGAAGAAGCCCGTCACCTCGTCGCGCCGCGCCATGGTATCGGCCCAACCGAGCGCCACCAGTTCGCGCGTGTACGACGATTCGAAGAGCAGGTAGCTCGCGAGCGCCGCGCCGCGGGTGTCGCTGCCCTTGCCGCTCACGCCGATGCCGCGCAGCAGTGCGCGGATCGTCTGCGGCAAGGCGTTCACATGCTTGGCCGCGAGGTCGTCGAGCCGCTGCGAGGGCGCGATCACGAGCACGTCGATCGGTCGCAGCGCCGTGCCGATCAGCGCCTCGGGCGGCAGCAGCGAGAGCGTGTTGTTGATGCGCTGCATGCGCTCGATGTCCACCGCGAGCGCATCCAGGAAGATGTTGGACAGCGCATGCCCCGCGATCTGCGCGAAGTTGGGGTAGGCGCCGCTGACCTTGCGCCGGCCCGGCGGCTCGTGCATGCGGCCCGCGCCGACCACCAGGATGCGGTTGGCGCCCAGGTGGATGGCCGGTGAGATGGGCGCCGACTGGCGCATGGAGCCGTCACCGAAGTACTCGGTCGCGCCGTCGAATTCGAGCGGCACCGCCGGGAACACGAAGGGGATGGCCGCCGACGCGAGCAGATGCTGGGTCGTGATGCGCGAGCGCACCGCGATGCGCTGCGAGCGGTTCCAGGGCGCAAACTCCTGCAGCGAGTCGTAGAAGGTCACGTGCGTGCCGGAGCTGTAGCTGGACCCGGTGACCGCCAGCGCCTGCAGATGGCCCGAGCGCATCAGCTCGGGCAGGCGGCTCACCGACACCATCTCTTCGAGCAGCGTCTCGAGTGGCGTGTTGTCCAGCAGCGAGCGCATCCGCATGCGCCGCCAGCGCGCGATCACCCAGCCGAGCGACATCATCGTGAGCCAGCGCGCGCCCGTACGGATCACACCCAGCGCATCGGCGCGATAGACCTGCTCGGCGCGAAAGTTCTCCCACACGTCGGCCATCGCCGCGACCGCACCGTCGAAGTCGTCGCTGTGGGTCGCGAGCGCTGCGGCGTTGATGGCGCCGGCCGACGTGCCGGTGATCACCGGGAAGGGGTTGCCGTACTGCCACGGGGCGGCATCGCGCCGGATCTTCGCCACCGCCTTCAGCACCCCCACCTGGTAGGCCGCGCGGGCACCACCGCCGGTGAGGATCAAGCCTGTCGTGGGATGGGTCTCGGGCATGCGCCGCAGTGTAGGCACGCCGCGCGGCGCTGAAGATCAGGGCGTGCCCTTGGCCGCAGTGGCTGCGCGCACCGCGGCCAGGCTCATTCGTAGACGACGTTCGCCTTGCCGTGGCTGCCTTCGCGCCACCGAGCCAACGCCTCATCCGTGGGGAAGAAGCGGCCCTCCTCGCCCAGGTCGAGCTCGCCGCTCGCGGCTTCGCGCTGCAGCACGAGGCGCACGCCCAGGCCGTTGGTGATGGTGCCCTGCTCGGTGTTGATGCGCCGGCTGGGGAAGTCGCGCAGCACCTCGGCCACCGGCGGCACGCTGCCGTTGACCTCGACGCGCAGGTACTTGCCGAAGCGGCAGCGCGCCGTGGCCAGGTCCCACACCTGCTGGATGTTGAAGCGCATGCCACCCGAGAAGCGGTCGGGCTGCACCTTGCCCTGGGCGATGACGAGCTCGTCGTCCTTGAGCAGGTCCTTGTTGGCGTTGAGCACGTCTTCGTTGACGACCGACTCGATCACGTCGCTCTTGTCGTCGAGCTTGAAGATCGCCACGCGCCCGCGCTGGCCGTTGACCACGCGCAGGTCGCCGATGATGCCGGCGAGCACCTGCGGCTCGCGCGAGTCGATCAGGTCGGCGATGCGGCGCCTGGCAAAGCGTCGCACCTCGTCTTCGCTCTGGTCGAAGAGATGACCCGAGAGGTAGAAGCCGAGCGCCACCTTCTCGAGGCTCAGGCGCTCCTTGATGCTCCAGGGCGCGGCCTGCACCAGCTCGGGTTCCTGCGTGGACGCGGCATGCGAGTCGCCGAAGTCGAAGAGACCGCCCTGGTCGGCGTGCGCCGCCTGCGTGTCGGCGTAGTCGAAGGCGAGGCCGATGCTCGCGACCATCTGCGAGCGCTCGGCGTGCAGCTGGTCGAAGGCGCCGGCCTTGATAAGGGCCTCCACCGTGCGCTTGTTGATGCGGCTGCGGTCCACGCGCGCGCAGAAGTCGAAGAGGCTCTTGAAGGGCCCGCCGTCCTTGCGCGCCTGGATGATGGCCTCGATCGCGCTCTGGCCGGTGCCCTTCACCGCGCCCAGGCCGTAGCGCACCACCTTGTCGGCCACCGGCTCGAAGCGGTAGTTGCCGGTGTTGACGTCGGGCGGCTCGAAGGTGAGCCCGAGGTTCTGCACCGCGTCGTCGTGGAAGATCTTGAGCTTGTCGGTGTCGTCGAGCGCGACGCTCATGTTGGCCGCGGTGAATTCGGCCAGGTAGTGCACCTTCAGGTACGCGGTGTGGTAGGCGAGCAGCGCGTAGGCCGCGGCGTGCGACTTGTTGAAGCCGTAGCCCGCGAACTTCTCCATCAAGTCGAAGATCTCGTTGGCGAGCGGCTCGGCAATGCCGTTCTTCGCGGCACCCTGCGCGAAGGTGGCGCGGTGCGCCACCATCTCCTCGAGCTTCTTCTTGCCCATCGCGCGGCGCAGCAGGTCGGCGCCGCCGAGCGAGTAGCCGCCCAGGCGCTGCGCGACCTGCATCACCTGCTCCTGGTAGACCATGATCCCGTAGGTCTCCTTGAGCACCTCTTCCATCAGCGGGTGCGGATAGACCACCTCTTCGCGGCCGTGCTTGCGCGCGCAGAAGCTCGGGATCAGGTCCATCGGGCCCGGGCGGTAGAGCGCCACGAGCGCGATGATGTCCTCGAAGACGCTGGGCTTGGCGTCGCGCAGCATGCGCTGCATGCCCGACGATTCGAGCTGGAACACCGCGACCGTCTTGCCCTCGCTCATCAACCGGTAGGCGGCGCGGTCGTCGAGCGGGATGTCTTCGAGCGCGAATTTCTCCTGCCCCGGGCGGCGCGCGCGGATGTAGTCCTTGGCGAGTTCGAGGATGGTGAGCGTGGCCAGGCCCAGGAAGTCGAACTTCACGAGGCCGATGGCCTCGACGTCGTCCTTGTCGAACTGGCTCACCGCCGAGTCGCTGCCTGGCTGCATGTAGAGCGGGCAGAAGTCGGTGATCTTGCCCGGCGCGATCAGCACGCCGCCGGCGTGCATGCCGATGTTGCGCACCATGCCTTCGACGCGCTCGGCCAGCGCCAGCAGCTCGGCGACCTCTTCCTCGTTCTTCTCGCGCTGCTCGATCTCGGGCGCTTCGACGCGCGCGTAGATGAGGCCCGGGTCGGGCTTGTCGCCCGGGCGTGCGAGCGTGACCGTCTTGCCCGGCGGCGCGGGCACGAGCTTGGCGATGCCGTCGACGTGGCCGTAGCCCATGCCGAGCACGCGGCCCACGTCGCGCAGCGCCGCCTTGGCGGCCATGGTGCCGAAGGTGGCGATCTGGCTCACCGCCGCGCGGCCGTACTTGTCCTTGACGTAGTCGATGACGCGGTCGCGATTGCCCTGGCAGAAGTCGATGTCGAAGTCGGGCATGGACACCCGCTCCGGGTTGAGGAAGCGCTCGAAGAGCAGGTTGTAGCGCAGCGGGTCGAGGTCGGTGATCTTGAGCGCATAGGCCACCAGCGAGCCCGCACCCGAACCCCGGCCCGGGCCGACCGGGCAGCCGTTGTTCTTGGCCCAGTTGATGAAGTCGGCCACGATGAGGAAGTAGCCCGGGAAGCCCATCTTCAGGATGGTCTGGAGCTCGAACTCCAGCCGCTCCACGTAGCGCGGCATCTCCCGCTCGCGCTCGGCCGCATCGGGGTAGAGGTGGCGCATGCGCTCCTTCAGGCCCTCGTGCGAGGCGTAGCGGAAGTAGGCCTCGGGGTCCATCTTCTCGCCGTTGACCTCGGGCACCGGGAAGTCGGGCAGCCGCGGCTTGCCGAGCACGAGCGAGAGGTTGCAGCGCCGCGCAATCTCGACCGTGTTGCGGATCGCGCTCGGGATGTCGGCGAAGAGTTCCTCCATCTGCGCCTGGGTCTTGAAGTACTGCTCGCGCGTGTAGCGCTTGATGCGCTTGGGATTGGTGAGCGTCTCGCCTTCGGCGATGCAGGTGCGCGCCTCGTGCGCCTCGAAATCCTCGGGTGTCTGGAACTGCACCGGGTGCGTGGCCACCACCGGCAGGCGCAGCTCGGCGGCCAGCGGCACGGCCGCGCGCACATGGGCTTCGTTGGTCGGCTGGCCGGCGCGCTGCAGCTCGATGTAGAAGCGCTGCGGAAAGAGGCTCGCCAGGCGTTGCGCGTGCGCGGTCGCACGCGCGGTGTCGTTCGCCATCAGCGCCTGCCCGACCGGGCCGTGCTCGGCGCCGGAGAGCGCGATCAGGCCGCCGCCGAGCGCGGCCAGCCACTCCCACCTGACCCACGCCTGACCCCGCGCCGACGGATCGATCCAGGCGCGCGAGAGCAGCTCGCAGAGGTTGTGGTAGCCGTCTCGGTCCTGGGCGAGCAGCACGATGCGGCTCGCGTGCTTGTCGCCTTCGGCCGGCTCCAGCCACACGTCGGCGCCGAGGATGGGCTTGACGCCCTTCTTGCGCGCGGCGTTGTAGAACTTGATGCCGCCGAAGATGTTGGAGAGGTCGGTGATCGCGAGCGCGACCTGCCCGTCTTGCGCGGCAGCGCCCACCAGGTCGCCGATGCGCAAGGTGCCATCGACAACGGAGAACTCGGTGTGGGTGCGCAGGTGTACGAAGGCCATTCGGGCGATTTTAGGGACGGTGCGCTTCGTAGAATCGCGGCCGTGTCAGCAGTCTTGAACATCTCCGCCTACCTTTTCGTGCCGCTCGCGGACACCCTCGCCCTGCGCGAGAGCATCCGCTCACAAGCCGCCGCGCGGCAGCTCAAGGGCACCGTGCTCCTGGCCGAAGAAGGCATCAACCTCTTCCTGGCGGGCCAGGCCGACGCAGTGCGCGGCTTCGTGGACTGGCTGAAGGGCGATGTGCGTTTCGCGCCGCTCGCGCCCAAGGAGAGCTGGTCGGATCAGGTGCCCTTCCGCAAGCTTCTGGTGAAGGTCAAGCGCGAGATCATCCGCATGAACCACCCCACGATCCGCCCGCAAGCCGGGCGCGCGCCCGCGGTGGACGCGAAGACACTCGCCCGCTGGCTCGATGCCGGCGTCGACGACGACGGCCGCCCGGTGGTGACGCTGGACACGCGCAACGCCTTCGAGGTCGGATACGGCCGCTTCCGCAACGCGATCGACTGGCGCCTCGGCAAGTTCACCGACTTCCCGGCCCAGGTGCTCGCCCACCGCGACGAGCTGCAGGGCAAGCGCGTGGTGAGCTACTGCACCGGCGGCATCCGCTGCGAGAAGGCGGCCATCTACATGGCCGAGGCGGGCGTCGAGCACGTGGTGCAACTCGACGGCGGCATCCTCAAGTACTTCGAAGACGTCGGCGGGCGGCACTACGAGGGCGGCTGCTTCGTCTTCGACGAGCGCGAATCGCTGGCCCCGACACTGGCGCCCGCTGCCACCCCTCAGGCGTTGAGCGCGCCCAGCACCTCGGAGTGAAACTCGCGCTGGTAGAGCACGTAGATCACGCCGGCGGTGGCCAGCACGAAGATCAGCGGCGAGAAGAACCAGCCCACCGCCGCGAACGCCAGGTAGTACGCGCGCAGCCCGTCGTTGAATGTCTCGGCCGCCATGCCGACCACGCGGCCGGCCTTGTCGGCGAAGGACTTCCGCTTCTCTTCCCCCTCGGCGCCCTGCGCCTCGAACTGCTTGGCCTCGGGCGCGGCGGCGATCAGCAGCGCCCCGAAGGTGTACTGCCGCATCGACCACGTGAAGCGGAAGAAGGCGTACACGAAGATCACGAGCAGCAGCACGAGCTTCAACTCGAAGATGAGCGCCGAGGTGGGCGTGGCGAAGGGCAGGTCGCGCACCAGGTCGCTCGCCTTGTCGCCCGCGCTGAGCGCGGCGAGCAGACCGCCGATCAGAAGGATGGTGGTGGAGGCAAAGAACGACGGGCTGGTGGACAGCGCCTGGATCACCACGCCATCGACCACGCGCACGTCGCGGTAGGTGGTCTGCATCATCCACAGGCGGCGGATGCGGTTGGTGCTGGCAAGCACCGAAGGCCGCGTCTGCGCGCGTTGCTTGGCGAACCACGCATAGGTCGACCATGCGATGAAGAAGGCCGCGAGTGCGGCCCAGTCGCCCCAGGGGAGGAGGCTGAAGACCTTGAGCACAGTGTCCATGCGGGCACTGTATCAAGGCCGATTCGCAGCGCTCAGGGCGCGAGGTCGAAGACGATCACCTCCGCACCGTGCCCGTGATCCAGGCGCAGGGCGGTCTCGCCGTCGAGCAGCACCGCATCGCCGGCCGAGGCCGCCTGCCCGTTGACGCTCAGCGCTCCACGCGCGACGTGCACGTAGGTACGGCGCGTCGGTTCGAGCGCCAGCTCGGCCGCCTCGTCGCCGTCGAAGAGCCCGGCGTACATCGCCGCGTCGGCGTGGATCGTCACCGAGCCGTCGCGGCCATCGGGGCTCGCCACCAGCGCGAGGCGTCCGCGCTTGGCCGCCTCGTCGAAGCGCTTCTGCTCATAGCCGGGCGCGATGCCCTGCCGGTCGGGCAGGATCCAGATCTGGAGGAAGTGCGTCGTGGCCTGCGCATGGTTGAACTCGCTGTGCTGCACGCCGGTGCCGGCACTCATGCGCTGCACGTCGCCGGGCACGATCTCGGCGCCGTTGCCCAGGCTGTCCTTGTGGCCCAGCGCCCCTTCGAGCACGTACGAGACGATCTCCATGTCGCGATGCGCGTGCGTGCCGAAGCCGGTGCCCGGGGCGATGCGATCCTCGTTGATCACACGCAAGTTGCCCACGCCCATGCGCTCGGGGTTGAAGTAGCCCGCGAACGAGAAGCTGTGGAAGGACTTCAGCCAGCCGTGGTCGGCATGGCCGCGTTCGGACGATTTGCGCAGGGTGATCATGGGCTTCAACTCCTTTCGTAGAGAAGCATCTTGGGGCGCGCGCCCCGCCCTGCCGTGGACGCTCGTTGAAGCGTCCGTTCAAATAAGATGAACCCATGCTCAACGCCCGCAACGTGCTCACCCCCGAGGCCCTGGCGATGATGGACGTCATCGCCCGCACCGGCAGCTTCGCCGCGGCGGCGCGTGAGCTGGGCAAGGTGCCCTCGGCCCTCACCTACAACGTGCGCCAGCTCGAAGATGCGCTCGACGTGCTGCTCTTCGACCGCCGCTCGCGCCAGGCCAAGCTCACGGCCGCGGGCGAAGAGCTGCTCAACGAAGGACGGCGCCTGCTCGAGCAGGTGGACGCCGTGGCCAACCGCGTCAAGCGCGTGGCCACCGGCTGGGAGACGCAGCTCACCATCGCGGTGGATGGCGCGCTCTCGCGCGTGACCGTGTTCGAGATCTGCGAGGCCTTCTTCGCGCTCAAGCCCGAAGGCGGCGACCCCGAGCGCAGCGGCCCCGGCACGCGTCTGCGCATCCGCAACGAGATCCTCGCGGGCACCTGGGAGGCGCTCATCAATGGCCAGGCGGATCTCGCCATCGGCGTGGGCATGGAGCACACGCCGCCGCCCGGCATCCAGCTGCAGCTGCTGGGCAACCTGCCCTTCGTCTTCGTCGTCGCGCCGCACCACCCGTTCGCATCGCTCACGCATGCGATCAGCGATGCGGAGCTGATGCGCTACCGCGCCGTGGCCGTGGCCGATTCCGCGCAGCGCCTCACCCCGCTGACCGTCAACCTGCTGCCCGGGCAGGACGTGCTGACCGTGAGCACCATGCCGGCCAAGGTGGAGGCGTTGCTGCGCTGCATGGGCTGCGGCTTCGTGCCCGAGCCCATGGTGCGCGAGCACATCGCCGCCGGCCACCTGGTGGTGAAGACGCTGCAACGCCCGCCGCTCAACGCACGCATGGGCTACGCCTGGCGCACCGCCGCGGTGGGCGGGCCGCGCAAGCCGCAGATGGGCCTCGCGCTGCGCTGGTGGCTGGGACAGCTGGAGAGCGCCACCACCCGCCAGGCGCTGCTGGAGCGCCACGCGAGCCGGGTGCCGCTCGGCAGCGTCTGACCGTGGCCTACCGCGGCCGCTTCGCGCCCTCGCCCACCGGGCCGCTGCACGC
>JBIQJS010000040.1:0-7557 GCA_044507405.1 Rubrivivax sp. | reverse complement strand
GGCCCGTGGAGCTACCAGCTCGCCGTGGTGGTGGACGACGCGGCGCAAGGCATCACGCACGTGGTGCGCGGCGCCGACCTCACCGACAACACGCCGCGTCAGATCCACCTGCAGCGCCTGCTGGCCCTGCCGACACCAGCCTACCTGCACACACCGCTGGTGCTGGGGGCGAACGGCGAGAAGCTTTCCAAGCAGAACGGTGCCGAGGCGCTGGATCTGCGCGACCCGCTCACCGCGCTGCAAGGCGCGGCACGTGTGCTCGGCCTGCCCGAGCACCACGCGCCGCTCGCCGACTGGCTGGCCGCGATGGTCGCGGCCTGGCCTCAGCGCGCGGACAGCACCAGCTCGACCCAGGCCACGTAGCGGTCCACCCAGGTCTGCAGGAAGGCGCGCGTCTTCTCGTTGGTCACGGTGCCGGCGTCGTCGACCAGGTTGTCGCTGTACTGGATGTAGGCCTCGGGCTGCGTGAGCAGCGGCACCTCCAGGTACGCGAGGATGTTGCGCAGATGCTGCTGCGCGAGCGCCGTGCCGATGGCACCACCCGAGGTACCGATCACTCCGCCGGGCTTGCGCGCGAAGGCGTTCTGGCCGTAGGGGCGCGAGGCGGTGTCGAGCGCGTTCTTGAGCACGCCCGGGATCGAGCGGTTGTACTCGGGCGTCACGAACAGCAGCGCATCGGCCGCGGCCACCTCGCGCTTGAGGCGCTGCGCCGGCTCGGGCATGTTGTTGTCGTGGTCCTGGTTGTAGAGCGGCAGCGACCCGATGTCGAGCTGCTCGAAGCTGTAGTGCGCGGGCGCGAGCTTCGCGATGGCGCCGGCCAGCCGGCGGTTGATCGAATCGCGGCGCAGGCTGCCGACGAGGACCGCGACCTTGCGTTTGTCATTGCTCATGGTGAACTCCTTCGATGAGCAACCGACTCTAGTCAGGCATGCACTTCAGGGCGCGCCGGGCGCGCATGCCCCGGTCGACACGCTGGTCTCTGCTGCCTGTGCGCCGCCCAAGATGCGATCGAGCGCGGCCAGCAGGTCCGCGCGTGCCATGGGCTTGACCCAGTACTCCCGGTAGCCGGCGCGGATCGCGTCTTCGATCGCCGCATCGCTGGAATCGGCCGAGAAGGCAATGCAGGGCGTGCGGCAGAGCATGGGATCGTCGAGCACGGCCTGCATCAGCGCGATGCCGGTCATGTCGGGCAGCCCCATGTCGGCGAGGATGAGGTCGGGGCGCAGCTCGCGTGCGCGCGCGAGGCCCTCGCCGGCGGTCGCGCAACAGTGCAGCCGGACCTGCGGGCGCTCGGCCAGGTGGGCCTCGACCAGGAGCGCGTTCAGCTCGTTGTCCTCGACGTAGAGCACCGTGCCGCGCGCGGTGGGCTGCGGCGCCTCAGCCACGGCCCGCTCGGGCGCTTGCACCTCGGCCAGGGGCGCACGCCGCAACGTGAGCGTGAAGGTCGAGCCTTCGCCGGCGCGGCTCTTCAGGGTGATGTCGCCGCCCATGCCACGCGCGAGGCTGCGCGCGATGGCGAGGCCCAGGCCGCTGCTGTCGCGCACCGCCTGCTGCGCCGTGCCGGGGACGCGGTAGAAAGGCTCGAAGAGCCGCGCCTGGTCGGCCTCGGCGATGCCGATGCCGGTGTCCGACACGTACACCGCCGCGCGCTCGGCCGAGAGCGCCGCGACCCGCACGTGCACCTCGCCTTGCGGGTGGTTGTACTTGATGCCGTTGTGCACGAGGTTGATGAGCACCTGCCGCAGGCGCTGTCGGTCGGCATGGGCCGCCACCAGCGTGCCGGACGACTCGACCTGCAGGCTCACCCCACGACCCTGAGCGAGCGGCTGCAGCATGCTGGCCACCTCCTGCGCGAGTGCCGGCAGGTTCACGGGCTGGATGTCGAAGAGGAGGCTGCCGCCGTGCAGGCGCGTGAGGTCGAGGATGTCGTTGACCAGCACCAGGAGGTGCCGCGCCGAGACCGTGATGTTGGAGAGATAGCCGCTCGCACGTGCCGACAGGCGGGCCCCCTCGGCCCGCTCCAGCGCCTCGGCGAAGCCCAGCACCGCGTGCAGCGGCGTGCGCAGCTCGTGGCTGATGCGAGAGAGCACTTCCACCTGCGTGCGCTGCGCCTGCTCCAGCAGGTGCTTCTCCTGCTGCAGGCGCTCGGCGTCCTTGCGCTCGGTGATGTCCTGGAACACGGTGCGAAAGAAGGCCGAGCGGCCGTCGTCCCAGCCTTCGAGCACGCCGCGCAGGTGCACCCACTTCTGCCGGCCGCTCCGGGTGAGCAGGCGTACCTCGGTGTCGTAGCGCTCGCCGTCGTTCACGGCCGCCTCGTACGCCGAGCGCGCACGCGCCGCATCCTCGGGGTGCAGGTGGCGCATCAGCGCGTCGAGCGTGGCGGGCGCCATGTCGGCCTCGAGCTCCAGGATGCGCAGCAGCTCCGGCGAGCAGCGGACTGCGCCGGTCGCGAGCTCGTGCTCCATCAGGCCCAGCTTGGCCAGGCGCTGCGCCTCGGCGAGCTGGTTCAGCATGCGGGCCGACTCCAGCTCGGCGCGCTTGCGCTCGGTGATGTCGCTCTCGATCGCCACGTATTGCGTGATCTCGCCGCGCGCGTTGGTGACCGGCTGGATGTTGAGCGACACCCAGTACGGCTCGCCCGACTTCTTGTAGTTGAGCATCTCGAAGTCGATGACCGCCTGCCCGCGGCGCAGGCGGTTGCCCAGGCGCAGGGCGTCACGCTGGCTGGTCCTGGGGCCGTGGAGGAAGGTCTTGGGGTTCTTGCCCTTCACCTCCTCGAGCGTCCAGCCGGTGACAGAGGTGTAGGCAGGGTTCACCCACTCGATCTCGCGGCTGGCGTTCGTCACCACGACCAGGTTCGTGGTGTTGCGCACCACCAGCTCGAGCTGCCGCAGGTGATCGACGACCGGTCGCGGTCCTTGCATCGGCACATCCTTGCTGTTGCGGCCGGGCGTCAGCTGGCCTGCCGCGGCGATGCAGGCGGTTTTAGCGTACGCACTCTCATTTGTCGACCGCTGAAAACCCTACTCAAATTGTGGCTTAACACGGTGATCGATGGCGGTCCCGGCGTGCACTCGGCGATACGCAGCAGAATGTGGCCACCCGTCAGCCCGGGCCTGCGGGCCGACCCCCAACCCACAAGCCTTCATGTCCTCCCTCGCCCCGCGCCGCCGCCCGTACCGACGCACGAAGGCCGAGCAGACCGCACTGGAGGTGCAGGTCGTCCAGGCCTGCCTGCAGCTCTTCGACGAGGGCGGGTATGAGGCGATCTCGATGCGCAAGCTCGCCGGCGCGGTCGGCATGGCGCCCATGTCGCTGTACCGCTATTTCCCGACCAAGGCACACCTCATGCGCCATGTGTGGGACGACGTGATGGAGCGCGCCTGCCAGAGCGCCCACGTCGACGCGGAGCGCACGCGCAAGCCCTACACCCGGCTGCGCGCCTTCCTCGGGAGCTTCATCGACTACTGGCTGGACAACCGCAGTCACTACTGGGTGGTCTTCGCCATCCGCGATGACCTGTCCGAGTTGCACGCCCACGACGGCGCGGAAGTGCTGCGGCCCAACCCGGCGCCCGTGCATGCCGCGATCGGCGAGCTGCTGCGCGGCTGTGCGCACCCTGCCGCCCTGCCGCCGCGCGAGCAGGCCGACACCACCGAGCTCGTCTTCCAGCGCGTACTGGGCTTCATGCTCGGCGTGATCGGCCTGGCCTCGGTCCCCTGGGCCGAAGTGCGCAGCCTCAAGGAGCGCCTGCTCGACAGCATCGAGCGGCAGGTCCGCCAGCAGGTGGACACGGCCGCGGGCACCCACCGCTGAACAGCCCCGTGCCCGGCGCGGCCCGAGATGCGGGGCGTTTGCGGTGCTTTTTCCACCAAGGAAACGTACACGTACGCAATATGGTGCCTGCACGCTCCAGCGCAGTCCGGCTCGAGTTCCTGACGACCCGCACGCGCTCCGCGGCGCGTGCTCCTGCCACAGCGAAAGGAATGCGCCATGACCCAAGACCCCCTCCCGGGCGGCGGCAAGACCGTGCGCCCGGTTACCCAGCGTGAGTACGCCTTCCCCGACGGGGTGACGCTGCTCTCGGCCACCGACCTCGACAGCCGCATCACGTATGCCAACGGTGCCTTCGTGCGCACCAGCGGCTACACGAACGAAGAGCTGTCCGGTCAGCCGCACAACCTGGTGCGGCACCCCGACATGCCGCGGGAGGCCTTCGCGGACATGTGGCGCAGCCTGAAGCACGGCCAGTCGTGGACGGCCCTCGTGAAGAACCGCCGCAAGGACGGCGACCACTACTGGGTGCGCGCCAACGCCACGCCCATGCGGCGTGCTGGCAAGGTGGCCGGCTATCTCTCGGTGCGCACCAAGCCCACGCGCGCCGAGGTGGAGGCGGCTGAGGCGCTGTACCGCCGCTTCGTGGAGGGCCGCGCCCACGGCCTCGCCTTCCACCGTGGCCTGATCGTGCACACCGGCTGGCAGCGATGGCGCAGCCTGCCGCAGCTGCTCTCCACCGCCTGGCGCGTGCGCCTGCCGCTGCTCGCGCTGGCGGGCATCGCTTTCGCCCTGCTGATCGCGGCGCTCGCCGGCGCCAGCGCGCTGGTGATGGCCGGCCTTGCGACGGCACTGCTGGCGGGCGCCGCCTGTGCCGACTGGTACATCGAACGGCAGGTGACCCAGCCCCTGCACCGTATCGCTGCCGTGGCGCAGCGGGTCGCGAGCGGCGAGCCCGGCGAAAACGTGGCGCTCGACCGTTGCGATGACATCGGCATGCTGCAGCGCGCGATCAACCAGGCGGGGCTCAACCTGCGCTCGCTGGTCGACGACGTGCAGGAGCAGAGCCAGGGCATCGCCACGGCCAGCCGAGAGATCGCGGCCGCGGCCAACCACCTCTCGGGCCGCACCGAGCAGGGGGCCTCCAACCTGCAGCAGACGGCCTCGTCCATGGAGCAGATGGCCGCCACCGTGCGCCAGAACGCCGAGAGCGCGAGCGCGGCCAACGCGCTGGCCACCACGGCGAGCGCGAGCGCGGCACAAGGCGGCAGCGCCGTGGGCAACGCGGTCGCGACCATGGGGCTCATCACCCAGGCGAGTCACCGCATCGCCGACATCATCGGCGTGATCGACACCATCGCGTTCCAGACCAACATCCTCGCGCTCAACGCAGCCGTCGAAGCCGCGCGCGCCGGCGAACAGGGCCGCGGCTTCGCGGTGGTGGCAGGCGAAGTACGCGGACTCGCCCAGCGCTCGGCCGAGGCGGCGCGCGAGATCAAGGCGCTGATCGCCGATTCGGTGGACAAGGTGGAGAGCGGCGCGCGCATCGTGAGTTCGGCCGGGGAGACCATGGCCGAGGTCGTGGCGCAGGTGCGGCGCGTGAGCGACCTGGTCTCGGAGATCACGCATGCTTCGTCGGAGCAGAGCAGTGGCATCTCGCAGGTGAGCCAGGCGGTGAACGCGCTCGATCGCCTCACGCAGCAGAACGCCGCGATGGTCGAGGAGAGCACCGCAGCGGCCACCTCCATGCGCGAGCAGACGCAGCGGCTCACACAGGCGGTGCAGGTGTTCTCAATGACCGCGGCCTGAGCCCGCGCGGTGCCTTAGCATCCGGGCCTTTCCCCACTCCCTCGAAGGAAGCCCCATGCAAACCACCGCCTCCGGCCTGCAATACGAAGACACCACCGTGGGCGCCGGCCCCGAAGCCCGCGCCGGCCAGCACGTGACCGTGCACTACACCGGATGGCTCTACAACAACGGCGTCAAGGGCGCCAAGTTCGACAGCTCCAAGGACCGCAACGATCCCTTCGACTTCGGCCTGGGCGCCGGCATGGTGATCCGCGGCTGGGACGAAGGCGTGCAGGGCATGAAGGTGGGCGGCACGCGCATCCTCGTGATCCCGCCGGAGCTCGGTTATGGTGCACGCGGCGCTGGCGGCGTGATCCCGCCGAACGCCACGCTGATGTTCGAAGTAGAGCTGCTGGGCGTCTGACGACGCGGCCGTGTGCCCTCCTACAGACGATGCGCGGGCGGCACTGCACACTGCCGCCTCGCGCCACGAAGCGCCTGGAGGACGGCCATGCCCATCAAGTACGACATCGTCCACACGACGACCTACAGCTATTCCAAGCCAGTGACCTTCGGCGAGCACCGGGTCATGTTCCGCCCGCTCGACAGCCACGACCTGCGCGTGCTGGCGACCGACCTCGTGGTCACGCCTGAATCGAGCATCCGGCTGATCCAGGACCAGTTCTCGAATTCGGTAGCCCTGGTGCAGCCGCTCGCCGAGGCGGCCGAACTCAAGATCGTGTGCTCGTTCACCATCGAGCACGCACACAGCAACAACCTGGAGCTGCCGCTGTCGCCCTCGGCGGAGTTCTTCCCGTTCTCGTATTCGGTCGACGAGCGCTACGACCTGGAGCACTTCCTGCGGCCGCACTACGACGACCCGGACGGCAAGCTCACCACCTGGGCGCGCCAGTTCATGAACCCGGAAGGCCCGACGGGCACACGCGACATGCTGGTCAAGATGAACCAGTACATCCGCGACCACTTCACCTATGCCGCGCGCGACGACGAAGGCACGCAGTCGCCCCTGGAGACGCTGGAGAAGAACAGCGGCAGTTGCCGCGACTTCGCCCTCCTGATGATGGAGGCGGCACGCCGCCTGGGCGTGGCGACGCGTTTCGTCTCGGGCTACCTGTACGACCCGGCGCTGGACGATGCCAACCCGGAGGTCGAGCCCAAGGTCACCGGCGCCGGCTCCACGCACGCGTGGCTGCAGGCCTACCTGCCGGGCGCCGGCTGGGTGCCGTTCGACCCGACGAACAACCTGCTTGGCGGCTACCAGCTGGTGCGGGTCGGCGTGGTGCGCGACCCGCGGCAGGCGTCGCCCGTGTCGGGCAGCTGGATCGGCGAGCCCGCGTCCTACCTCGGGATGACGGTGGACGTGAGCGTCAAGCGCGTCGCGTGACGCGCTCGACGCACAGCCTCAACGGCTGAAACCGCCCTGGCGCGGACGCTGCGGCTTGGCGTAGCCGCCCTTGGCCGGTGCCGCGCTCTTGCGCGGCACGAACCCCTGCGACTGACGCTCGACCGGTGCACGGTCGAAGGCACCGCGGCCGGCGTGCGCCTGATGCGCATGGTGACCGCCGTAACCGTCACGGCGCGGCTCGGCGCGGTCGAACGGCGCCCAGTCGCGCGCCACATGGCCTTCACCACCACGCTGCGGCGGGCGGGCGCCGAACGGCTTGCCGCCATGGCCCTTGTCGAACGGCTTGCCACCGTAGGGCTTGCCACCACCGAAGCCGCCCTTGCCATGGTGCGAGGGCTTGCTGCCGAAGCGGCCTTCCGGACGCTGCGGGAAGAGACGCGGCTCGGGCTGCTTGGGCTCCAGGCCGGTGATGGTCGCCACCGGGATGTCCTGCGTCGTGAAGTGCTGGATGCGGCGGATCATGCCGGCGTCCATGCGCTCGGCCAGCGTCACGGCGAGGCCGTTGCGGCCGGCACGGCCGGTGCGGCCGATGCGGTGCACGTAGTCCTCGGCCTTCATCGGCAGGCCGT
>JBIQJS010000039.1:0-29629 GCA_044507405.1 Rubrivivax sp. | reverse complement strand
CGCGCGCCTTCCTCAAGAACCCGCCGATCATGATCTTCGACGAGGCCACCTCGGCGCTGGACACGCGCGCCGAGCGCGCCATCCAGGGCGAACTCGACCGCATCGCCCACGGCCGCACCACGCTCGTCATCGCACACCGCCTGTCCACCATCGTCAACGCCGACGAGATCGTGGTCATGGACAAGGGCCGCATCGTGGAGCGGGGGCGCCACGACGACCTGCTCGCGCACGGCGGCCTCTATGCGCAGCTCTGGAACCTGCAGCGGCAGCAGGCCGAGTTCGAGCGGCTGGAGCGCCAGCTCGCGCGCCAGCCGGTCAACCTGATCGCGCTCCTGGCCAACGCCATCGACGGCCTGCGCGAGGCGATCGACGCGCGCCGCGTGCGGCTCTACACCGACGTGGACATCGACAACGCGAGCGTCACCGGCGACCCGACCACGCTCGCCCAGGCGCTGCGCGAGCTGTGCGTGTGGGCGCTGCAGGCCACGCCGTTCGGCGGGCGCGTGGCGCTCAAGCTCGACCGCGTGGACGGCCGCGTGCGCCTGAGCGTGACCGACGGCCGCGACGGCGCCGAGGGCGCCGCCCCGTCCCGTGCGCCGGCCATGGCAGGCGACCCGCCCCAGCCGCACGGCACCGACAAGCCGCTCGACCCCATGCAGCTGCGCTCCACCATCGAGCGCCAGGGCGGGCGCTTCCACATCGAGCCGCCGGGCTCCATGCAGGGCATGCGCTACGTGCTGGAGCTGCCGCTGCGCGCCATCGCGGCCGAGGCGGCGCCCGCGCCGGCCACGCCCGGGATCGAGGGCCGCGAGCCGCTGCAGGGTCTCTCGGTGGTGGTCATCGACGACAACGCCGATGCGCGCGAGACGCTCGGCATGGTGCTCTCGCTCGAAGGCGCGGAGGTGCTCTCCTTCGGCCGCGGCGAGGACGCGATCGCCTGGCTCGCGAGCCAGCCGCGCCGGCAGTGGCCCGACGTGCTGCTGTGCGACATCCTGCTCGACGGCGAAGATGGCCACGAGGTGATGCACCGCGTGCGCCACCTCGAGGACGAGCGCCAGGTGCCGCTGCTGGAGCGCATGCCGGCCGTCGCGCTCACGGGGCTCTCCGGCGAACACGACCGCGTGCGCGCGCTCATGGCCGGCTTCCAAGAGCACCTGGCCAAGCCGGTGGAGCCCGGCGCGCTCGTGCGCACGCTGCAGGCCCTGGCGGGCCGGGGCCCCGCCGCCGACGCCGGGCCCGCGGACCTGTCGGCGCCCGACACGCTGCCCCCCGTTCCCCCACCCTCACCGGAGACCCACTGAATGAGCACCACCGGAAGCTACTACGCCGATGCCGACGCCGCCCGCCGCGCCGTGGAGATGGCCCTGCCCATGATCGAGCCCGCGATGCGCCTGCCCGGCGTGTGCGGCAGCGGCTTTCTCGTGATCGTGGTGATGGACCCGGCGCTCAGGCCTGGCGACCGTCCCTTCGACGACGCGGTGCTGTACGAGCACAGCATCGGCGACCGCACGAAGTGGGACGCCGACTACGCCGCCTTCGCGCGCGGCAAGGCGCGCCTGTCGTGGCAGCACGGCGCGGGCAGCGCGGACCTGCAGGCGCTGCGGCCGCACACCCTGCGCGAGGGCGAGAGCATGCTCTGGGGCAGCGCGTGCCTCGACGGCATCGTGGTCGGCGTGAGTGGCGCCGAGGCGTGGTGGGACGAGGCCTTTGCCACCGCGGTCGCGGCCAACCTGCGCGCCATCGCCAAGGAGCGCCACGCCGCGGGCCTGCGGGATCGCCAGCTCTGGGTGGGGTGAAGGCTGCGGCGCACGCGCAGCCCCCTTACGATGGCCCGCATGTCGCAGGCCTCGCCCTCCATCCCGCCACAGGTGGCGCCACTGCTCACGCTGCTCGTCGCCCAGACGCGCGCGCACGCGATCGTGCTCATGGATCCGCAGGGGACCATCCTCGCGTGGCTGGGCGCGAGCGAACGCCTCTTCCAGTACACCGAGGCCGAGGCGGTGGGCCGCTCGGGCGGCATGCTCTTCACGCCGGAAGACCGGCGCAAGGGCATCCACGACATGGAGCTCACCACGGCGGCGGCCGGCGGCCGCGCCGAAGACGAGCGCTGGCATGCGCGCAAGGACGGCAGCGTCTTCTGGGCCAGCGGCGCGGTCACCGCCCTCACCGGCGCGGACGGCCGCATCGCCGGCTATGCCAAGGTGCTGCGCGACCGCACCGACACCCGCGCCAACGTGCTCGCGCTGCAGAACCGGCTCGATGCGATGCGGCAGGAATCCGAGGCGAAGCGCATGGCGCTCAAGAGCCTCGCCCACGAGCTGCGCAATCCGCTCGCCCCCATGCGCAACGCGACCCACCTGCTCGCGCGCACCTGCACCGATGCCCAGAGCACCCGGCTGCTCGACATGCTGGACCGCCAGCAGCGCGCGCTCGAACGGCTGATCCAGGACGTGTCCAACCTCGGCGACGCGCCCGACCAGGCCCATGCGCTGACGCTCGACTTCGCCCCCGTGGACCTGCGCGAGGTGATCGAGGCGAGCCTCGCCGCCTGCCGCACCGAGGCCGACCAGCGGCACCAGCGCATCGAGCTGCTCGCGCCGCAGGAGCCGGTGATGGTGGTCGGCGACCGCCAGCGGCTCGACCAGGCCGTGCTCAACCTGATCGGCAACGCCGTGAAGTACACGCCCGAAGACGGGCGCATCCTCGTGAGCTGCTACGACGAAGGCCGCTTCGCCGTCGTGCGCGTGGAAGACAACGGCGTGGGCATCGACCCGGCGCTGCTGCCGCGCATCTTCGACATGTTCGTGCGCGAGCGCAACGGCGGCCCGCACGCGCCCGAGGGCAGCGGCATCGGGCTGGCGGTGGTCAAGCGCATCGCCGGCGAGCACGGCGGCAACGTCGAAGTGCGCAGCGACGGCAAGGGCAAGGGGAGCGAGTTCACGCTGCGCCTGCCGCTGGCGACCGGCTTCCACGGCCGGGCCTGAGCCGACGCATCGTCGCGAAGCATTTACCAGCGCCGGTAAAAGCGCACCGCTGCGGCCGCCCACGCGGCCCGGCAGCGTCGCACTGCCGCACGGCACGCCGCCTGCCCCGCTGCACCGCCCCCACGACTTCCCTCACGGAGACCGACGCATGTCCACCACCCCTTCCCTGCAAGGCCAGTCCATCATCATCACCGGCGGCTCGCGCGGCCTGGGCGCCGCCATCGCGCAGGTGCTGGGTGAGGAAGGCGCGCACCTCGTCATCGCCGACCTCGCGCTCGAGCGCGCGCAGGAGCGCGTGGCCGCGCTCACCGAGGCGGGCGTCAAGGCCGTGGCCATGCCGCTGGACGTGGGCGACGAGGAACAGGTGCGCCAGGTCATCACCGCCACGCGCGAGCGCTACGGCCGCCTGGATGCGATCGTGAACAACGCCGCCATCGACATCACCGTGCCCATCTCCGAGCTCAGCAGCACCGACTGGGAGCGCGTGGTGCAGACCAACCTCTCCGGCCCCTTCCTCATGGCCAAGCACGCCGCTGCTGCCATGGGCCCCCGGACCGAGAAAGGCGGCGGCGGGCACATCGTCAACATCGCCTCCACCGCCTCCAAGCGCGCCTGGCCCAATGCCGCGGCCTACCACGCGACCAAGTGGGGGCTGCTCGGCCTGTCGCACGCGCTGCACGCCGAGCTGCGCCCGCAGGGCATCAAGGTGACCGCCGTGGTCGCCGGCGGCATGCGCACGCCCTTCCTGCTCGACCGCTTCCCCGACATCGACCCCGGCGTGCTGCAGGACCCGATGAACGTCGCGCGCGCGGTGCGCTTCGTGCTCACCCAGCCCGACGAGACGGTGGTGCCCGAGATCACGGTGCTGCCGATGCGCGAAACCTCCTGGCCCTGAGCCGAGCGATGGCGCGAGCCGGCAACGCCAAGGCGACGCTGAAGACCCGCACCCCGGCGCGCCCGCCGTTCAAGCTGGACGCGGGCGGCGTGCGGCTGCCGCGCAGCCCGACCGTGCTGGTGCTGGTCGATTTCATCAACCCGCTCGATTTCGCCGGCGCCCGCCAGCTCGCCGAGCCCGCGGTCGCCGCGGCCCGCGCCACGCGCCGCCTCAAGGAGCGCCTGGCCGAAGCGGGCGTGCCCACGATCTACGCCAACGACAACTACGGCGTGTGGCGCTCGGCCTTCAAGGACATCCTCGACCACTGCTGCGAACAGCACGGCGCCCCGAGCGAGATGGCGCGCCTGCTCGCCCCGGCGCCCGACGACCTGGTGCTGCTCAAGCCCCGGCATTCGGCGTTTTTTGCCACCCCGCTGGACCTGGTGCTCTCGCAGATGCATGCCAGGACGCTGATCCTCGCCGGGCTCTCGGCCGACATCTGCGTGCAGATGACGGCCATGGACGCCACGCTGCGCGGCTACGAGCTCTGGGTGCCGGCGGACTGCACCGCCGCAGAGACCGACGACGCGAAGAAGACGGCGCTCGCCTACATGAAGCGGGTGCTCAAGGCCGACGTGAGGAGTTCGCGCGCCCGTTCGGTGTGAGCGGGTCGTGAGCAGTGCGAGGCCCGGCTGGCCGGCACGCGGGTTGCCCCATGACGCCCTGACGCCCGCTACACAGGACCGACGCCATGATCACCCTCGGCATCAACGCCGCCTTCCACGACTCCTCCGCAGCGCTCGTGGTCGACGGCGCCGTCGTCGCGGCCTCCGAAGAAGAGCGCTACACGCGCATCAAGCACGGCAAGCGGCCGGTGCCCTTCTCCGCCTGGGAGCTGCCCTTCCATGCGATCGACCACTGCCTGCGGCAGGCCGGCATCACGCTGCGCGACGTGGACCATGTCGCCTACAGCTACGACCCCAAGACGTTTCTCGGCGAGCGCAGCGCGCCCGTCATCACGCTGCCGCTGGAGCCCTCGGCCGCCGGGCCCGGTGACTGGGAGAACCCCTGGGACCCGCTCTTCGCGGCCTACATCGTCAATGCGCCGCGCCAGCTGGCCGACGGCTGGCCGCACCACCTGCGCAAACGCTTCCATGGCGTGAAGGCCGCCACGGCGCCCTACCGCTGGCACTACCTCAACCACCACACCTGCCACCAGGCGAGCGCCTTCCTCGCGGCGCCCTGGGATCGCTGCGCGGTGATGACGCTCGACGGGCGCGGCGAGCACGCCACCACCACCTACGGCCGCTACCGTGACGGCCGCTACGAGCCCATGGGCGAGGTGCTCATGCCGCATTCACTGGGCATGCTCTACGAGCAGATCACCACGCACCTGGGCTTCCTGCATTCGAGCGACGAGTACAAGGTGATGGCGCTGGCCGCGCTCGGCACGCCGCGCTACCGGCAGGCGCTGCGCGAGGCGATCACGGTCGGCCGCGACGGCCAGTACACCATCGCCCCGCTGGACCTCGCGGCCATCGCGGGGCCCGCACGCGAGCCCGGCTCGCAGATGGCCGAGGCGCACCTGGACCTCGCCGCTTCGCTGCAGGACGTGCTGGAAAGCGTGGTGCTCGAGATCGCCACCTGGCTGCGCGAGGCGAGCGGCGAGCGGCACCTCGCCATGGCCGGCGGCGTGGCGCTCAACTGCGTGATGAACTCGCGCCTGCGCGACAGCGGCATCTTCGACGGCGTGTGGGTGCAGCCCGCCGCCGGCGACGCCGGCACTGCGCTCGGCGCAGCGCTCTGGGTCGATGCGATCGAGCGCGGCAGCAACGGCAGCTTCGGGCCGCGCACCTGGCAGATGGACCACCCTTACCTCGGCCCCGGCTACGGCGACGACGAGATCGAGCAGCTGCTCCAGTGGGCCAAGCTGCCCTACCGGCGCTGCGAGGACCTCGCCACCGAAGTGGCCGAGGTGCTGGCCGACAACCGCATCGTCGGCTGGTTCCAGGGCCGCATGGAGTTCGGCCCGCGCGCGCTCGGGGCCCGCTCCATCCTCGCCTCGCCCATCGACCCGGCCATGCAGGCACGGCTCAACGAGCTCAAGGACCGCGAGGATTTCCGCCCGGTCGCGCCCGCCGTTCTGGAGGAGGAGCTCCCGCGCTGGTTCCTGCCGGCCGAGGCCAACGGCGGAGTCTCGCCCTTCATGCTCTTCATCTACGACCTCGCGCCCGGCGCGGCCGAGCGCATCCCCTCGGCCTGCCACACCGACCGCACGGCGCGCGTGCAGACGGTGAACCACGACACCAACCCGCGCTTCCACGCGCTGCTCAAGGCCTTCGGCCAGAAGACCGGCGTGCCGGTGCTCGTGAACACCTCGTTCAACGTGCGTGGCGAGCCCATCGTCGGCTCGCCCAAGGCGGCGATCGAGGCCTTCTTCAGCACGCCGCTGGATGTGCTGGCGATCGGCAACTTCCTCGTGGAAAAGCGATGGCCTCGGTGACCCCTCGGATTTCGGTCGTCATCCCCACGTACAAAAGACCGCAGTTGCTCCTGCGGTGTCTGAAATCCGTCCTCACCCAGGAGTTCGACGCCGACCACTATGAAGTGATCGTGGTCGACGACGGCCACGACGATGCGACCCGCGACCTCATCGAGACGCTCAGGGAAGGCGCCCCGCTGGCCGCCGAGCTGCGCTACCTGCGACCGAAGCACGGCCGCGGCCCGGCCGTCGCGCGCAACGTGGGCTGGCGCGCCGCGCGCGGCGAGCTGATCGCCTTTACCGACGACGACACCGTGCCCGCGCGCAACTGGCTCGCCGAGGGGGAGAAGACCATGCAGCGCCACCCGGACTGGGTGGCGATGTGCGGGCGGGTGAGCGTGCCGATTCCCGGCGAGCCCACCGACCACGCGCGCATGACCGCCGGCCTGGCCAAGGCCGAGTTCGTGACGGCCAATGCCTTCGTGCGCCGCTGGGCGCTGGGCGAGGTGAACGGTTTCGACGAGCGCTTCACCCGCGCCTGGCGCGAGGACTCCGACCTGCAGTTCCGCCTCATGAAGCACGTGGGCCACGTGGGCCGCAGCCAGCGCGCGGAGGTGGTGCACCCGGTGCGCCCGGCGCCCTGGGGCCTGAGCCTGTCGCAGCAGAAGAACACCTTCTACGACGCCCTGCTCTACAAGAAGCACCCCCGCTTGTACCGCGAGCGCATCCGGCCGGTGCCGCCCTGGAACTACTACGTGATCGTGGGGCTGGCGTTCCTCGCGCTGCTGCTGCTGCTCGCGCGGCAGCCCGCCGCCGCCGCGACCTGCATGGCGGTGGTGCTGGCGCTCGTGCTGCACCTCGCGTGGCGGCGCCTGCGCTACACCAGCCGCCGCCTGCCGCACGTGCTGGAGATGCTCGCCACCTCGGCGCTCATCCCCTTCCTCTCGGTGTACTGGCGCATCCGCGGCGCCATCCACTTCAGGGTCTTCTTTCTGTGAACACACCCCCTGGCCGGCGCCTGCGCATCCTCACCTGGCACGTGCACGGCAACTACCTCTACTACCTGACGCAGGTGCCGCACGACTTCTACCTCGTGACCGACGCCGAGCGCTCCACCCACCACAGCGGCCGAAGCGGCATCCTCCCCTGGGGCGACAACGTGCACGAGGCGCCGGTGGAGGCCATCGCCGGCATGGCGTTCGACCTCATCCTCTTCCAGTCGCGCGACGCCTGGGAGCGCGAGCAGCACCTGATCCTCTCGGAGGCGCAGCGCCGCCTGCCGCGCATCTACCTCGAGCACGACCCGCCGCAGCAGCACCCGACCGACACGCCCCACTGGGTGGACGACCCGGAGGTGCTGCTGGTCCATGTGACGCACTTCAACCGCCTGATGTGGAACAACGGCCGCACGCCCGCGCGCGTGGTCGAGCATGGGGTGAAGCCGCTCGCGGCGGTGCAGTGGACGGGCGAGGTCGAGCGCGGCCTCGTCGTCGTCAACAACCTCGACCGCCGGGGGCGCCGCCTCGGACTGGACGTCTACCAGGAGGTGGCGCGCGAGGTGCCGCTCACGCTCGTGGGCATGGGCAGCGAGCGCTGCGGCGGCGCGGGCGAGGTGCCGCACCACGAGCTGCCCGGCCGCATGGCCGCCCACCGCTTCTTCTTCAACCCGATCCGCTACACCAGCCTCGGTCTTGCCGTCATCGAGGCCATGATGGCCGGCACGCCCGTGGTGGGTCTTGCCACCACCGAGCTCGCCACCGTCATCCGCCATGGCGTCGATGGCATCATCGACACCCGCGTCGATGCGCTGGTCGGGGCGATGCAGGCGCTGCTCGCCGATCCTGCCGAGGCCCGCCGCCTCGGTCTTGCCGGCCGCCGCATGGCGCAGGAGCGCTTCCACATCGACCGCTTCGTGCACGACTGGCTCCAGGTCATGCACGAGGCCACCCACTGACGCAATGGCCATCACCTTCGACAGCAGACCGATCGACGCACCGCACACCACCACCTGGCGAGACCGGCTTCCGTTGCCGCTGGCCCCCCTCGTGGGCCTGCTGCTGGCGGCCCTCGCCGTGGTCGTCATGGGGGTGGTCTCGCACCAGGCCATGCTCGCCCGCGGCGAGGCCGTCGAGCGGATCGCCCACACCTTCCAGGTAATGGAGAAGCTCCAGACGCTGCTGGGCGACATCAAGGACGCCGAGACCTCGCAGCGCGGGCACATCATCACCGGCAACGAGAGCTTCCTGGAGCCCTACGTGGCGGCGAAGTCCCGCCTGTCGACGCAGGTCAAGGACCTGCGCGAGCTGATCCGCGACAACCCGATGCAGCTGCAGCGGGCCGACACGCTGGAGCGCCTGATCGGCGAGCGGGTGCAGCAGCTCGAACAGAACCTCGCGCTCGCCAAGACCGGCGACGAGGCCAGCCTGCAGAACGCCGTCGTCCACAACCGCGGCCGGGTCACCATGGACCGCATCCGCACCGTGGCGCACGACATCGACCAGGACGAGCGCAAGCTGCTCGCCGAGCGGCAGCTGCAGTGGCAATCGGCGGTGGACTGGTCCAACCGGGTGACCTGGGTCGGCTCGGCGCTGCTGCTGTTCCTGATCGCGGGCGCCGCGACCATGGCCTCGCGCGACCACCTCGCGCGCGAGACCGAGATGTGGCTGCGCGCGGGCCTGGCCGGCGTGGCCGAGCGGCTGCAGGGCGACCTGCGGCTCGAGAAGGTCGGCGAGGCGGCGCTGACCTTCCTCGCGCACTACCTCGGCGCGAAGGCGGGCGCCTTCTACACCGCCGAGCGCGACGGCACCCTCAACCGCGTCGCCAGCTACGCGCAGGACGCGCCGGTGGGCACCGGCACGCTGGCGCCGGGCCAGGGCCTCGTCGGCCAGGCAGCGCGCGACAACCAGGTCATCCACGTGGCCGAGGTGCCCGAGGGCTACCTGCGCATCGCCTCGGCGCTGGGCCACGCCTCGCCCACCGAGCTGCTGATCGCGCCGGCCGCGGTGCACCGCCGCGTCTTCGGCGTGCTGGAGTTCGGCTTCTTCCGGAAGGTGACGGCCAACGACCGCGAGCTGCTCGCGCGCGCCTCCGAGCAGCTCGGCATCGCCGTGCGCGCCGCGCGCGACCGCTCGCAGCTCGAGCAGCTGCTCGAGGAAACCCAGCGGCAGGCCGAGGAACTGCAGGCGCAGCAGGAGGAGCTGCGCGTGAGCAACGAGGAGCTCGAGGAGCAGGAGCGTGCGCTCAAGGCCTCGCAGGCGCAGATGGAGATCCAGCAGACCGAGCTCGAGCAGACCAATTCGCAGCTCGCCGAGCAGACCGCGATGCTCGAGAACCAGAAGGACGAGCTCGCGCAGGCGCAGCAGGTGCTGGAGCAGCGCGCCGCCGACCTCGAGCGCGCCAACCGCTACAAGACCGAGTTCCTCGCCAACATGAGCCACGAGCTGCGCACGCCGCTCAACTCCACGCTCATCCTCGCCAAGCTCCTGGCCGACAACCCGCAGGGCAACCTGTCCGAGGAGCAGGTCAAGTACGCGCAGACCATCTCCGGCGCCGGCAACGACCTGCTCACGCTCATCAACGACATCCTCGACCTCTCCAAGATCGAGGCGGGCAAGGTGGAGGTGCACCTCGAGAACATCTCGATCGCGCCCACCGTCGAGGGCCTGGTGAAGTCGCTGGAGCCGCTGGCCCGGCAGAAGAACCTCGCGCTGAGCTCGAGCATCGCGGCCGACGCGCCCACGCAGCTGCGCACCGACGGCCAGCGGCTCGGGCAGATCCTGAAGAACCTGCTGTCGAACGCGCTCAAGTTCACCGAGGCCGGCGAGGTGTCGCTGCAGGTGTCGCGCACGCCCGGCGGCATCGCCTTCTCCGTCCACGACACCGGCATCGGCATCGCCGACACCCAGAAGGAACTCATCTTCGAAGCCTTCCGCCAGGCCGACGGCAGCACGCACCGCAAGTACGGCGGCACGGGCCTCGGGCTTTCGATCTCGCGCGACCTCGCGCGTCTGCTGGGCGGCGACATCACCGTGCAGAGCACGCCGGGCGAAGGCAGCGTCTTCACGCTGCACCTGCCGATGTCGCGCGCCGAGCCGTACACCGTGCCGCCGCGCGCGCCGGAGCCCGAAGCCCTGCCGCCGCGCCAGACGACCGTCGTCACCACCCGCGCGGCGCACCCGCCGGCCGCGCCGCAGATCGACGATGACCGCGCCCAGCTCACCGTCAACTCGCGCACCGTGCTCGTGATCGAGGACGACCCGCGCTTCGCGGTGATCCTGCGCGACCTCGCGCGCGAGATGAACTTCCAGTGCGTGGTGACGCACACCGCGAGCGACGGCCTGGCGGCCGCGGCCATGTACCGCCCGCGCGCCATCCTGCTCGACATGAACCTGCCCGACCACTCGGGCCTGGGCGTGCTCGACCAGCTCAAGCACAGCGCGCAGACGCGCCACATCCCGGTGCACATCCTCTCGGTGGCCGACTACACCCACGAGGCGCTGGAGCGCGGCGCGCTCGGCTACGACCTGAAGCCGGTCAAGCGCTCGCAGATCGTGGAGGCGCTGCAGCGGCTCGAAGCCAAGTTCTCGCAGGGCATCCGCCACGTCCTGGTCGTGGAAGACGACGCCCGCCAGCGCGAGAGCATCGACCGGCTGCTGAGCAACGTGGGGGGCGTGCAGATCACCACGGCCGAGACCGGCGCGCAGGCGCTGGAGGCGCTCAAGGGCACCACCTTCGACTGCATGATCATGGACCTCAACCTGCCCGACCTCTCCGGCTACGCGCTGCTGGAGCGCATGGCCGAGCAGGACGACAGCTCCTTCCCGCCGGTGATCGTCTACACCGGCCGCTCGCTCAGCTCCGACGAAGAGCAGCAGCTGCGCCGCTTCTCGCGCTCCATCATCATCAAGGACGCCCGCTCGCCCGAGCGGCTGCTCGACGAGGTGACGCTCTTCCTGCACCAGGTCGAATCGGCCCTGCCGGCGGAGATGCAGCAGATGCTGCGCACCGTTCGCGACCGCGACAGCACGCTCGAAGGCCGCCGCATCCTGGTGGTCGAAGACGACGTGCGCAACGTCTTTGCGCTGACCAGCGTGCTGGAGCCGCGTGGCGCGAGCGTGGTGCTCGCCCGCAACGGGCGCGAGGCGCTCGACGTGCTCGCCAAGAGCCGCGAGCTGCACGAGGACGCGATCGACCTCGTGCTCATGGACATCATGATGCCGGAGATGGATGGCCTGACCGCCATGCGCGAGATCCGCAAGGAGCCGCACTGGAAGCGCCTGCCGATCATCGCGCTCACCGCCAAGGCGATGCGCGACGACCAGGAGCGCTGCCTCGCCGCCGGCGCCAACGACTACATCGCCAAGCCGCTCGACGTGGAGAAGCTGCTCTCGCTCGTGCGCGTGTGGATGCCCAAGTGACGCATGGAGCCACGACCTCATGCCCCACACCAAGGCACTGCGCGACCAGGACATCGAACTGCGTCTCCTGATCGATGCGATCTACCACAAGTACCACTACGACTTCCGCGGCTACGCGAGCGCCTCGCTCAAGCGCCGCATGGCCAGCGCCATGACGCGCTTCGGCTGCGCCACGCTCTCGCAGCTGCAGGACAAGCTGCTGCACGATGCGGCCGTCTTCCCGCAGCTGCTGGACTACCTCACCGTGCAGGTGAGCGAGATGTTCCGCGACCCGCAGTACTACAAGGCGCTGCGCGAGGAGGTGGTGCCGCTCCTGCGCACCTACCCCTCGCTCAAGGTCTGGGTGGCCGGCTGCAGCGCCGGCGAAGAGGCGTATTCGCTCGCCATCCTGCTGAAGGAAGAGGGCCTGCTCGACCGCACGCTCATCTACGCGACCGACATCAACACCGATGCGCTCAAGCGCGCCGAGGCCGGCGTCTATCCGCTGGAGCAGATCGCGCTGTACACGCAGAACCACCAGAAGAGCGGCGGGCGCAGCTCGCTGTCGGACCACTACACCGCCGGCTACGGGCGGGCGGTCTTCGACAAGTCGCTGCGCCGGCAGATGGTCTTCTCGGACCACAGCCTCGCCACCGACAGCGTCTTCGCCGAGGTGCACCTCGTCTCCTGCCGCAACGTGCTCATCTACTTCGACCGCCAGTTGCAGGACCGCGCCATCGGCCTCTTCAGCGAAGCGCTGGTGCGCAAGGGCTTCCTGGGTCTGGGCAGCAAGGAGTCGCTGCGCTTCTCGCAGCACCGCGACGACTTCGACGACTTCATGGCCGACGAGCGCATCTACCAGAGGCGCAGCGACCCATGAACGTCGATGCCGTCGTGATCGGAGCGTCTGCAGGCGGCGTGGAGGCGCTCGGCGTCCTGCTGCCCGAGCTGCCTCGGGACTACACCCTGCCGGTGATCGTGGTGCTGCATCTGCCGCGCGAGAAGCCGAGCCTGCTCGTCGACATCTACGCGCGCCGCTGCGTCCTGCCCGTCGAGGAAGCCCAGGACAAGGCGCCCATCGAACCCGGCCATGTCTACTTCGCGCCGGCCGACTACCACCTGCTCGTCGACGAAGGCCCGAGCTTCGCGCTCTCGGTCGACGACCCGGTCCACTACTCGCGCCCCTCGATCGACGTGCTCTTCGAGTCCGCGGCCGAGGTCTATCGCGAACGCCTCGCGGCCGTGGTGCTGACGGGCGCGAGCGCCGACGGCGCCGAAGGCCTGGCCGCGGTGCACCGCGCCGGCGGCACGACGGTGGTGCAGCTGCCCACCGAAGCGCCCTCGCCCTACATGCCCGAGTCGGCCCTGCGGGCGAGCCCCGTGGATCACGTCCTGCCCCTTTCGGGGATCGCCCAGCTCCTCTGCGGCCTCGTGGCCGAGCCCCTATGAACCTCGACAACCGCGACCCCGCGCCGCGCTCCAGCAAGGTCAAGTGCCTGCTGGTCGACGACCTGGCCGAGAACCTGCACGCGCTGGCCGCGCTGCTCGACGACGACGACGTGGAGCTGCTGCAGGCCCGCTCGGGCCCCGAGGCGCTGGAGATCCTGCTGGCGCACGAGGTGGCGCTCGCGCTCATCGACGTGCAGATGCCCGAGATGGACGGCTTCCAGCTCGCCGAGATGATGCGCGGCGTGCAGCGCACGCGCGACGTGCCCATCATCTTCGTCACCGCGGGCAGCAGCGACCGGCACCGCCAGTTCCAGGGCTACGAGAGCGGCGCGGTCGACTTCCTCTTCAAGCCCATCGAGCCGCACATCCTGCGCAGCAAGGCCGAGGTCTTCTTCCAGCTGTGGCGCCAGAAGCAGCAGCTCGCCTGGGAACTGCAGGAGCGCACCAACTCCCTACGCATCCAGGAGATGTTCACCGCGGTGCTGAGCCACGACCTGCGCGGCCCGCTCTCGGCCATCCAGCTCTCGGCCAAGATCCTCGAGAAGCGAGCCGACGACGACGCCAGGACCATCGGCGGGCGCATCGCGCGCAGCGCCAAGTGGATGGGCCGCATGATCGAGGACCTGCTCGACGTGACGCGGGTGCGCCAGGGCCACGGCATCCCGATCACGCGCGCACCGGTGCAACTCGCGCCGCTGGTGCAGTCGGTCATCCAGGAGCGCGCGGTGCTGCACCCCGAGCGCCACGTGGAGCTCCTGACCGAAGGCGAGCTCACCGGCTCATGGGACGCCGACCGGCTGATCCAGGTCGCCTCCAACCTGATCGGCAATGCCCTGCGCCACGGCAGCGGCGGCACGGTGACCGTCAGGCTCGACGGCCGCAAGCCCGAGCGGGTGATGATCTGCGTGCACAACGAGGGCCACATCCCGCCCGATCTGCTGCCGAGCATCTTCGACCCGTTCCGCCGCGGCCAGCGGCAGAGCACGCGCACCGAAGGGCTGGGCCTGGGGCTCTACATCGTCCAGCAGATCGTGCAGGCGCACGGCGGCAGCATCCAGGTGCACTCGGAGCCCGAGACGGGCACGCGGTTCGACGTCACCCTGCCGCGCAACGGCCCCGCCGCCTGACGCCGGACCGGGCGCCAGCCGCGGCGGCGCTCAGGCCGCGGGGCGCAGCCCTTCGGCGCGCTCGGGCGCGCGCGCCCACGGGCCCGGCGCCCCTTCGCAACGCGCCAGCCGCTCTGCCACGATGGCCAGCACCTGCGGGTTCCACGGCAGCCCCATGTGGCTGCCTTCGACCTCGACGTTGTCGCCATCGCACTCGTCGTCGCCGATGAGGCAGGTCTCCCAGGCGACCACGCCGTCGCTGCGGCTGTAGATCGAGGTCGTGGGCACGGGCGGCGCCTCGCGCAGGCGCGCGGCGAGCTTGTCGTCCACGAAAGGCGTCTGGCCATTGACCATGCGGTACAGCCAGGCGACGTTGGTCTCGTCGCCACGCGCAAGGAAAGGCGTGCCGAGCGTGATGACCTGGCGCACGAGCGGCGGGCGCAGCTTGGCGATCTCGCGGGCGTAGATGCCGCCCAGGCTCCAGCCGATCAGGCTCACGCGGCGGTTGTGCAGCGTGGCCACGCCGCGCACGTGTTCCGAGAGGTTGTGCAGCCACTCGTCGATGTCGCCCTGCGGGCCGGTGTTGAAACCCTGCTCCCAGTCGTACACCGCGTAGCCGAGCGCTTCGCAGCAGTTGCGCAGCGGCACGAGCGAGCGCCGGTCGGCGGCCAGGCCCGGAAAGATGATGACGGGATGGCCGTCGCCTTCGGGGAGTGCTTCGCGATCCATCAGCTGCATGCCCGCGTACTCGAGTACGGCTCGAAACGGCTCGACGCCAAGCAGCGCGAGCGACGGAGGTGCGATCCGGTTGGCGGCCATCGTGTGTGCCATGTGCTCATCCTTTTGAGATATCCGCGTTGCGGCGGATGATGAGCGAGGTGAGGGTTTCCGCCCATCGGCACGGCCTACCGTCCGCTTGTCCGAATTCGCCTACGCAATGCGGCGTAGCGCAACGCGGGCTTCAGGGCGCCGCAAGGGCACCCGGACCTGCCGCAAACTTTGCGCCGGGCCGCAAGCTTGTCAGCGATCGGGCATCGAGGGGGTGGAGATCTCGCGCAGGGCCTCGTCGGCATGGCGCGTGTCGTGCGTCGCCAGGTCGCCGAGCGAGACGATGCCCACCAGCTCGTGCCGCGCGTTGAGCACCGGCAGGCGCCGCACCTGCATGTCGCTCATCTGGTGCGCGACGGTGGCGGTGCTGTCGTCTTCGTTGACCCAGCGCACACGTTCGCTCATCACGTCGGAGACGCAGGTGTCGCTGGGCACCTGGCCGGCCGCCACGGCGCGCACGGTGATGTCGCGGTCGGTGATCATGCCCAGGAGCTCCTTGCCGCTGCACACCGGCAGCGCGCCCACGTTGAGCTCGTCCATGAGCTGCGCGGCGCGCTGCAAGCTCTCCTCGGGCGCGATCACTTCCACGTTGCGCGTCATCACGTCTGAAACTGTCTGCATGGCCACACTCCTTTTCTGAAACCTTGAAGCGAGGAGCCGGCTGCCGCTCTCGCCAGCCGCTCTCTGCGCCCTGTTTCGAGTCGGCAAGCCCCGTACCGCGGCAAGCGTGGTGCGGCCCGGCCGCTCGGAACACGCCTTGCCCTGGGGACTTCGACGCCGCCGAACAGGAGAACCCCATGAGCGACACGCTGCGCATCGCGCTGATCAGTGAACACGCTTCGCCGCTCGCCACGCTCGGGGGGGTGGATGCCGGCGGCCAGAACATCTACGTGGCGCATGTCGCCCACTGCCTGGCGCGCGCCGGGCACCACGTGGACGTGGTCACCCGGCGCGACAACACCGAGCTGCCGCCGGTCGTCGACCTGCGCCCCGGCGCCCGGGTGATCCACATCCCGGCCGGCCCCGCGCGCTTCGTGCCCAAGGAGCAACTGCTCGGCCACATGCCGGAGTTCGCCCGTGCGACCGAGAAGCTGCTGCGCCACAGCGTGCCCTACGACGTCGTGCACGCGAACTTCTTCATGTCGGGGCTGGTGGCGCGCCATCTCAAGCACACGATGGGCACGCCGTTCGTCGTCACCTTCCACGCGCTCGGCCTCGTGCGGCGCGAGCACCAGAAGGAGGCCGATGCCTTTCCGCCGGAGCGCGTGGCGATCGAGCGCGCGCTGGTGCAGGAGGCCGATGCGCTGGTGGCCGAGTGCCCCCAGGACAGCGCCGACCTGATCCGCCTCTACGACGCCGACCCCGACCGCATCACCATGGTCCCCTGCGGATTCGACCCGGCCGAGTTCAAGCCCACGGACCGCGCCGCCGCGCGCGAGCTGCTCGGGCTCGACCCGAAGGAGTTCATCGTGCTGCAGCTCGGCCGGCTCGTGCCGCGCAAGGGCATCGACAACGTGATCCGCGCGCTCGCGCACCTGCCGCCGCAGATCCCCGCGCGCGTGGTGGTGGTGGGCGGCGACAGCCGCGAGCCCGACGAGCTGCGCACACCCGAGATCGGACGACTGCGCCGCCTCGCCCATGCGCACGGCGTGGCGCACCGCGTCACCTTCACCGGCCACCGCTCGCGCGACGAGCTGCGCCTCTACTACGCCGCCGCAGACGTCTTCGCCACCACGCCGTGGTACGAGCCCTTCGGCATCACGCCGCTCGAAGCCATGGCCTGCGGCACGCCGGTGGTGGGCAGCGCGGTCGGCGGCATCCAGTATTCGGTGAGCGACGGCGTGACGGGCTACCTGGTGCCGCCGCACGACCCCGCCGCGCTGGCCGCGCGCCTCACGCAGCTCTACGCCAACCCGGTGCTCGCCGGCGCGATGGGGCGCGCGGGCATCCGCCGCGCCCGCGCGATGTTCACCTGGGAGCGCATCACGCAGCAGCTGGTGGAGGTGTACCAGAGCGTGCAGCACGCGCCGGCCTTCGAGCCGCCGCTGCCGGCGTGGCGGCCGCTGCACCTGGTGCAGCCCGGGCAGGCGCTCGTGCAATGAGCTCGGTCTTCGATGACCTGCGCGAGGCGCTGCGCGTGGACGCTCAAGACGCGGCGCGCACCCCGCCGCTCGCACCCGCCGTCTTCATCGACAAGGACGGCACGCTGGTCGAGAACGTGCCCTACAACGTGGACCCGGCGCTGGTGCGCTTCACGCCGAACGCCATCGAGGGCCTGCGCCGCCTTTCGGACGCCGGCTACAAGCTGGTGGTGGTGACCAACCAGCCGGGCATCGCCTACAACTACTTCGACCGCGCTGCGCTCACGCGGCTGCAGCTCGCGCTGCAGGCCATGCTCGCCGAAGCGGGCGTGACGCTGCACGGCTTCTACGCCTGCCCGCACGCACCCGCGGCGCCGCGCACGGCCGGGTGCCTGTGCCGCAAGCCGGCGCCGGGCCTGCTGCACCAGGCGGCGCGCGCGCTGCACCTGGACCTCGGCCGCTCGTGGATGGTGGGCGACATCCTCGACGACGTGGAGGCCGGCCACCGGGCCGGCTGCCGCAGCATCCTGCTCGACGTCGGCAACGAGACGGTGTGGCGCATGTCGCCGCTGCGCACGCCGCAGGCGCGCTGCGCCGACCTGCTGCAGGCGGCCGAGCACATCGTCGCCGCCACCCACGTGCTGGCCGAGCCCGATCTCACCCAGGAGGTTCCATGAGCTCCCCACCCCTCGCCGCCCAGAAGAGCCGCATCGCCGCCTGGCAGGCTGCACGCAACATCCTCATCGTGCGGCTCGACAACCTGGGCGACGTGCTGATGAGCACGCCCGCGATGCAGGCGATCCGCCAGACCTCGCCGCAGGCGCGCATCACGCTGCTCGGCTCGCGTTCGGGCACGGCGCTCGCGAAGCACGTGCCGGCCGTCGACGAGGTGATCACCTACGACGCGCCGTGGGTGAAGGGCCCGGTGCACGGCGACCTCTCCGACCGCCGTCTGCTCGCCGCCCTGCGCCGCGGCCACTACGACGCCGCGATCATCATGACGGTGTGCACGCAGAGCGCCCTGCCGGCCGCGCTCATGTGCCGCCTGGCCGGCATCCCGCTGCGCCTGGCCCACTGCCGCGAGAACCCCTACGACCTACTGACCGACTGGGTGCCCGACCGCGACGAATGCCGCGACGGCATGCGCCACGAGGTCGCGCGCCAGCTCGACCTGGTGCGCTCGGTCGGCTTCTACACCTCGAACGAGCGGCTGGTGTTCCGCTATGCCGCGACCGACGTGCTCAACATGCGGCGCAAGTTCGTCGCGGCCGGCGGCGACCTCAACCGCCCCTACATCGTGGTGCACCCGGGCGCCTCGGCCGCCTCGCGCCGCTACCCGGCCGAGCGCTTCGGCATCGCGGCCGACGGCATCTGCCAGGACAGCGGATGCCAGGTCGTCTACAGCGGCGGGCGTGACGAGCTCGGCCTCGTCGCCCTGGCGCAGGCGCGTATGCAACAGCCCTCGATCTCGCTCGCCGGCCAGCTGACGCTCGGCGAGCTGGCCGCGCTCATCGCCGGCAGCCAGGTCACGGTGTGCAACAACAGCGGGCCGGCGCACATCGCCGCGGCGCTCGAGACGCCGGTGGTCGTGCTGTATGCGTTGACGAATCCGCAGCACACGCCCTGGCGCGCCAAGGCGCACGTGCTCAACCACGAGGTCGCCTGCCGCAACTGCCTCAAGAGCGCCTGCCCGGAAACGCACCACGCCTGCCTGCTCAAGGTGGAGCCCGACGAGGTGATGGAAGCAGCGCTCGACCTCATCGACGCCGCGCCGCCCGCGGTGTGGCGCCCGCCCGTGCCGGCCTACGCGTCGCCGTCGCTCATGGCGCTGGGCTGACGCCCTGTCATGGTCGACCTCGGCACCGACGCGCCGCGCATCGGCGTCTTTCGCGCGCTGGTGCTGGGCGACATGCTGTGCGCCCTGCCCGCGCTGCGGGCACTGCGTGCCGCCTGGCCCCGTGCGCAGCTCACGCTCATCGGCCTGCCGTGGGCGCAGGCGCTGGTGGAGCGGCTGCCGTGGATCGATCGCTTCATCGCCTTTCCCGGCCACGCCGGCCTGCCCGAGCGCACGCCCGATGTCGCCGCCTGGCCGGGCTTCGTCGAGACGGTGCGCGCCGCTCGCCTCGACCTGCTGCTGCAGATGCACGGCAGCGGCGGGCTCACCAACCCGCTCGTCGCCGGCTGGGGCGCGCGCCGCCACGCCGGCTTCTTCGAACCCGGCCACTGGCGGCCCGACCGCGAGCTCTTCGTGCCCTGGCCGGAGCGCGGCCACGAGATCGAGCGCCTGCTCGCGCTCACCGACCACTTGGGGCTCGCGCGCCAGGGGCTGCACCTCGACTTCCCCGTGCGTGACGAGGATCGCGCGTGGGTCGCGGCCCGCTGGCCGCAGCCCTATGCGTGCCTCCACCCGGGCGCGCAGCTCGCCTCGCGCCGCTGGCCGCCGGAGCGCTTCGCGGCGATCGGCGACGTGCTCGCGTCGCGCGGCCTGCAGGTGCTCGTGACCGGCACCGCCGGCGAAGCCGGGATCGCGCACGACGTCGCCTCGCGCATGCGCGCGCCGGCCCGGGTGCTCGCCGGCGAGACCACGCTCTGGACGCTGGGCGCGCTGATCGAAGGCGCGCAGCTGCTGGTGTGCAACGACACCGGCGTGTCGCACATCGCCGCCGCGCTCGGCACGCCCAGCGTGGTGGTGAGCCTGGGGGCGGATGTCGCGCGCTGGGCGCCGCTCGATCAGGCCCGCCATCGCGTGCTCTGGAAGAGCGTGCCCTGCCGGCCCTGCGGCCATGCGGTGTGCCCGATCGGGCATGGATGCGCCACGGGCCTGGAGGTCGGCCCGGTGGCCGACGCGGTGCTGGCCGCGCTCGCGCCGGCACACCCCTCGCCCGTCCGTCAGGCGGCGTACTGAATCCCGGCGGCGCGCACGCGCTGGTCGATCAGGCGGTTGAGCTCGCTCGTGAGGTCACGCCGGATGGGGCCGCGCGCCGCATGCCACACGCTCAGCTCGAAGCGCAGCGAGCCGGCCGCGAGCGTGGGCCGCAGCACCTCGGGCGGCGGATCCTTGAGCACGCCGGGGTGCGACTGCGCGGCCTCGAGCATCAGGCGCTCCATCACGGCCGGGTCGCTGTCGAAGGTCACGTGCACCGGGATGCGCAGGCGGATCGGCGCCTCGGCGTAGACGAGGTTGGTCACCTGCTCGGTGATGAACTTCTGGTTGGGCACGAGGATGGCGATGTTGTCGTGCGTGACGATGGTCGTGCGCCGCGCGCCGATCTCGCGCACCGTGCCTTCGATGGCCGCCATCTCCACCCGATCGCCCACCTTGATGGGCCTCTCGACCATGATGATGAGCCCGCTCACGAAGTTGCTGAAGACGTTCTGCAGGCCGAAGCCCACGCCCACGCCGAGCGCGCCGGCCACCACGCTCAGCGCCGTGAGCTTGATGCCCAGGTTCTGCAGGATCAGCATGAAGCCGACGATGAGCACGACGTAGCGCAGCATCGCGCCGAAGGCCTGGCGCGTGCCCTCGTCGAGCGAGGTGTAGCGCAGCGCCCGGCGCACCGCCCAGCCACGCGCGGCGCCCGCGAACCAGAAGAGCACCATCATCAGCACCACGAGCTTGGCGATCGAAAAGAGCGTGAAGCTCGCATCGCCCAGCACGAAGAGCTGGATGTCGTAGTTGCGCCAGCGGTCCCACCACTCGGGCGTGTTCATGCCGTCAGTACACCTTCTGCTGCGGCTCGTGGTCGGGCGCGCGCTGCAAGCGCGGCCAGCGCATCACCGTGCCGCGCAACACCGTGCCGCGCAACACCGGCCCGCACGGCACGCCGTCACATCTGCTTGGGAATGGTCTTGGCTTCCGGCGCGTTGCCGCCCACGCCGCCCGGGCGCACCGGCACGGCGATCACGCCGCAGGCGATGCGCGCACCGGCGTTGCCCGAGGGCTGGGTGGTGTAGTCGTCGGGGTTGGCGTGCACGACGAGCGCCTTGCCGATGAAGTCGGCCGCGCCCGCGCCGAGCAGCGTGCCCTTCACGTCGAAGCTCGTCTCGGCCACGCCGGCCGCATCGGACCTGAGCGAGGGCAGGTCGCCCGCATGGCGCTCGCCGCCGCCGGGAGCGCCGTGGCGCCTGCCCTGCGGGTTGAGGTGCTCGCCGGCGCTGCTGGCGTCCGGCGCCGAGCAGTCGCCCTTCTCGTGCACATGGAAGCCGTGCTCCCGGTTCGGCTGCAGGCCCGACACGCGCGCCTTCACGCGCACGAGCTCGCCTTGCTGCTGGAAGCGCACGATGCCGTTGGCCTGCGTCCCGCTTGCGGGGTTGAGCATCGCGACCGCGATGATCGGCTCGGAAGCCGGCTTGTCGGTGGTGGGCGCGGCGCAGCCTGCAGCCAGGAGTGCGAGGGCGACGATCGGGGCCAGCGAGTTTTTCGCGCAGGGCTGGTGGTCTTGTTTTTGCGGCATGGCGATGCGTGGGTCCATGGACTCGCGCATGGTGGCGCGCCGCCTGCCGCACCGCTGTAGGACAACGCCGACTTCGACCGTCAGCGACGGCGCAGATGCACGATGAGCCCCGGGATCGGGCGGCGCTGCTCCTCGCGCACCGTCTCGTGCGAAACGCTCAGCGGCTCGAAGCCGTGGCGCGCGGCCAGGCGGCGAAGGTAGGTCTCGTGGTGCGCGTAGCGCAGGCTGGGTCGCAGCGCATAGCCGGCGGCCTCGTCGGCGCCCTCGGTTTCGGCCGAGAAGCAGAACACGCCGCCCGGCGGCACCACACGCTCCAGGGCAGCGAACACGGGCGCGAGGTCGCCGACATAGATGAAGACATCGGCCGCGAGCACGAGGTCGTGGGTCTCGCGGGTCTGCTCCAGGTGCTGCACGATCTCGCCCTGCAGCAGCTCGTCGTAGACACCGCGTGCGCGCGCCTGCTCGAGGATCTTTTCCGACAGATCCAGACCCACCAGCCGCTGCACCAGCGGGCGCACGCGCGGGCCGCACAGGCCCGTGCCGCAGCCGAGATCCAGCGCGCAACGGAAAGGCTGCGGGTGCACCTGCGCGAGCGGCGCGGCCAGCGCCTCGGGCACGCGGTAGCGCAGCACCTGCGTGAGGTGCTGGTCGAACTCGCCGGCATAACCGTCGAAGAGCGCCTGCACGTAGGCGCGCGGCGCGGTCGGCGGCGCGGCGCCCTGGCCCAGGCCGGCGAGGCAGTAGCCGATGAGCTGCGGGTCGGCCCCCGCGGCGAGCGCCTGTTCATAGGCGCGGCGGGCGTCGTCCAGACGGCCCATGTCACGCAGGATGTCGCCACGGCAGGTCCACGCGGCCACGAGCTTCGCATCGAGTGCGACGGCGCGCTCCAGCGATTGCAGGGCCTCGGCCGGACGATGGGTTTCGAGCAGGCTGATGCCGCGGCAGAGCCAGCCCTCGGCCCAGTCGGGGTGCTGCGCCAGCGCGGCGTCGTACGCGGTCACGGCCTCGGCGTGGCGGCCGAGCGCACGCAAAGCGTTGGCCTGGTGCAGCAGCGCGTCTTCGTTCGCGGGCTCGGCCTTCAGCACCGCCTGCGCCGCCTCCAGGGCCGCAGCCGGCTTGCCGAGCGCGTTGCGCACGGCCGCGAGGTTGACCAGCGTGGACACGCGGCCGGGCAGCAGCGCGAGGGAGCCCTCGAAAGCGGCCTCGGCCTCGGCGAGGCGGCCCGCTTCGAGGTGAGCGAGGCCCGAGAGGAATGCGTTCTTGGCCTGCTCGAAGGCCTGGGAGTGGTCGGTGTGCGGCATGGCCGGGGATTATCCCGGGGGGCGTTCAGGCGGTGAGCGGCGCCTCGGGTGGCGCACCCACGCCCTGCATGCGCACGGGGAAGCGGCAGAGCGGGCCGCCTGCGGTCCCGGCGTAGAGGCCGCGCGCGGTGAACTGCTCGTGCGTCGCGAGCTCGTGGGGTGCGAGCACTTCGGCCACGGGGACATCGGCCGCCGCGAGCCGCGACAACGCCTCTGCGCGGCCCAGGGGTGCGAGCGCGGACGCCACGTCGGCGTTGATCGCCGCGGCATGCGGTATGCGCTGCGCGTACGCGGCGTAGCCCTCGCCGCGCCAGGCGTCGAGCGACAGTGCCTCGACGAGCGCACGCCAGAAGTGGTCCTCCAGCGCCGCGACGCTGATCGGCAGCCCGTCGCCACAGGTGAACACGCCATAGGCCGGCCGCACGCTCACGGTGCGGCGCTGCGCCGCGAGATCGTCCGCGTCGCTCTGGCGGAAGGCGGCGAGCCGGGTGTTCATCCAGTGCAGCATGCAGTCGGTCAGGGCCACGTCGAGCCGCTGGCCGCGGCCGGTGCGCTCGCGCTGGAAGAGCGCCGCATTCACGGCCGCGAGCGCATAGACCGCGCCGCCCAGGTCGGCCACCGGCAACGGGAACGCAGGCGTTCCACCGCTGCCGGTGGCGAGCGCGAGGGAGCCGCTCGCCGCGAGGTAGTTGATGTCGTGCCCCGGCCAGGCGGCGCGCGGGCCGCTTGCGCCATAGCCGGTGAGCGAGACGTGGATGAGCCGCGGGTTGCGGGCCTGCATCGCGTCGAAGCCCAGGCCGAGCTTGTCGATCACGCCCGGGCGATAGGCCTCGACCAGCACGTCGGCCTCGTCGGCGAGCGCGAGGACGGCGGCGCGCTGGGCTTCGTCCTTCAGGTCGACGCGCACGCAGCGCTTGCCGCGGTTCACCGCCTGGAAGAGCGCCGGCGCCATGCGCCGCGCCGCATCGCCATGCGGCGGGCGCTCGACCTTGAGCACGTCGGCGCCGAGCTCCACCATGCTCTGCGTGAGGAAGGGGCCGGGCAGCAGCTCGCTGAAATCGAGCACGCGCACGCCCGCGAGCGGGCCGCCCTCGGTGCCGCGCGGCAGCCAGGCCGCGCTCAACGTGCGCCTTCGGAGGCGAAGCGGCCGACGAGCACGGCGTCGAGCGCGCGCACGCCCTGCCCTTGCGGGCCCACCCACACCGGGTTGAGGTCCATCTCGTCGATCTGCGTGGCGTGCGCGGCCACGAAGTCCGACACCTTCAGCAGCAGCTCCACCAGCGCCGCCACATCGGCCTTGGGCCGGCCGCGCAGCCCGTCGAGCAGCGGGTAGGCGCGGATCTCGCGCACCATCGCCTCGGCCTCGCGGCGCGAGAGCGGAAGCACGCGCCGCGCGACATCGCGGAAGAGCTCCACGTGCACGCCGCCCAGCCCGAAGGTCATCACCGGACCCAGCACCGGATCGCGGCTCACGCCGACGAGCGTTTCCACGCCGCCGGCAGGCGCCATGGCTTCGACGAGCACGCCCTCGACCACCGCCTCGGGCCGGTGCTGCCGGACATTGCCGTGCAGGCGCCGATACGCCTCGCGCAGCATCGCCTCGTCGCGGATGCCGAGCATCACGCCGCCGACCTCGGTCTTGTGCGTGATGGCCGCACTCAGCACCTTGGCGACGACCGGGTAGCCGATGCGGCGGGCGGCCTCGGCGGCTTCGTCCTCGCTGCGCGCGACCGCGCTGGGCGGCACGGCCACGCCGGCCGCGGCGAGCAAGGCCTTGCCTTCGGCTTCGTGGAGCGTGCGCGCGTCCCCTTGCGGTTCTCCAAGCGGCATGCCGAGCAGGAGCGGCTCGAAGGGCACGGTGCCCGGCGTCTGCTGCAAGCGCCAGTCGACCCAGTCGAGCCAGCGCCGCGCCGCCTTCACCGCCTTGCCGACCGAGCCCACCGGCACCATGCCCGCCTCGGCGTACACGTCGACGGCCTCGCCACGCCGGCTGCTCATCCAGACCGGCAGGATCGGCACGGGGGTCTGCTGCTGCACGCGCACGGCGCTCTCGGCGACCTTGATCGTCACCTCGCCATAGTCGATCGTGACCGGAAAGAGCACGAGCGAGACGCCCGGGTCCTCGCACACTGCGAGCAGCGTGCGGTCGATGAGGCGCGGGTCGGTGATGACGGCGGTGGTGGTGTCCACCGGGTTGCCGATGGCCGCATACGAGGGCAGGCTCTCGGCGAGCACCTGCGTGGTCTCGGGCGCGAACTGCGCGAGCTTCAGACCCGCCTGGCCCACCATGTCGGCCGTGAGCGCGGAGGCGCCGCCCGACGAGCAATAGATCGCCACGTCGCGCCGCGCCTTGGGCGTGCGCGCCCGCGCGAAGAGGCCGGCCGTGTCGGCGAGCTCGTCGATGTCGTCCACCTCGATCACGCCGAGCTGGCGGAAGAGCGCGCTGTTGACCTCGGCCGAACCGGTGAGCGAGCCGGTGTGCGACATCGCCGCCTTCTGGCCGTAGGCCGAGCGGCCCACCTTGAGCGCGATCACCGGCTTGCCGTTGGCGGCGGCCCGCTGCACGGCGCGGATGAACTTGCGGCCGTCCTTGACGCCTTCGATCAGCGTGACGATCACCTCGATGTCGTCCGCGTCGGCCATGTGCGCGATGAAGTCGCTCACCTGCAGGTCGACCTCGTTGCCCGACGAGCACCACAGGCCGAGGCCGAGGCCGCGGTCCATGGCCTGCAGCACGTTGCGCCCCAGGCCGCCGCCCTGCGTGGCTAGCCCGATGGGCCCGCGCCGCAGGTCGTGCGGGAAGGACGGCGAGAAGGTGAAGCCCAGCCGCTCGTTGATGTTGCACAGGCCCGGGCAGTTGGGCCCGTAGATGCGCAGCGACGAGCCCTCGGCGATGGCGCGCATCTCGTCTTCGAGTGCCCGGCCTTCAGGCCCCGCCTCGCCGAAGCCCGACGTGTAGACGATGGCGAACGGCACGCCGCGCGCCGCGGCCTGCCGCAGGGCGGCGTTCACGTGCACCGCCGGCACGGAAATCATCACGAGGTCGGGCGTGCCCGGCAGCGAGGCGATGTCGGGCCAGCAGCGCCGGCCGGCGACCGTCTCGCGCCTCGGGTTGACGAGCATCACCTCACCGCTGAAATCGGAGTGCTGCAGGAGGTTGACGAGCGCACGGCCGCCGATGCTGGCGGGGTCGTCGGAGGCGCCCACGAGGGCGACGGAGCGCGGCGAGCAGAGCAGGCGCAGATCGGGGAGCGACGTCATGAACGTGGAACTCCTGCCCATCAGGTGATGGCGTTGATGCCCAGGATCTCGCGCCCGACGATGAGCGTCTGGATCTCGGTGGTGCCCTCGGGAATCATCCCGCCGCGGGTGTCGCGGAAGATGCGCTCGATGGGCAGGTCGGTCGAGTAGCCGCTGCCGCCGTGCACCTGCAGCGCCATGCTCGCCACCTCGTGCGCCGATTCGGTGGCGTAGAGCTTGGCGATGGAGCAGGCCTGGCGCACGTCCTGCCCGCGCTGCAGCGCATGCGCCGCGCGGTAGCCGAGCGCACGTGCCGCCTCCACGCGCACCGTCATGTCGACGATGTGCTTCTGCACGAGCTGGAAGCTGCCGATCAGGCGGCCGAACTGCTTGCGCTGCTTGACGTAGTCGATCGAGAGATCGAGCGCGGCCTGCGCGGCACCCACCGCGCCCATGGCGATGTTGAGCCGCGCGGCGTCCAACCCCTTGAGCGTGCCCTTGAGCGCCTGCCCTTCCTGGCCGACGAGGTTGGCCCTGGGAATCTTCACGTCGTTGAAGCCGAGTTCGGCCGTGCCGGTGCAGCGCAGCACCATGGTGTCGAGCGGGCGCACGTCGTAGGGGCTCTGCGCCCTGTCGACGATGAAGGCCGACAAGGCGCCGTCGCAGGTGGGGCTGTAGGTGCGCGCGACGATCATCGCCACGTCGGCGTGCGCGCCGTTGGTGATCCACATCTTGCGGCCGTTGATCACCCAGTGGTCGCCCTGCAACTCGGCGCGCGTCTGGATGCCGGCGATGTTGGAGCCGGTGTCGGGCTCGGTGAGGCCGGTGCACACCTTGAGTTCGCCACGCAGCGCGGGCTTCAGGTAGCGCTCTTTCTGCTCGGGCGTGCCGTGGGTGGCCAGGCGGTTGATCGAGCCGTTGGTGATGTTGCAGATCGTGCGCAGCGAGAGCCAGTGGTAGCCGGCCTCTTCCATCATCATGGCCCACGTCGGGTAGTCGATGCCCATGCCGCCGTCTTCTTCCGACAGCGTGCCGCCGAGGTAGCCGAACTCGGCCAGTCGCGGCAGCAGCTCGAACGGGAAACTGCGCTCGGCCTCGTGCTTCGCGATCCGCGGCACCACTTCGGCTTTCATGAAACGCCGGATGCTGTCGCGCAGGGTGATCTGCTCGGCGTCGAGATCGATGCTCATCGTGCTACTTCCGTGTGAAGCGCCGTATGGTGTCGTTCGGAGGACAGAACGGCACGTGGGGCAAACGTGCATGCACAGCGGCCAAACGACTTGTTAGTCTGCAAGTAACTTGGTCCACCCGGCAGCCGTAGCGCTGCGTAGAACGCCGAAAGGAAATGCGATGAAGAAGTTGCGTGTCCTGTGGATGGCCGTCGCCACTGCCGTGCTGTTGGGGCATGTGCCCGCCCGTGCACAAACCTATCCGACCAAGCCGATCACCTGGGTGGTGCCGTTCACGCCGGGCGGCGTGACCGACACGACCTCGCGCGCCATCTCCAAGAAGATGGGCGAGGTGCTCGGCCAGTCGTTCGTCGTGGAGAACCGCCCCGGCGTGGGCGGCTCGCTGGCCACGGAGCAGGTCGCCGCGACGGCGGCGGCCGACGGCTACACCGTGCTCTACGCGACCTCGGGCACGATGGCCGCGAACCTCGCGCTCTACAAGACGCTCAAGTACCAGCCGCTGCGCGATTTCATCCCCGTGCATGGCATGTTCCTGTCGCCCACGGTGCTGGTGGTCGAAGCCTCGCGCCCGTTCAAGAACGTGGCCGAGCTCATCAACCATGCACGCGCCAACCCCGGCGTGCTCAACTACGGCTCCGCCGGACCGGGCACCGGCACGCACCTCACGAGCGAAATGGTGCAGGCCAGGACGGGCGTGAAGATGACGCACGTGCCCTACAAGGGCAGCAACCCGGCGCTGCAGGATCTGCTGGGCGGCCGCCTCGACCTCATGTACGACTACACGGTGACGCTGCTGCCGCACATCAAGGCCGGCAAGCTGCGCGCGCTCGCGGTGATGGGCAGCAAGCGCCTGCCCGCCCTGCCCGACGTGCCGACGATCGCCGAAGCGGGCTTCCCGGGGCTGGAGTCGAGCAGCTGGTCGGGCATCGTGGTGCCGGCGGGCACGCCCAAGCCCATCGTCAGGAAGCTTTCGCAAGCGATGCACACGGCGCTCACCGACAAGGCGCTCGTTGCACCGTTCGAAGAGATCGGCAGCCAGCCGCTCGTGGACTACGACGAGGACAAGTTCAAGGCCTTCATCACCGAAGAGATGAAGAAGTGGGCCGAGGTGGTGAAGGCCTCGGGCGCCACGCTCAATTGACCGCCCCGACGGCAGCGGCGCGGCTGCCCTTTCTCGACCGGCTTACGTTGCCGCTCATCGCCGCGCCCATGCTGCGGGTGAGCGGCATCGAGCTCGTCTCGGCCGCGTGCGCGGCTGGCGTGATCGGCTCCTTTCCCACGCCCAACTGCCGCTCGCTCGACGAGCTCGACGCCTGGCTCACGCGCCTTGCACGTGAATCGGCCGAAGCGCCCAGGCGCCATGCGCCGTGGTGCCCCAACCTCATCATGCGGCGCGACCCGGCGCAGCTGCGCGCCGAGATCGCCTGCATGCTGCGCCACCACACCGAGGTCGTGATCACGAGCGTCGGCTCGCCGGCCTCGGTCGTGCCGCAACTGCACGACGGCGGCTGCCGGGTGCTCGCCGACGTCGCCACCGTGCACCACGCCGAGCGGGCGCTCGACGCCGGCGTCGACGGGCTGGTGCTGCTCACCGCGGGGGCCGGCGGACAGACCGGCTGGGCCAACCCGTTCGCCTTCGTGCGCGCGGTGCGCGCGTTTTTCGATGGCCCGGTGGTGCTGGCCGGCGGCCTGAGCGACGGCGTCTCGCTGCAAGCGGCCATCACGCTCGGCTGTGATCTGGGCTACATGGGGACGCGCTTCATCGCGACCCGCGAGAGCATGGCCTCCGAGCACTACAAGCAGATGCTCGTGGCGAGCCGCCTCGACGACGTGCAGCTCACGCGCGCCTTCACGGGGCTGCCTGCCAACTTCCTGCGGCCTTCGATCGTGGCCTCGGGGCTGGACCCCGCCGCGTTGCCGGAGGATCTCTCCGTGGAAGAAGCCCGCCAGCGCTACGGCGGTGGCGTGGGCCCGCACGAAGGGCCGCGCCGCTGGGCCGACGTGTGGAGCGCGGGGCATTCCGTCTCGGGGGTGCATGACGTGCCCGGCGTCGCGGAGTTGGTGCGCAGCATCGCGGCCGGGTTCTCCGGCAGGGCGTCACGCTCGTAGAACGCACGCCCCAAAAGAAAAAGCCCCGTCACCGGGGCTTCGTCTGTTCGGGTCTTGCTGGCGGAGACGGAGGGATTCGAACCCTCGATGCAGGTTTTGCCCACATACTCCCTTAGCAGGGGAGCACCTTCGGCC